>NZ_JAIMBW010000001.1:1597222-1916666 GCF_019195455.1 Gymnodinialimonas phycosphaerae | reverse complement strand
GGGTTGCCAAGTGCGGTTTGGAAGGACACCGGGCCGCTGATGCCAACTTCTGCGCCGACGACGAAGTTGTCCCCGATCGCGTAGTTGTAACCGCCGTATGCGCCGAACCCTGTGCCTTCCTGAAGCGGAATCATCGCGGTGGAATTGTCGAACTCAGGCGAAATGATGTTGGTGGCGAAACCCGCATAGAAACCAGTCCACTGGCTTGCGTCCTGTGCGCTTGCACCGGTTGCCGCGAAGGCAGTTGCAAGGGCGAGGGCTGAGATCGTAAGGCGCATGGCGCGGGACCTTCGTTCATTCTGTTTGCGGTGCTCGAGTCCGCTTGTCCTGACTAGTATAACGCGACCGCATGTGTCGGAAAAGGCGTGGGGTCTTCACAAGGGCGTTTTCGGCGGTTTGCGGCAAGAATGTGTCACCATAGGCCCACCATGGCCCTAACCTGTTGATATTCCGTTAACATGACCCCTCATACGAGGCGTGAATTTTCCTTCGCCGCGCGCACGAAATCCCGGAATAGCGGGTGAGGCGCGAAGGGTTTCGACTTCAATTCCGGATGGAATTGCACACCGATGAACCACGGGTGATCCTTGACCTCGACGATTTCCGGCAGCGCGCCGTCGGGCGACATGCCCGAGAAGATCAGGCCCTTTTCCTCCAACGCGTCGCGGTACTTCGTGTCGACCTCATAGCGGTGGCGATGCCGTTCCTCGATGGCTGTCGTCCCATAAGCCTGGGCCACCCGAGAGCCTTCAGTCAACACGGCGTCGTAGGACCCAAGGCGCATGGTGCCGCCCTTGTCGTCACCCACCTTGCGCTCCACCTTGTGGTTGCCCTGCACCCATTCCTTGAGGTGATAAACCACGGGTGTAAAACGCTTTTTCCCGGCCTCGTGATCGAATTCCTCGGACCCCGCGTCACCCAGATCGGCCAGATTCCGTGCCGCCTCGATCACCGCCATCTGCATGCCGAGGCAAATTCCGAGGTAGGGAATCTTCCGTGTCCGGGCAAACTCGGCGGCCTTGATCTTGCCCTCCGTTCCACGCTCTCCGAAGCCGCCGGGCACAAGGATGGCATGGATCCCGTCGAGGTGTGTGGCCACATCCTCCCGCTCGAAGATCTCGGCGTCGACCCATTCGATGTTGACCTTTACCCGGTTCGCCATGCCGCCGTGGGTCAGCGCCTCGGCGATGGATTTGTAGGCGTCCTCCAACTGGGTATACTTACCGACGATGGCGACATTGACCTCGCCCTCGGGGTTGCTGATCCGGTCGGCCACATCCTCCCAAATGCGCAGATCGGGCTTGGGCGCGGGGCTGATCCCGAACGCATCGAGGACTGCCTGATCGAGCCCCTCGCGGTGATAGGCCAGCGGGGCGGTATAAATCGACTTGAGGTCTTGCGCCGCAATCACGGAGTCAGGGCGGACGTTGCAGAACAGCGCCAGCTTTTCACGCTCTTTCTCGGGGATTGGTCCCTCGGACCGGCACACCAGAATGTCGGGCGCGAGGCCGATGGAGCGAAGTTCCTTGACGCTATGCTGCGTTGGCTTGGTCTTGAGCTCTCCCGATGCCTTGATGAAGGGCAGCAGGGTGAGGTGCATGAAGATACATTGCCCGCGCGCCTTGTCCTGGCTGAATTGACGGATCGCCTCGAAGAACGGCAGGCCCTCGATGTCGCCCACGGTGCCGCCGATCTCGCACAGCATGAAGTCGACGTCGTCTTCGCCAATCGCAATGAAGCCTTTGATTTCATTGGTGACATGGGGGATCACCTGAATGGTCTTGCCAAGGTAATCACCGCGCCGCTCTTTCTCCAGAACATTGGTATAGATACGCCCGGAAGAGATGGAATCGGTCTTGGATGCCGGCACGCCGGTGAAACGCTCGTAATGGCCAAGGTCCAGGTCCGTCTCGGCCCCATCGTCGGTCACGAACACCTCCCCATGCTCGAACGGGGACATCGTGCCGGGATCGACGTTCAGGTAGGGATCGAGCTTGCGCAAGCGAACGGAAAATCCGCGTGCCTGCAACAACGCGCCAAGGGCGGCAGAGGCCAGGCCCTTGCCAAGCGACGAGACCACACCCCCGGTGATGAAAATGAAACGAGCCATGGCTGTAAGGTCCCCCGTGCGGATGGTTCGGACCGCTCGGGCACCATTCCATCGTTTCTATTATCACGGGATTTGACAGTACCCGGATTCGGCCCGGTCACACAAGACCAGAGCCCGCTTTTGACGCAATATTATGTGGAAAACCCCTGCGCTCCCACGAAATCGAGTGGGGTGAAGGGGTTAGATGTTACTCGGAAACGGGCGGCAGGGCCGGGCCGTCGGTGCCGATGGGCGGCAACAACTGATCAACCGGCGGGAGGGCGCTGTCGCCTTCCTCCTCGACGGCGGGCACGGCGCCCAAGCCATCCAGAACCGAAGAGCCCGAGGAATTCTGTGCCGCGATCACGGTCAGCGTGATCGATGTGGCCAGAAACGCGATGGCGAAGAACCATGTCAGCTTGCCCAATGCGGTCGCAGCCTGGCGTCCGGTCATGACCCCGCCGCCACCGCCACCGCCGCCCATGCCGAGACCACCCCCTTCAGAGCGCTGCAACAACACGACACCGATCAGGCAAATTGCCAGGATCAAGTGAATGACGAGGATGACGTTTTCCATATTCCGGCCTTATCCCATCGAGCAAATCTCTGGTCCGCGCTCCACATATGAGATGCGACAGGGGGCCGCAAGGGTATCTCCCCCTGGCAAAGACATGTTTCCTGAACTCTGTAGTCCTCCATAGTCGTTTCATATGCAGCCAAAGGGCGCAACCGGGCATAGATTGCGGTTGATATGTTTAACCAAACGTTAACCGTGCGTCGGGGCAGGAGGCGAAAAAGCGGGGGGCGCGGTGGAATTCGGTTTCCTCCAAAGGCTCCGCCCGCTATGCCGCTGACGGGTTCCGCAAACGATCTGAGGGAAAACATATGGCCAATGTTGTGGTTGTCGGTGCGCAATGGGGTGATGAGGGTAAGGGCAAGATCGTTGATTGGCTCAGCGAACGGGCCGACATCATCGCACGTTTTCAAGGGGGCCATAATGCGGGCCACACCCTGGTGATCGATGGCAAGGTCTACAAGCTGAATGCGTTGCCGTCTGGTGTGGTACGTGGCGGCAAGCTGTCGGTGATTGGCAACGGCGTCGTGCTGGACCCCTGGCATCTGGTCAAGGAAATCGAAAACATTCGCGGCCAAGGCGTGGAAATCACGCCCGAGACCCTGATGATCGCGGAAAACACGCCGCTGATCCTTCCGATCCACGGAGAGTTGGACCGTGCACGCGAAGAAGCAGCGTCGTCTGGCACCAAGATCGGCACTACCGGCCGCGGCATCGGCCCGGCGTATGAGGATAAGGTTGGGCGACGCTCTGTGCGGGTCGCCGATCTGGCCGACCGCGCCACGCTGGAGGCGCGTGTGGACCGCGCCTTGCAACATCACGCGCCGCTGCGCCGGGGTCTGGGCATTGATCCGATCGACCGCGACGCCCTGATCGACGCGTTGGCAGAGATCGCGCCGCAGATTCTGCAATACGCCGCACCGGTCTGGAAGGTGCTCAACGAACAGCGCAAATCCGGCAAACGGATCTTGTTCGAGGGCGCGCAGGGCGCGCTTCTGGATATTGATTTTGGGACGTACCCCTTTGTGACCTCCTCCAACGTGATCGCCGGACAGGCTGCCACGGGCGTTGGTCTTGGACCGGGTGCCATTGACTATGTACTCGGCATTGTGAAGGCCTACACGACCCGCGTGGGCGAAGGCCCTTTCCCCACCGAACTCGACGACGCCGATGGCCAGCGTTTGGGCGAGCGGGGTCATGAATTCGGCACCGTCACCGGACGCAAGCGCCGCTGCGGCTGGTTCGATGCCGCTTTGGTGCGCCAGACCTGTGCCACCTCCGGGGTCACGGGCATTTCATTGACCAAGCTGGACGTTCTGGACGGATTTGAGACTTTGAAAATCTGCGTCGGTTACGAGTTGGACGGCGAACAGTTGGATTATCTGCCAACCGCCGCCGATCAACAGGCCCGCTGCACCCCGATCTATGAAGAGATGCCCGGTTGGTCCGACAGCACCGAGGGCGCGCGCTCGTGGGCCGACCTGCCCGCTGCCGCGATCAAGTACGTGCGCCGGGTTGAAGAGTTGATCCAATGCCCCGTGGCGCTACTGTCTACCTCGCCCGAGAGGGACGACACGATCCTGGTGACGGACCCGTTCGCCGACTGAGGAGGCAGCCATGGCACTAAGTTACAAGGCCCGAAAGCGGTGGTCGCTCTTCATCCTTACGGTGGGTCTGCCGATCTATATCGCTGCCGTCTGGTATATCCTCAGCCTTCTTGAGGGCTGGAATATCTGGCTGCAGCTGATCATTTGCTTGGTATTCAGCATGGCATGGGCCTTCCCGCTGAAGGCCGTATTCCTGGGCGTCGGCAAGGCCGACCCGGATGCGCCGCCGGAAGAATAGTGGGACCGGAATGAATAAGGGGCGCCCTCTCGGGCGCCCCTTTCCATTTTTTGGCAGTGGATCAAAGACCGCGGCGCATCCGATACTGGCTGCCGCCAAGGGCCACCAGGACGCCGTCGTCGGTCAACTTGTCGACGGCCGAGATGGCTTCCTTGCGTGAGATCGACCCGTCGGTCGCGATCCGGACGAGGCGCAGCAGCTGCATGCGCTTGAATTCCACCAGGCCCGCTTCGTCGGTCAGGTATTCCGCGCCCATTTCCAGCACTTCATCGATCTCTGTGGCTTCAGAGTCGGCCAGCAGTTCGGCGAAGCGGCTGAAGTGGTCTACTTCCTCTTCGGCGTTCTCCGGGGCCGCAGCAGGGGCCGTCTCGGCTTCGGCATCCATTTCCCGGGCCAGTTGGGCTTCCAGGGCAGCGATCGGGTCGTCATACTCTTGGTCATTCTCTTCATCCGAGGCCGACTCCAGCACGTCAGAAGGGGCTTCGGCGGCGGTTTCCTCAGCTGTATCAGCAGGTACAAAGACGCCGTCTTCATCCTCGAATGCCTCGGGCACTTCAGCCACCTCAGGCTCGGGCGTTGCCTCTGCGGCGTCTTCCGCTGCCTCCTCTGGCGCATCCTCCGGCATTTGCTCAGGGGCCAGCTCTGCGACGTGCTTTGCCTCGGCTTCGACAGGCGCGGGGCGGTTCAGGCCTATGGCGATTTGACCGGCCCGTTGGGCGAGATTGGCCAAGGTAGCTGCCATCTTGCGCGGGGCAGGCCGGGCCTGTTCCAGTGCTTCGACGTCGATTTCGGGTGTTTCGTCGATTTCGGGCGCAACGTCAGCCGCGGGCGCAATGTCTGCCACAGGTGCATCGTCGACCACGGGCGTGTCGAGGACCAGCGGCGCGGCGGTGACCGGACGCAGGGTCGTGGCGACCTCGCCCTCGGCCAGCGCCACCCGGCGCGGCATGATCGTGGCGGCATCGGCGGCAGCCTGACCGACCTCGTGATCCACGCGCTGCTCGGACACGAGCACGAGCGGCGTCGGGCGCGCCTCTTCGGCGGCGCGGCGACGGGTCACGTCAACCCGCACCCGGCGTTGGCGCATGACGCGCGCCAGATCATCGCGGTATTCTGCGGCGGTATCGGTTGCTGCTGCGAGGTCACTGGCGGTCGCCCCTTCGGCTGCATACCGCGTATCGGCGACACGCGCGGCGACTGCGGCCTTGAGATGCTCGATATTGGCCCGGCGGCGCGATGTTTCATTTGTCGACAGGCGCCCCTCGGTGGCCGTGAACAGGCGATCCATATCCTCATCAGTATCGGTTGCGGCAACGGTGGGACGTGGCGTTTCGGCTTCCGGCTCAGTGCTGTCGGCGATGGCTGCGAGGATCGAGTCATCGGCGTCCGCCTCTTCGGCGTCCAGCGTTTCGATCGCCTCGGGCGCGGCGGCCATGGTGGTGGCCTCGGTTTCGAACGCGGCGGCGAGCGCTGCCACGGCGGCATCGTCATCGGCCTCGATCACCGGCTCGGGCGCGGCCCCTTCGCCGCCTGCCGAGATCAGTTCATCATCGGGCTGCACGGTGGCGGCGCGATCACCGTTCTCTGCCAGTGAGGCGCGGCGAATGCGTGCCAGACGGGCGGCGACAGAGGCGCCGTCGAAGGCATCTTCGGCGTCGGGCTCATCGGCGAAGATCGAATCGACGTCACCATCGGTGATATCGTCAGCCTCTTCGTCGAGCTCGGCGATGTTATTTACGTCGTCGTCTTCCTCGTCATCGGAATAGGCTGCGACTGCGCCACCAGCGGCAAGGGCAGCGGCGACCGCGATCAGCGTGTCGGCACCGGCATCCCCTTCGTCAGTCGTGGGCTCTTGCCGGGCTACGGTGTCATCGCCTGCGAAACCGTCATCCTCTGACCAAATGTCGCCCGCAACGAAAGCGTCCTCGCCTTCAAGATCCTGGTCCGCGGTCGTTTCTTCAGCGGTCTCTTCCACGGTGTCGGCGGCCATGGCGGCGGCGATGCCGGCGATTGTGTCTTCAACGGAAGGCTCTGCGTCGGCGGCCTCTGGCATGATGCCATCAGCGGCTTCTTCCACGGCCTCGGCGGTGTCGGCCGAAATGTCTTCGGCGACATCATCTTCTTCGGACGCAACGTCTTCGACCGCACCGTCCTCTGCCGCAATATCCTCTGACGCATCGTCGTCTTCAGCCTTAGCTTCGGCGGCCTCTTCGGTCGCGTCTAAGCTATCCTCAGCGATTTCCGGTGCGTCTTCAGGCACTCCATCGGCAACGGCTTCGGCTGCCTCAGCAACCTCTTCCGCAACCTCCGCGATCATTTCAGCTTCTTCTTCGGCTGCCTCAACGCCTACTTCCGCGACCTCTGCGGTCATATCGGCTTCTTCCTCGGCCTCCGGCGCGACGCTTTCAATGGCGTCCTCGATGTCGAGGCCGGCATCCAGGCCCGCGCTCATGAAGGCGGGCGTGTCTTCGGCAGGGGCGCCTTCTGGGCGCATGATCATGCCAGAGGCCAGCACACGCGCTTCCACCCGACGCTCGATCGCGGCCTCGGTGATGCGGTGCAACGTCTCGGCATCCGGCGTCGGGGGCTCTGCCCCGAAATAGCGGTCTTCCGCTGCCAGATCGCGAAAATACTCCGCGATTGCCTTCATCGCCTCGAACGGGCGATCAAACCCCTCTAGGGTACAGGAAAACGTGCCGTAGGAGACCGTTAGGATTTTGTTTTCATCACTCATTGCTCTGCCACTCTGCTCGTCCGGCCAACTATGTTCGTCAAGATCGGCACCGGGTTTCATCTTACTCCGGGTTGACCCCGAAAATATCATCGTCACGAAAGGTGTAACAAACTGTTTCCCGGAAAAAGCGACGCGAATTTGACCTTTCTGGGGAGTTTCACCCAGAACATGGCGGCAATGTGCCGAAAGCGCCGAGGGACCGAGTGATATGTCATTGAAATATAGAGATTCAGTTGTTTTGGTCGGAGGCGGCCCGCTGGAGGCCGCTACGTTTGCCTTGGTACGGGATCGTGCCGACATTTTTGTGGCAGCAGACGGCGGGGCGGACGCTTTGCTGGCAATGGGGGTGATTCCCGACGCGGTAATCGGCGATATGGATTCGCTTTCAGCGGCCGGGCGGGCCGCGATTCCGGCGGACCGCCTCTTCGAGGTGACAGAGCAGGACAGCACCGATTTCGACAAGGCACTGCGTGCAGTAGAAACGCCCTTGATCTACGCAGTGGGCTTCACCGGCGCGCGACTGGACCACGGATTGGCGGCGTTGCACGTACTGGCACGATACGGCGATCGCCCTGTATTGCTGGTGGGAGAGCAGGATGTCACGGTGCACTTGCCCGCCCGGCTGGCGTTGGAGTTACCGCCTGGCATGCGCGTATCGCTGTTTCCGCTGGATGCGGTGACGGTTGGCATGGCAGGCTTGCGATGGTCCTTCGAGGCGCTGGCGCTGCACCCGATGCGCAAGATCGGAACCTCGAATGAGGCGAGCGGGGGGATGGTTTCGCTGACCAGCGACGCGCCGGGTGTGGTTCTGATCGTGCCAACAGAGGCCCTTGACGCGGTGGAGACGGGGCTGCAAAGCGCGGATTTGCACTCGCCCCAACGGTAAGTGTTCGCTAAGACGAATGCCAACTGCTGCCCTAGACAAGATTGAGACCTGCCCATGACGGCCGAGCTTTCCCCCATCGACAAAGCGAAATACGTGGCGGCGCGCCGCGCGGTGGAATTCGTAGAGGACGGCATGCGCCTGGGCCTCGGCACCGGATCGACGGCTGCCTGGATGGTGCGCTGCCTGGGTGAATTGGTTCGCGAAGAGGGCATGATGATCACTGGCGTCGCGACTTCGACCCGTACGGCGGATCTGGCGCGCGAAGTGGGCGTGACGATCAAGACGCTTGATGAAGTACGCTGGCTGGACCTGACGATTGACGGAACGGACGAATACGACCCGAACCTGAACCTGATCAAGGGCGGTGGCGGCGCGTTGTTGCATGAGAAGGTGGTGGCGACGGCCAGCGACCAGATGATCGTGATCGCTGACCCCACCAAGCAAGTGGACACCCTTGGGGCGTTCCCGCTGCCGGTGGAGATCATTCCCTTCGGGTGGCAGACCACGAAAGCACTGATCGAAGAGATGTTGTCGAATTTGGATGTCTTGGGGCGGTCTGCCTCTTTGCGTCTTTCCGGCACGGAGCCGTTCCGCAGCGACGAGGGCAACTACATCCTTGACCTGCATTTGCGGCGCATCGCGCAGCCCGCGCAGTTGAGCCTTGTGCTGAACCAGATCCCGGGCGTGGTGGAGAACGGGCTGTTCCTTGATATTTGTGACGTGCTGGTGATCGGCAATGCCGATGGCACCGTCGAGGTGCGCGACATCAACAATGGCACGATCGAGCATGAGCGCGTGGACGTGGTGGATACGGATAACCTTTTCGTCGACATTCGCGATTGATTTTTTGGGGGAGGGAGGGCCCACCCTCCCACCCTTTTTTGGGGGCTTTGCCCCCTTTCCCCCCAGGATATTTGCGGAACGGGGAATGATCGAAGTCGGCCAGGACTGCGTATGAAGGCGCACTGGTCTTGGGTGCGGGGGTATGAAATACCCATAGCCGACTTTCATGCCTGACGGAGCGCAACCCATGTCCGACTTTGACTACGACCTGTTTGTGATTGGCGGCGGCTCGGGCGGTGTACGCGCCGCGCGGGTGGCAGCGGCGGGTGGCGCCAAGGTGGCCCTGGCCGAGGAAAGCCGATTGGGCGGCACCTGCGTGATCCGGGGCTGCGTGCCGAAGAAGCTGATGGTGTTTGCGTCAAGCTACCGCGAGGGCTTCTCGGAAGCGCGCGCCTACGGCTGGGACGTACAGGACGGTGAATTCCACTGGCCCGTATTTCAAAAACATCTGCATGAGGAACTGAACCGGTTGGAAGGCGTCTATCGCAAACTGCTGGATGGCTCCGGCGTGGAGATCTTCGACAGCCGCGCAACGGTGGCAGGGGCCCATACGGTCTCGGTCGACGGGCAGGAGAAGACCGCCAAGCACATCCTTGTGGCCACCGGCGGGCGGCCGACGCGCCCCGACATGCCGAATGCGGACCTTGGCATCGTCTCGGACGATCTGTTTGATCTCGACGCGTTGCCCGAGACGCTTCTGGTGATCGGCGGCGGTTATATCGCTTGCGAATTCGCCTGCATCATGGCGGGCCTGGGTGTGAAGGTGACGCAGTATTATCGCGGCGCGCAGATCCTGCGCGGCTTTGACGATGAAGCCCGCGGGTTGATTGCCGAGATGATGCAAGAGCAGGGCATTGACCTGCATCTGGGCACCAACATTCACGAGATGGCACCTGCCGGGGCGGACCACGAGCCCTCAGGCACGGCGAGCGATGCGGCCATGGGTGCGTCGGCGCAATCCTCTGGCGATCTGCTGCCCAAGGGGGGCAATGGCGGGCCGATCTGGGTGAAATCGACAACCGGGCAGGAGCACGTCTTCGACAAGGTCCTGTTCGCCACGGGTCGAACGCCGAACACCGAAGGCATGGGGCTGGAAGACGTGGGCGTGACGCTAGGGCGGCGCGGAGAGGTCGAAGTCGACGAATATAGCCAGACGGGCGTGCCCTCGATCTACGCCATCGGTGATGTAACCAATCGCGTCAACCTCACACCCGTGGCGATCCGCGAGGGCATGGCCTTCGTCGAGACGGTCTTCAATGGCAACCCGACCCCCGTGGATCACGAGTTGATCCCCTCGGCTGTTTTCACCACGCCGGAATACGGCACCGTGGGCCTGACGGAAGAGGACGCGCGCGACCAGGAACCGATCGAGGTTTATTGCACGTCGTTCCGACCGATGCAGACCGCCTTTGCGGGCAAACCCTGGCGCGTCATGATGAAGTTGATCGTCAGTAAGGAGACCCGCAAGATCCTTGGTTGCCACATCGTGGCACCTGCCGCCGGAGAGATGATCCAGCTGGCAGGGATCGCCGTGAAAATGGGCGCCACCAAGGAGGATTTCGACCGGACGGTTGCAGTCCACCCCACGATGTCGGAAGAGATCGTGACGATGCGCGACCCGATCCGCACCGCTTAATCGCCCTTTCGGCGGGAAAAGCGTGGGTTTGTGGGTGCAAACCGAATTTTTCGCCCCATATAGGGCGGTAACATGACGACCTTTGTGAGGGGTAACAGGACACATGGCTGGCAATAGCGGCGGACCTTGGGGTGGCGGCAATAGCAACGGTGGCGGCAGCGGCGGTGGAAACCGCGGCGGTGGCGACAATGGCAATGGGCCTCGGCGCCCCGGTGGCGGGGAAGGGCAAAACATCCCGGAACTCGACGACATCATGCGCAAGGGGCAAGAACAGCTTCGCGTGCTGATGGGCGGCCGCGGTGGCGGCACGGGTGGGCCCGGGCAAGGTGGGAGTGATCCGATCAGCCCGCGCACCCTTTGGATCGGTGGCATCGTGCTGGCCCTTGGGGCATGGCTCTATGCCTCGTTCTACTCGGTTCAACCCGGTGAGCAGGGGGTCGAGTTATTCCTTGGTTCCGAATACCGCATCACCGGCGATGGCCCGCACTTGGCGCCTTGGCCGCTGGTAACGGCGGAAGTGATCGACACCGCGCAGGAACGGACCGAAGCGATCGGCAATAACCGTTCCGGCACCTCGGACGCGGGCCTGATGCTAACCACAGACGAAAACATCGTCGACATCGACTTCGACGTCGTATGGAACATCAACGACCCTGCTGACTTCCTGTTCAACCTGCGCGATCCTGAAAACACGATCCGCTCGGTCGCTGAATCGGCGATGCGTGAGATCATCGCACAGTCGGAACTGGCCCCGATCCTCAACCGCGACCGCCAGTTGATCGGTGATCAGGCGCTTTCCCTGATCCAGACGACGATGGACAGCTACGGATCCGGTGTGAACATCATTCGTATCAACCTTGACCGTGCCGACCCGCCGGTCGAAGTGATTGACGCCTTCCGCGAGGTACAAGCCGCCGAGCAGGAGCGGGATCGCCTTGAACGGACGGCAGACGCCTACTCCAACCGCGTCACCGCCGGTGCCCGTGGTGAGGCAGCGCAGCTGCTGGAAGAGGCCGAGGGTTATCGCGCCCGCGTGGTGAACGAAGCCTTGGGTGAAGCCAGTCGCTTCCTTGCGGTTCTGGAAGAATACACGGTCGCCCCCGAAGTCACACGCCGCCGTCTCTACCTGGAGACGTTGGAGCGGGTCCTTGGTGAAACGGATCTTGTGATCATCGACAGCGAGACCGGTGGATCGGGCGTTGTGCCCTACCTGCCGTTGAATGAACTGCGTCGCCCGACTGGCGATGCCACCACCACGGGGAGCTCTAACTAAGATGCGCCGTATCACTTATCTTATTCCCGTCCTCGTTCTTGGCGTTGTCCTGATCTCCTCTTCGATCTTCGTGGTTGATGAGCGTCAGCGCGCGCTGGTGCTGCAGTTTGGCCAGATCCGCCAGGTGATTGACGAGCCCGGCCTCAACTTCAAGATCCCGTTCATCCAGAACGTGATCTACTATGAAGACCGCATCCTGTCGCTCGACACGGCCGCGACCGAGGTCACGCCCTCCGATGACCGTCGTCTGGTTGTGGACGCTTTCGCCCGCTACCGTATCGTCGATACCGAGCAGTTCAACCGTGCCGTTGGTGGCGGTGGTATCCGTCGGGCCGACGACCTGATCGAAGCCATTCTGACGGACCGGATCCGGGCCGTTCTGGGTGCTGACGGGGTGACATCGAACACGATCCTGTCCAGCGAACGGGCAGGCCTCATGCAGCAGATTACGTTGCAGGCCCGTGCGCGTGCTGCATCACTTGGTGTTGAGGTCCTCGACGTGCGTCTGAAACAGACCAACCTTCCGGCGCAAAACCTTGACGCCACCTTCGCACGGATGCGTGCGGAACGTGAACGCGAAGCGGCGGATGAGATCGCCCGTGGTGAAGAGGCCGCGCAGCGGATTCGGGCCACGGCAGATCGTACGGTGGTCGAGTTGACCTCTGACGCCGCACGCGAAGCCGAGATCACCCGAGGTGAAGCAGACGCAGAGCGGACGCGGATCTTCGCCGAAGCCTTTGGCCAGGACACGGAGTTCTTCGACTTCACCCGCTCTCTCACCGCTTACGAGCGGGCGTTGGGGGAAAACTCCAGCTTCGTGATCAGCCCTGACAGCGAGTTCTTTGGCTACTTCGACGGCTCTGCCATCGGAGGCGGCAATTCGCTGGCACCTGCGGGCCAATAGGCCCCATGTGGATCGCGATCCTCATGGGCCTTGGCATGGTCCTTGTGATAGAGGGGCTGGTGTTCGCACTGGCCCCTTCGCGTTTGGAGGACCTATTGCGTGCGATGCAGACAATCCCGCCGGAAACCCGCCGCCTCATCGGCTTTTGCGCCGTGGCGCTGGGGGCTGTGTTGACCTCTTGGGCGGTCAGCCTGCTTTGAGGTGGTGGTTTCTTTCGGGGACCTGCATTTAGGCTTTGGTTTGCGCGGGACCCCGTGCAAACCTTGATCCAAAGGCACCGCGTTCACGTGCATGTGACGAACGGCGGGGCAAGGGTCAGGTTTCTGCAACTTGATTACCAGCGCGAAGGCCCGAAATATAAAGAGAGGGCAGACGTGCCTGCCCGACGGTTTTTCAGGAGGCTATTTGCCGTGACGATCCACACAAGACCCCCCATCCCCCCCCAACATCATAAGCACCGCGCGCGCGCGGTCGCCGCGACGCCGACGGGGCGCTTCGACACACGCCATCTGTTCGGTGCGCTGATCGCCGTAGTGACGGCGCTGGCTGTCGTGATTTCGGCGCTGCCCGCGCGCGCGCAGAACGCGGCCTTGCCGGGGTTTGCCGACCTGGTCGATCAAGTGGGCGACGCGGTGGTCAATATCACCACCTCTTCGGTCGTGGCAGGCCGCGCCGGTGGCCCGGCCCCCGTGGTTCCCGAGGGGTCTCCGCTGGAGGATTTTTTCAATGATTTTTTGGGCCCCAACGGCCCCGGCGAGGACGGCCCCGCACCACGCCGTAGTCAAGCCTTGGGATCGGGCTTCGTGATTTCGGAAGATGGCTATCTTGTCACCAACAACCACGTCATCGAAGGCGCTGATGAGATCATGATCGAGTTCCGCAACGGCACCGAACTGGTCGCCGAACTTGTCGGGACGGACCCCAACACCGACATCGCGCTTCTTCGTGTGGAAAGCGACGAACCGCTGCCCTTCGTGCCTTTCGGCGTCGCCTCAGAACATCGTGTCGGCGATTGGGTCATGGTCATGGGCAACCCACTGGGGCAGGGCTTCTCTGTGTCGGTCGGCGTGGTTTCGGCCTTTGGCCGCTCGCTTTCCGGCGCCTATGACGACTTCATCCAGACCGATGCGGCGATCAATCAGGGCAACTCTGGCGGCCCTCTGTTCAACCTTGAGGGAGAGGTCATCGGCGTGAACACCGCGATCCTGTCGCCCACCGGCGGGTCCATCGGGATCGGCTTTGCGATGTCCTCGGATGTCGTGGTCAACGTGGTGGAGCAGTTGCGGGAGTTCGGCGAAACCCGTCGCGGCTGGCTTGGCGTGCGCATCCAGGATGTGACGCCGGAAATGGCCGAAGCCCTGGGCCTTGAAGAGGCGCGCGGGGCCATGGTCACGGATGTGCCCACCGGCCCGGCGCTGGATGGCGGTATCGAGGTTGGCGACGTGATCCTGACTTTCGACGGCAATGAGGTGCAAGATACCCGCGGCCTCGTGCGGGTGGTCGGGGACAGCACCGTGGGCGAGACCGTGCGCGTCATGGTGTTCCGCGATGGCGGAACCGAGACCCTGCGCGTCACGCTTGGGCGTCGCGAGACGGCGGAATCCGCTGCCGTGCCGATTACGGATGCCCCCGACGCGGCCCCCTCCAGCGTGGTCCTTGGCATGACGCTCACGCCGCTGACCGATCAGCTCCGCTCCGAACTGAACGCCGCAAACGTCGAGCGCGGCTTGGTGATCACGATGATCGATCCGGTCTCGGACGCGGCCGAAATGGGCCTTCAGGTAGGCGATATCATCACCGAAGTGACACAAGCCCCCGTTGGCACCGTGGCCGAGCTGCAAGAGCGTATCGAGACCGCCGATGAGGCGGGGCAAGAGACGATCCTGTTGCTGATCCGTCGCGATGGCAACCCCCGCTTCATGGCGCTGAGCATCAAGGACTGATCCGAGGTCATGGTGAACGCAAAACCCCCGGCGCTGGTTGCAGCGTCGGGGGTTTTCTTTTGCGGAACGGAAGCGGGGAAGCGTCAGTTGCCCGAAAGCTCCGGATCCCAGACCGAAAGGCCAAGCTGACGCGCCGCCGCGAGCGACAGGACACCGCTATCGAGGCCCTGGGGCTGCTGATAGGCCCGGATCGCACGCACGGTGGCGCGGTTCATCGTGCCCGTGGCCGGACCATCGTAATGTCCCCGTGCACTCAGCGCGCGTTGCAGGTTGGTGATGTATTCGACGTTGCCTTCCATCGCGCACGGTGTCTCGAACCACGTCTCAGTGCGATCTTCGACGATCCGCTGCTCGGTCGCCGTTACGAAAACAGCGGGGCGTCGGATGTTGCCGTCGCGGTCCAATTGCTCGGGCTCTACCATAAGCTGTTCGGTGACGGTCTCGATCACGGCGGGCTCGATCTCTCGGCCATAGCAACTTTGAGGATCGGCGTTCGGCGGGCCGACGCCGCGTGTGACCTGAACCCCGCCAGAGCCGGTGTTGATCGTGGGATCGATGATCGAGGTAAAACTGTCCTCGGGCGCGGTCTGTTGACACGCCACAAGACCGCCAAGGGCGGCTAGAATGATCAATTTGTGCATGGGACTGCTCAACGTCCTGGTTTTGTTTTGCCATATCCTAGCGGAAAACGCAGGCTCAGGGAAGCATTACGGCTGA
Organism: Gymnodinialimonas phycosphaerae; assembly: GCF_019195455.1. Classification (NCBI taxonomy): domain Bacteria; kingdom Pseudomonadati; phylum Pseudomonadota; class Alphaproteobacteria; order Rhodobacterales; family Paracoccaceae; genus Gymnodinialimonas; species Gymnodinialimonas phycosphaerae. Next base: position 1,901,222 of record NZ_JAIMBW010000001.1, on the reverse strand, counting down.
TCGCCGGCACGAGTTGGCTCATGCAGCGCCACCAGGTCGTCCAACATCGCAGAGATATCCTCCACATGCTCGGCCACCACATGGGTCACGCCGGACTCTCGTTGGATGCGGCCCGTCACCCGCAACAGCCGCCCCGAGATCACCGCGCGGCGATATTTCTGGAACAGCTTTTGCCAGACCACAACGTTGCAGACGCCGAATTCATCCTCCAGCGTGATGAAGATCACGCCCTTGGCGGTGCCGGGCCGCTGGCGCACCAACACGAGGCCCGCCACCGTGATCCGCGCCCCCTCGGGCGGCAGGTGCAACAGGTGGTGGGGCAGACACGTGGGCGGGCGAGGCCAATCAGGGGGGCGTGTTACGGGTTCCATTTCGGAACAAACATAGAACATCCCTTCCCAAGGGCAACGTCTATTCGGTGATCATGATCGGGGTGCCGTTGGGTACACGGGCCCAGATCTCTCGCATCTCGGTGTTGGTGACGGCGATGCAGCCGTTTGTCCAATCCCATAGCCTGTGGGCACTACCGACCCAACCCCAGCCATTGAGCATTCCGTGGATCATGATGTCGCCGCCGGGCGACACCCCGGTCGCCTCGGCCCGCGCGGTGTCTTGGGCGTTGGGGTAGGAGATATGGAGGCTGAGATGTGCGATGGAATTCGCGTTGCGCCAATCGATGATGTAGCGGCCGGTTGGCGTCCTCTCATCGCCCTCCCGGGCCTTGTGCCCCTCGGGCGCGCCGCCAAGGGAGACGGTGAATTCGGCAATCACCACCCCGTTGCGCAGAAGGCGTAAAAGCCGCTCGGACTTGTCCAGCATGAGGGCATCGGCTTGCTCGGCGGTGGCGACCATGGCGGGTGGGTTGCTGCGTTCGAGCCGCGCAATCGCGGGGGGCGCGACCGCAGCGAACCCGGCAAGGAGCGCGCCGACAAGGCCCTACGCGGCCAATATGCGTCTGATCGTCATGGGCTTATCTATAGGGTTGAGCAGGGGGCGATGCAATTCCGGCTGGAAAGGCAAGCGCGTGCGTATTACCTAGGCGGGGAAACGGAATTTCAGGGGCGGACAATGGCCAAGATCACCTACATCGAACACAACGGCACCAAGCACGAAGTGGAGGTCGCCACGGGGCTGACCGTAATGGAAGGCGCGCGCGACAATTCCATTCCCGGCATTGAGGCCGATTGCGGTGGCGCTTGTGCCTGTTCTACCTGCCATGTATACGTTGACCCGGCCTGGGTTGAGAAGCTGCCCGCCATCGACCCGATGGAAGAGGATATGCTGGAGTTCGCTTACGAGCCCGACACCGCCCGATCCCGTCTGACCTGTCAGTTGAAAGTCACCGACGCGCTTGACGGCCTTGTCGTCCAGATGCCCGAAAAGCAGATCTGATGCGGCGGGGGCTGTTCGCAGCCCTCCTCGGGCCGTTTGCCCTCCTCGCAGCTGCGGCGGCGTGGGGATGCCCTGCGCCGGCGGCGGATCTTACGCAAATGCGAGAATCCTATTCTGATCCGTGGCCGGATGGGGGTGGGATCATCGCATGGTACGACGTGCCGACGACCCGCTACGCCCATGGCGTCTTAGGGGACGCCATCGAGGGCACCCGGTTGCATGTTTATTCCGACACATCACGCAGTTCCTGCGGTGACCAGACCCTGACACTGCCAGAAGAACTCGTCTTTGAAGATACGGCACCACGGTTGTCGGACTTGGATGGTGATGACACGGCAGAGATCATCGTCGTGCAAAGCCACCGCGATTTCGGGGCGCAGCTGGCCATTTATCGTCCCTCGGCGGACGGCATCCGGCTGGTTGAAGTCGCAACTACGCCCTTCATCGGGCGGCCCAATCGCTGGCTCGCGCCCATCGGTGCCGCTGATCTGGATGGAGACGGCATGATGGAGGTCGCCTATATCGACCGGCCGCATTTGGCCCGTACCCTGCGCGTCTGGCGTTTTGAGAATGACGCCTTGACGCAAGTGGCCGCGTTGGAGGGCCTGACCAACCACCGCATCGGCGAGCCCTTCATCACCGGCGGCGTCCGCGATTGCGGTGATGGCCCAGAGATGGTCACCGCCAACCGGGGCTGGACACAGATCATGGCGACAATACTGGCAGATGGCGCGCTTCACACCCGCCCCCTTGGCCCTTTCAGCCAAGACGCGGTGGCCCAAGCCATGGCGTGCCAACTCTGACCCATATTTGTTCCAAAAATATGCAAATCCACGGCTTGGCCTCTCGCCTGCGTGCACGGACTTGACTTCACCGGCCCTGGACGGTCTATCCGAAGCCGCAAAACCACCCCGGAGAGACACGATGCACGCCTATCGCAGCCATTCCTGTGCCGCCCTGACCGCCGCCAATGTCGGCGAGACGATCCGCCTGTCGGGCTGGGTGCATCGCCGCCGTGACCACGGCGGAGTGATTTTTATCGATTTGCGTGACCACTTTGGGATCACGCAAATCCTCTGCGATCCCGACAGCCCGGTGTTCTCGGAAGTCGAGAAGCTGCGGGCCGAGTTCTGTATTCGCATCGACGGCGAGGTGAAGGCGCGCGATGCGGCCTTGGTCAATGACAAGCTGCCCACCGGCGAGATCGAGGTGTTCATCCGTGACCTCGAAGTCCTGGGCGCCGCCGCAGAGTTGCCCCTGCAGGTCTTCGGCGATCAGGAATACCCCGAGGAAACGCGCCTTAAATACCGCTACCTCGACCTGCGCCGCGAGAAGATGCAAGCCAACATGATGCTGCGCTCTGACGTGGTGTCGAGCATCCGCAAACGCATGTGGAACCTTGATTTCCGCGAGTTTCAGACGCCGATCATCACGGCCTCGTCCCCCGAGGGCGCGCGCGATTTCTTGGTGCCATCGCGCCAGCACCCCGGCAAATTCTATGCGCTGCCGCAAGCGCCGCAGCAGTTCAAACAACTGCTGATGGTCTCGGGCTTCGACAAGTACTTTCAGATCGCGCCCTGCTTCCGCGATGAAGACCCGCGCGCGGACCGCTCTCCGACGGACTTCTACCAACTCGACCTCGAAATGAGCTTCGTGGAACAGCAGGATGTCTTTGACACCATTGAACCGGTCCTGCGCGGCGTGTTCGAGGAATTCGGCGAGGGCGCGTCGGTTGATCAGGACTGGCCGCTGATCAGCTACGCCGATGCGGCGCTGTGGTATGGCACCGACAAGCCGGACCTGCGCAACCCGATCAAGATGCAGGTGGTGTCCGAGCATTTCGCGGGCTCCGGCTTCGCGATCTTCGCCAAGCTTCTGGAGCATGAGGGCAACGAAGTGCGCGCCATACCTGCGCCGAAGGGCGGCTCACGCAAGTTCTGTGACCGGATGAACAAGTTCGCGCAAGAGCAGGGCCTGCCGGGAATGGGCTACATCTTCTGGCGCGACCAGGGCGAGGGGATGGAAGCCGCAGGCCCGCTTGCAAAGAACATCGGGCCCGAGCGAACCGAGGCGATCCGCCAGCAGTTGGGCCTTGGCGTCGGCGATGCCGCGTTCTTCCTTGCGGGAAAACCGTCGCAGTTCGAGGCCGTCGCAGGACGCGCGCGGACGGTGATCGGCGATGAGCTTGGCCTGACCGAGCAAAACCGCTTCGCGTTCGCGTGGATCGTCGATTTCCCGATGTATGAGGCTGATGAAGAAACTGGCAAGATCGACTTCTCCCACAACCCCTTCTCGATGCCGCAAGGCGGGCTTGAGGCTTTGAACGGTGACCCGCTGTCGGTGCTCGGCTATCAATACGACTTGGCGTGCAACGGCTATGAGTTGGTGTCCGGCGCAATCCGGAACCACCAGCCCGAGATCATGTTCAAGGCGTTCGAGTTGGCCGGCTATGGCGCGGATGAAGTGCGCAAGCGCTTTGGCGGCATGGTCAACGCCTTCCAATATGGGGCCCCGCCCCACGGTGGCTGCGCGGCAGGGATCGACCGGATCGTTATGCTTCTGGCGGATACCGCGAACATCCGCGAGGTGATCTTGTTCCCGATGAACCAGCGGGCGGAAGACCTGATGATGAACGCGCCGTCTGACCCGATGCCGGATCAATTGATGGAGCTTGGTCTGCGGGTCATCCCGCAGGACTAAACGCCCCTAGACAACGCCCGGCACGGCTTGAATTCGACCCGATAGAACCGCGCGGAGTGCCGCGCGGTCGGGCGCGGCAAGCGTTTCGGCCATGTCGTGGGCATGCTGCTCCAATGCCTTGTCTTTCACCGCTCTTGCCAGCCCGATGAGAAACCGCCGCAGGTACGTGACGGGGGGGCTGTCGAGGGCAAGGAGATCCATGGCATGGCTTAGATCCTCGCGCAGAGCGAGGGGGTCGGGGTCGACGCTGACAGTCTGTGCCTCGCGTGGGCCCGCGGGGCGCAGTGCATTGGGCAGATGGGCGAGGATCGCGGCCTGATACTCGGCGATCGTTGACACTGGCTTGGCGATGAAGCCGTCGGCCCCGTAAGCCAGAACGCTGGCCTCTGCCGCCTCTCGCTCGGCGCCGGAGGTGCCAAGGATCACCTGTACGCGGGGCTTCGTCTCGGACATGGATTTGATCAGGTCGAGGCCGGATCCGTCGGGCAGGCCAAGGTCCACGATCGCCACCGTTGGGCAATAGACATTCAGGTGCCGCTCTGCCGAGGCGAGGCGATCGGCGCGCCGCAGACGCGCGCCCGAACGCAAGCTCATCAAGCGGATCGCTTCGGACGCATAGCGGCTGTCCTCGACCACGAGGATCGTGAGGCCCAACAGCGGTCGTTCTGCTGTTGGCTGTGGGCGAAGGTCAAATTCCGTCAGTCGATCATCCATCACTGTGTCCAGTAGCTTGAACGCGATTCCCTCCGCGCCCCTCGTGTGTCGCACACTCAAGGTTTACGATCAGTAAACAGCCCCTGTTGCGACATCGCTCAACCTTGCCCCCAAGGCCCTGTCACGCCATATCCATTGCAACGCCACTCATTCTGGAAGAGCCCCATGATCGGACGCCTGAACCATGTTGCCATCGCCGTGCCGAACCTCGACGCGGCAGCCGCCCTCTACCGCGACACCCTTGGCGCCGAAGTCGGCCCGCCACAGGATGAGCTTGATCACGGCGTCACGGTGATCTTCATCACCCTGCCCAACACCAAGATCGAGCTGCTATACCCTCTTGGGGATAACTCGCCCATAGCTTCGTTTTTGGAAAAGAATCCGGCCGGAGGGATCCACCATATCTGTTATGAAGTTGAAGATATCCTAGTCGCGCGTGACAAGCTGAAAGCCGATGGCGCCCGGGTTCTGGGCACTGGTGAGCCGAAGATCGGCGCCCATGGCAAGCCTGTCCTGTTCCTTCACCCGAAGGATTTCACCGGCACACTGGTTGAGTTGGAGCAGGTCTGATGGGGGTTGTCACAGGAATCGTCCTTTACGCCGTCATCTGGTTCATGACGCTGCTGATCTCGCTTCAGGTCCGTGTCACAAGCCAGGATGAGGCGGGCGAAAAGGTTCCGGGTACCCATGGCTCCGCTCCGGCCGACGCGCACATGAAAACCCGGATTGTATGGACCAGCATCTTTGCGGCCGGGATCTGGGCAGTCATCGCCGTGATCATCATCTTCGAGTTGATCACAGTGGAAGATATCGACCTGTTTACGCGGTTCGGCTTGGGGTCGACGCCACCCCGTTAAGCATGTGGTAGAGGTGAGTGAACGTCGCGGCCCCGAGGATTGGCACCAGCAGGTTCACGACCGGGATCGTCAGCGGCACAGTCATCAGCACACCTGCGAGGAAGAGCGTCGGGCGGTTGCGCTTGCGAAACGCGGCCGCTCCGACCGGGCTGTCGCGGCGCAGGGCAACCATCTGGCCATATTCCCGGCCCAACAACACGCCGTTCACGACCCAGAACAGGATTGGCGCCAAGGGCGCAAAAATCAGGTAGAGGATCAGCGCCACGAGGTTCACGAGGGTCAACACGCCAAGGAACTTCGCAACATCCACAAGGGCTTCGGCCAAGGATAGGGCACGTGCGGGCGGCAGATCGGTGTAGTGCTTGTCTTCGACCGCGTCGGCAACACGGTCCAGAAAGATACCCATGAACGCGCAAGAGACGGGCACCATCAGGAAAATCGACAAGAGCAGCATCAGCGGAATGCCCGCGAAGGTCAGCGCATTATCGACCCAGGTGATCTCTCCGATCCAGGGGAGGGTAAAACTGTCGGGCAACAGCCAGCCGATGGCCACGGCGAACAGGGCGTAGAAGGCGACCAGAAGACCGACGGTCAGGCCGATCCCAAGGCCCAGAACCCCGAGAAAACGTTTGTCGGTCAATTGGCCAAGAGCCTTGAGAAAAGCATTGATAATCATAGGTCTACCCAGGTAGTGAGCGCGTCAATGTCGGGGCGGGGGCGGTCCGGGGGGACACGCGCCTCGTTGGCGATGTGGACATAGCCCGCCACGGTTTCATGGGGCAAAAGGCGCAGGCCTTGCGTCAAAAACGGGCGGTCGGTGGCGCGCCAACCGGTGAGCCACACCGCCCCCCAGCCTGCTGCCAATGCCGCATTGACCAACGACAGGCAGACCCCGGCGGCGGAGGCAAATTGCTCCACCTCCGGCACCATCGGGTGATCCTTGGGGCTGAAGACCACGGCCACGATCAGCGGGGCCTGTGCGAAGCCATTGTGCGCCTTGTCGATCCGATCCGGGTCAAGGCCGAGGTCTGCCCCGCGTGATTTCGTAAGCTCGGCCAGCCGCTGACAGGCCGTTGCCTCAAGGACAATGAAGCGCCACGGCTCGAGCTTTCCGTGATCTGGCACACGGGCGGCAGCGGTCAGAAGGGTGCGCAGGGTCTCTCGGTCCGGCGCCTCGTCGCCCAACATCCTGGGGGGACGTGAGCGGCGGGTTTGCAAAAACGCGAGCGCGGCGGGGTTCGGCGACAGGGGAGGTGCATCAGACATGACGTGGATGTCGGGCGCAGGGGCGGGAAGATCAAGGCTTGGCGGCCCGAAATCCACCCGCCGCGCGCGTTACTCCGCTTTCTTTTTCGCGGCAGGCTTCTTTTTCGCCGCCGGTTTCTTCTTGGCGGCAGGTTTTTTCTTGCCCGACTTCGCGGCGCGCTCTGCAATCAGTTCGACGGCTTGATCGATGGTGATCGCGTCCGGCTCGATCGTGTCGGGGATGGTGGCGTTGATCTTGTCCCATTTCACGTATGGGCCGTACTTGCCCTTCATCACGCTGACCGGCCCGCCCGCGTCGGGATGCTCACCCAACTCGCGCAGGGGTTTGGCGGCCTGACCGCGCCCGCCCCGCGACGCGACCTTTTCAGCCAGAAGCTGCACCGCACGGTTCATGCCGACGGTGAACACCTCATCAAGACTGTCGAGGTTCGCGTTCGTGCCGCCCCGGTCCGAGGTGCTTTCCGCGTGCTTGATGTAAGGCCCATATCGCCCGATGTTGGACCAGACCATGACCCCGTCCTCGGGGTGCGGGCCGATCTGGCGCGGCAGCGACAGCAACATCAACGCGCGCTCCATGTCCAACTCCTCGGGCGGCCAATCCTTTGGAACCGACTGGCGCGGGGGTTTCTTGTTCTCTTCCGTTACCTTACCACGCTGGACGTAGGGGCCAAAGCGGCCCTTGAAAATACGGATCTCGTCGCCCGCATCCTCGCCCAACAACTTGCCATCGGGCGGAATCGCCGAGGCCTCGGCCTCCGGATCAGGGGGGCCGAAGGGGCGGGTATAGCGACACTCGGGGTAGGCCGAGCAGCCGATGAACGCACCGCCCGACCGCGCGGTGCGCATCGACAGGCGCCCCTTGCCGCAGTTGGGGCATAGGCGCGGGTCGGTTCCGTCGCCGGGATCGGGGAACAGGTGTGGCTCCAGCACCTCGTTGATCTTATCCAGCACTTCGGTGATGCGCAGCTCGGACGTCTCATCGATGGCGGCGCGGAAATCCCTCCAGAACCGGTCCAGCACTTCCTTGTAGGGGCGGTCACCGGCGCTGACCTCATCAAGCTGCTGTTCGAGGTCGGCGGTGAAGTCATACTGGACGTAGCGATTGAAATAATTGGACAAAAACACTGTGACCAGACGGCCCTTGTCCTCGGGGATCAGGCGGCCCTTGTCCTTGACCACGTAGCCCCGGTTCTGGATCGTATCCATGATTGAGGCATAGGTGGAGGGGCGTCCGATGCCCAGTTCTTCCATCCGTTTGACCAGTGTCGCCTCGGTATAGCGGGGCGGGGGGGCGGTGTGGTGCTGCTGTCCCAGAACGGCGCCCGACGCCGCAAGGATCGCGCCTTTGGAGCGGCGCACATCGCCGCTTGGGGTGGGATCGTCCTCCACGACGTCATCGGCCGCGCCGGAGTATTTTGCGTAATCCGCCGCCAGCGCTTGCGCGGAGGGCTTCAACGCATCGCCCGCATGAACTTGGGGCAAGCGCTTGCCGTCTTCGTCGTCGCCGCCCGACAGCGGGGCGTCATCGCGCCCTTCCTCATAGACCTTGAGGAAGCCGTCAAAGAGCATCACCTGGCCTGTCGCGCGCAACTCTACCTCGCGGTCGTCCGACGCAATCGTCACCGTCGTCCGTTCCAGCCGCGCGGCCTCCATCTGGCTCGCAATCGTGCGCTTCCAGATCAGGTCATAGAGCTTTCGCTGATCGTCCTCGGTCAGCTTCAGATCCGCCGCCGCTTTGGACATATCCGTGGGGCGCACACATTCGTGGGCCTCCTGCGCGTTCTTGGCTTTGTTCTTGTAGATCCGTGGGTTGGCGGGCACGTAGTCGTCGCCGTAGCGGTCCTTGATCGCCCCGCGCGCGTCGGCCACGGCCTCGGGCGCCATGTCGATGCCATCGGTCCGCATGTAGGTGATGTGGCCCGCCTCATAGAGGCGCTGCGCCGTGGACATCGCCTGTTTCGCGCCCATCCCCAACTTGCGCGAGGCCTCTTGCTGCAATGTCGATGTCATGAACGGCGGCGAGGGGTTGCGATTGGCGGGTTTTGCATCGACATCCGCCACCTTCAACTTGCGCGACGACACCGCCTGCACGGCAAGGCCCGCCTCGGCGGCCGAGGGCAGATCATAGCGGTCCAGCTTCTTGCCGCCCAGAACCGTTAGGCGCGCCTCGATGGACTGCCCACGGGGGGTCTCCAACACGGCGCGGACCGACCAGTATTCACGGGGGCGAAACGCCTCGATCTCCATCTCCCGTTCGACCACCAGGCGCAGGCACACGGACTGCACACGGCCCGCCGACTTCGCGCCGGGCAACTTGCGCCACAGCACGGGGGACAGATTGAAGCCCACCAGGTAATCCAGCGCGCGGCGCGCCAGGTAGGCCTCCACCAACTCCATATCGACCTGGCGCGGCTCGGCCATGGCCTTGGTCACGGCGTCCTTTGTGATGGCGTTGAAGGTCACGCGGCTGACGGGCGTGTCCTTCTTGATCGCTTTGCGCGAGGTCAGCGCCTCTTGCAGGTGCCAGGAAATCGCCTCGCCCTCTCGGTCGGGGTCGGTCGCGAGGATCAGGGCGTTGTCTTCTTTCAGGGCGTCGACGATGGCTTTGACGTGCTTTTTGGAATCACTTCCGATCTCCCACTTCATCTCGAAGCCGTCATCGGTATCCACCGAACCGTCCTTGGAGGGCAGGTCACGAACGTGTCCGTAAGAGGCCAGAACCGTGTAATCACTGCCCAAATATTTGTTGATTGTCTTGGCCTTGGCCGGGGATTCGACAACAACAACGGGCATGTTTTGATCACTTTCAAACGGAGTGGAACTGGCGGCGGAACATGTGGGCCCTTGGGGTGGGATGTCAATGCAGTGCGCGACCGGGTAGTAAGGGATGGTGGCTCAAGGAGGTAAATGATGCGTTTTTTCCGGGGGATAACTTTGGGGCTTTTCCTTGGTTTCGCGGCCGTCGTCCAAGCCACGCCGTTCGAGCCTGGACCCGGTTCTGACCTGCGGCGGGAATTGCTGGATACCTTGCGCCCCCTTGCTGCCTATGACCTGGGCGCCCCCCTTGTGTTTCGCGTGCTGGAGATCAGCGTCGATGGCGACGTGGCCTTTGCGCGCCTGATTGCACAGCGCCCCGGTGGCGCGGAAATTGATTTGTCGGACACGCCGATGGTCCAGTGGCGAAATGTAGATCACTTCGAGATTGATGGCCCGAGATTCGAAGCATTCTTCGTGCGGCACAATGGCCATTGGCAGGTGGTGCAATGCGCATTGGGGTCGAGCGATGCGTGGTGGTACGGCGACCGGTGTGACGCCTTCGGAACGCTCTTGCGCGAGCAAGGCTGCTAACCGGCGCTGACCATGCCCCCGGCAGAACGCGTCACACGCCCCGCCATTTCAAGAACCGCCAGTGCCTGCGCCATGTCGCGCGGGCTGGCGTCCAGATCGCGGATCATTTGATCCTCGGCTACCGGCGAGGGGCCAAGGTGCGCGAGGATCCGTGCCTCAAGACCTCCATCCTGCTTGCCGACAGGGGCAGCAGGGCGTTGGAGGTCTTGCGCCATGGCCGAGGCCGAATTCGCGGGCTGAGGCGGATGGCCAAGCGCTTCGATCACATCGTCCACGCCCCGAACCAGCGTCGCCCCGTCCCGCAGCAGGATGTTGGCGCCCGACGCCCGGCTGTCCATCGGGTGCCCCGGCACGGCCATGACCTCGCGTCCCTGATCGGCCGCGCAGCGCGCGGTGATCAACGAGCCCGAACGCGCGGCGGCTTCAACCACGATGACCCCTTGGGCCAGGCCCGAGACGATACGGTTGCGACGCGGGAAGTGGCGCGCTTGCGGTTGCAGGCCGAAGGGCTGTTCCGACAGCCGCAGGCCGGTCTCGGCGATCTGGGCGGCGATCTCGGCGTTCTCCGTTGGATAGACGACGTCAACGCCCCCTGCCATTACGGCGATGGTGCCGGTCTCAAGACTTTTGCCATGGGCAATCGCATCGATCCCGCGCGCAAGACCCGACACGACGGTGAACCCGGCCTCGCCCAGTTCCGCCGCCAGTTTCCGTGTCATGCGTGCACCAAGACTGGACGCATTGCGCGTTCCGACCAGCGCCACGCAGGGACGCGCCATCAGGCTGGTGCGGCCAATGGTCCAAATGACGGGCGGCGCGTCGGTGATTTCGGCAAGCGTGGCGGGATACTCGGGGTCGCCCAGACAGATCATTCGCGCTCCAACGCGGGCGGCGGCACGCAGTTCTGCCAGGACAACAGGTTCGGGGCAGACCTCATACTTCTGGACGCCAGCTGCGGCGGCGACGTCGGGCAAGGCCTCCAACGCCGCGGCGGCGCTGCCATGCTCGGCCAACAGGCGCAAATAGGTCGCGGGGCCGACCCGGCGGGACCGGATCAGGCGCAGGCGCAGCAGGCGGTCATCATCGCCTTGGGCGGGCGGCGGCGTGTAGGCGACGGGCGCGTCATGAAACGCGGCGTCCAACCAGTCGGTCGGCTGCTGCGTCTCGGCCCATTGGCCGGCCATCGGAGAATCGGTTGAAGTCCACATCCCTTAGGCTTTGCGCGGATGGGTTAATGAAACCTTAACGAACCCGGGCCAAGGCGCGGAGTCTTTGCGGAAAGTTTTAGGCAATCGGGGGACAAACCGTTCAATCGCAACGATCCGCGCCCCAACCTTGGGCCTCAGGCAGCAGAGCCACCCACGGTCAATCCGCCGATCAGAAGCGTCGGCTGGCCTACGCCCACAGGTACCCACTGGCCCTGCTTGCCGCAATTGCCCATGCCCGGATCCAGCGCCATGTCGTTGCCGATTGCGCGGATTTGTTGCAGCGCGGTGGCGCCGTCTCCGATCAGGGTCGCACCCTTCACCGGAGCGCCTACGACACCGTTCTTCACGCGGTAGGCCTCGGTGCAGGAGAACACGAACTTGCCGTTGGTGATATCCACCTGGCCGCCGCCAAAGCCCACGGCGTATATGCCGTCCTTCACGTCCGCCACGATGTCACCCGGCGCCACGTCACCGCCCAACATGTAGGTGTTGGTCATCCGGGTCATCGGCGCATGGGCGTAGCTTTCGCGCCGCCCGTTCCCGGTGGCGGCCACGCCCATCAGGCGGGCGGATTGGCGGTCCTGCATGTAGCCCACCAGCACGCCATCCTCGATCAAGGTTGTGGCTTCCGAAGGCGTGCCCTCGTCATCCACGTTGATCGAGCCGCGCCGATCGGGGATCGTACCATCGTCCAGCACCGTCACGCCTTTCGACGCGATCCGCTGTCCCATCAGCCCGGCGAACGCGCTTTGCTTCTTGCGGTTGAAGTCGCCCTCCAGCCCGTGGCCGATGGCCTCGTGCAGAAGGATGCCGGGCCAGCCGTTGCCCAAAGCCACATCCATGACACCCGCCGGCGCGGGCTCTGCGGACAGGTTCACGACGGCCACGCGCAACGCCTCGCGGGCGACGCGTTCCCAATGATCCCGCGCCATCAGGCCGGTCAGCCCCACGCGTCCGCCACCCCCCGCCGAGCCGGATTCGCGTCGGCCGTTTTCCTCCACGATTACCGAGACGTTCAGCCGCACCATCGGGCGCACATCGCTGACGCTGCCACCTTCAGGGCGTAGGATCACGACCTCCTGAAGACTGGCCGACATGGAGGCACTGACCTGCACGACACGGCTATCCAAGGCCCGTGCGAAGGCGTCGATCTCGGCCAGGGTGTCAAGTTTCACGCCGAATTCGGCGCCCGCCATGGGGTTATCGTCGGTATAGAGCTTCTCATTCGTGCCGCGCGGCGCATCGGCCAGCGTGCCGCCGCCATCGCCCACGGCAAGCCGTGCCGTCTCGGCGGCGCGCAGCAGCGCGGCCTCGGAAATCTCGGTGGAATGGGCGTAGCCGGCCACTTCGCCCTTTACCGCCCTCAGGCCAAAACCCTGCGCCGCGTCATAGCTGGCGTTCTTCACACGGCCATCGTCGAAGACCAGCACTTCCGAGCGGCGACGCTCCAAAAACAGCTCGCCATCATCGGCGCCATCGGTGGCAGCACGCAGCACGCGCAGGGCGCTTGCCTCATCAAGGTGGGTCTCAAATGGGCGGAAGGCGGGGGTGTCGGACATTGGCAAGGCTCCTGCGGTTCGCTCTTTACATAGTCTTTTTCCCGCCGGGTGCGACACCCCGTCTCGCCCTTTGGGTGAGACAATTTAGGCCACTGCCTTGTGTACAAGCACGCTATATGGTCTGGCACAGCGTGAACAGAAGATGGGTCTGCGCCCGGGATGCGATAGCATCAGGGCAGACGACCGGACGGACAACAGGACAGACCACATGGCACTTCGCAAGATGCTCGGCGGCCTCATGGCCGCAATTGGCGCAACCTCCACCACGACGATGGTGACGGCACAGACCGTTGGCATGCGCGATGGGCTTGAGATCATCGGTGCGCCGATCCCGGGTGGGATCGACTTCCAGCCCGCCGCCACCAATGGGGCGCTGGACCTGCAAGCGCTGGACTTCGGCCTGCACACGATCGCAACGCTGATCACGCTTTTCGTGGCCGCTTTGATGGCCTACGCCTTCATCAAGCATAACGCCAAGGCAAACCCGGAGCCTGCGACGTTCACTCATAACACCCGGATCGAGGTGGCTTGGACGATCGTCCCGCTGATCATCCTTGTGGGTATTGGCGCGTTCTCCCTTCCGGTTTTGTTCCGCCAGCAAACGATTCCCGATGCCGATGTGATCGTGAAGGCGACCGGCTACCAGTGGTACTGGGGCTATGAGTATCCTGAGGAAGGCATCTCCTACGACAGCTTCATGCTGGCAGAAGATGAATTGACGGACTACGGCTATTCTCGCGACGAATACCTGCTGGCCACCGACACCGCCGTTGTCGTGCCCACGGGCCAGACGGTCGTGGTGCAGGTCACCGCTGCGGATGTGATCCACTCGTGGACGATCCCGGCGTTCGGCGTGAAGCAGGACGGTGTGCCCGGCCGCTTGGCCGAGTTGCACTTCGAGGTGAACCCCGGCGAGGAAGGCATCTATTTCGGTCAATGCTCTGAACTGTGCGGCGCATCCCATGCCTATATGCCGATCACGGTCTTCGCCGTGACGCCCGAGGAATATGAGGCATGGCTGGCCGGTGAAGCGGCCGAGTTCGCCTCCCTCGATGGCGCGCGTGCGCCTCAGTATCTTGAGCTTGCAGCCGCGGAGTAACGCAAAGCGATGAGCGATTTTACCGCACAATCCACGACCGAGCCCCGCGACCACGACGCGGGGTTTGGCGACTATTTCGCGCTGCTCAAGCCGCGCGTGATGTCGTTGGTTGTTTTCACGGCTTTGGTCGGCATCCTTGTCGCGCCGGGCGGCGTCTCTCCGATGATCGGCTTCACTGCTATCTTGTTCATTGCGCTGGGGGCAGGGGCCTCGGGTGCGCTGAACATGTGGTATGACGCTGATATCGATGCCGTGATGAAGCGCACCGCCAAGCGTCCCGTGCCTGCTGGCAAGGTCCCGGCTGGCGAGGCGCTGACGCTGGGTATGTGGTTGAGCGTGATTTCCGTGGCGATGTTGGGTCTTGCGACCAACTGGTTTGCGGCGGGTCTCTTGGCGTTCACCATCTTCTTCTACGCGGTGATCTACTCCATGTGGCTCAAGCGCGCCACACCATGGAATATCGTTATCGGCGGCGCGGCGGGCTCTTTCCCTCCGATGATCGGATGGGCGGCGGTGACGGGCGATGTGTCGCTGGCCTCAGTCCTGATGTTCGGGCTGATCTTCATGTGGACGCCGCCCCACTTCTGGGCGTTGGCGCTGTTTTTGAAGAAAGACTACAACAACGCAGGCGTGCCGATGCTGACCGTGACCCACGGCCGGACGGAGACCCGCAAGCAGATCCTGATTTACACGGTGCTTCTGGCGCCCGTGGCCCTGGGCCTGGTTTTTACCGACGTCGCGGGGCCGGTCTATCTGGTGGCCGCCGTGGTCCTGAACGCGATCTTCCTGAAGGGTGCCTGGGACATCTGGCGCCGGGATGAAACGATGGCCGAAGCCGATGGTTATGCCGTCGAGAAACGCGTCTTCAAGTTCTCGCTTCTGTACCTGTTCCTGCACTTCGGCGCTTTGCTGCTTGATGCAATCTGGAGGCTGATCTGATGGCAAATGCAAAAGGCCTGACGGAAACCCACGAGATCCACACCCGCCGTTTCGGCCGCAATGTGGGCACAGCACTGTGCCTGTTGGGGTTCTGCGCGATCGTCTTCGGCTTGACCGTGGCCAAGGTCCGCGAAGGCGGCCTGTTGGAGGCCAACGATCACACGCCCCGCGCCTCGCAACTGCCGATCACGGAGCCGGTGGAATGACCGAGACACGCAAGAAGATGGACCCAAAGACCAAGACGGTGTTCCAGACCCTTTGCGTCGTCGTATTCATGGGGGCCATGACGGCCGCAGCCGTGCCGTTCTACGATTGGTTCTGCCGCGTGACCGGTTTCGGGGGCGCGACCGTGCAGGCCGACGCCGGCAGCGAGACGATCCTTGACGACGTGATCCGCATCCGGTTCGACGCCTCTACCGCGAGCGATATGCCGTGGGAATTCCGCCCCATGGTGCCCCACGTCGAAATCCGCATCGGTGAGACGGGCCTGGCCTTTTATGAGGCCTACAACCCGACCGACCATCCCATCGCCGGTACCGCCAGCTTCAACGTTGCGCCGTTCGATACCGGCGGTTACTTCGTTAAGATCGCCTGCTTCTGCTTTGAAATGCAGGTGCTGCAACCCGGCGAGCGGGTCGAGATGCCCGTGACTTTCTTCGTCGACCCCGAGATCCAGAACGATCCCGAGACCGTCGACACGCCCGCCATCACCCTGTCGTACACGTTCCACGTGACCGACATGCCCGAAGACTACGCCGCCCTTGAGGCCGTGAACTAAGACCAGACCGGAGACCACCATGGCCCACGTCAAACGCCACGACTACCATATTCTACCCCCCTCGATCTGGCCCTTGATGGGCGCAGTGGGCGCGTTCGCCATGCTATTTGGCGGCGTGAATTGGATGCACTCCGGCTCGCCGTGGTTGTTTCTCGCAGGTTTGGTTGCGGTCCTCTACGTCATGTACGCCTGGTGGGCGGATGTCGTGGCCGAAAGCGGCGAGGGCGATCACACGCCAGTCGTGCGCATCGGCCTGCGCTACGGGTTCATCATGTTCATCATGTCCGAAGTCATGTTCTTCGTGGCGTGGTTCTGGGCGTTTTTCAAGCATGCCCTGTTTCCGATGGACACCTATGAGGCATCTGCCTACGTCGCGCCGGAAATCTATCAGGTCGATCCCTTTGGCTTGCCGCTGATCAACACGTTGGTGCTTTTGCTCTCGGGCTTTGCCGTAACCTGGGCGCACCATGCCCTGGTCCACGGCGGGGAGCGCAAGGATGTGGCGAACGGTCTGTTGATTGCTGTCGTTCTGGGCCTGTTCTTTACCGGCTTGCAGGCCTACGAATACTACGAGCTGATCGCCCACCACCACTGGCAGTTCGGTGGCCCGGATGGCGACAAGTTTTATTCCACCTTCTTCATGGCAACGGGCTTCCACGGCTTCCACGTGGTGATCGGAACGATCTTCCTGTTCATTTGCTACCTGCGCGTGCGTAAGGGCCATTTCACTGCCGAGAAGCACATCGGGTTCGAGGCGGCAGCCTGGTACTGGCACTTCGTGGACGTTGTGTGGCTGTTTCTTTTCGTGGCCGTGTATATCTGGGGTCAGTAAACTTGGCCGTTGGGGCGGGGGAGGCGTCGGCGCCCACCGACCCGCCCCGCCGCCGCCTCCCCCGCGCGCCCTGATGGGGAGCGTGCCAAGGGAGGGGCAGGGCGGGTTTGAGTTTTTTTGGCAAGATGAAGTGGGGGCCTGCCGATTGGGGCGGGCCTTTTGATTGAAAGGGCGATGTCATGGGACGCGTAATTGCAGTCGTCGTCTTTGGACTGGTTGGCGCTGGCATTCTTGTGTCGCTTGGGGTGTGGCAGCTGCAACGGCTTACCTGGAAAGAAAGCGTACTGGCCGAAATCGCCGCGCGGATCGAGGCGGCGCCGGTGGCCTTGCCGGAGGTCATTGACCCCGAGGCGGATCGGTATTTGCCGGTGGTTGCTGAGGGCTCATTCGTGGAGGGCACGGCGCGCGTCCTCGTCAGCCTACAAGGGTCCGGGCCGGGGTATCGCTTGATCTCGGTATTGGACACGGGCGGCAGGCGAGTTCTGGTGGACCGGGGATATCTGGCGGAAAATGTTCCCCAGCCGGACCCGCCCCAGGGCCTTGTGACGGTGACGGGCAATCTGCATTGGCCCCAGGAGGTCGATAGCTTCACGCCCGCCCCCGACCTTGCCCGCAACATCTGGTACGCCCGAGACGTTGACGCCCTTGCGGCGTCGCTTGGAACAGAACCCGTGTTTATCGTCCTGCGGGAGATCAGCGCCTCGGACGCGCTGCTGACACCCTTGCCCGTCACGGCGGATGGCATTCCGAACAACCATTTGGGCTACGCAATTCAATGGTTTGGTCTGGCGCTTGTCTGGTTGGGGATGACAGCGTTCCTGCTCTGGCGTATCACCCGGCGGAGTGTTTGAAGGAGCCGTCCATGCAATATGTCTCGACCCGCGGGCGTGCGCCTGTTTTGTCTTTCGAAGAGGCCATGCTGACGGGGCTTGCGCGCGATGGTGGTCTTTACGTGCCAGCCGAGATTCCGCAGATGTCCCATGGGGATATCGCAGCGCTGGCGGGCCTGTCCTATGAGGAAATCGCCTTTCGGGTGATGCGGCCCTTCGTGGGCGATACTTTCAGCGATGACGAGTTCGGTGGTTTGATCGAAGCGGCCTACGCGGGCTTTGGCCACGCGGCGCGCGCGCCCCTGAAACAAGTGCAAAGCAACCATTTCCTTTTGGAACTGTTCCACGGCCCGACGCTGGCCTTCAAAGACTTTGCCATGCAGTTGATTGGGCAGATGTTCCAAGCCGCGCTGACGCGCCGGGGCGACCGGGTGACGATCGTGGGGGCGACCTCGGGCGACACCGGGTCCGCTGCAATGGAAGCCTTTCGCGGTCTTGATGCGGTCGATGTGTTCATTCTGTTCCCCCATGGCCGCGTCAGCGACGTTCAGCGCCGCCAGATGACCACGGTGACCGAGGCCAATACCCACGCCCTTGCGCTGACCGGTGATTTCGACGATTGCCAGGCGCGCCTGAAGGATATGTTTAATCATTTCGACTTCCGCGACCGGGTGCGCCTGGCGGGAGTGAACTCGATCAACTGGGCGCGTGTGCTGGCGCAGGTGGTGTATTTCTTCTCCTCTGCCGTGTCCTTGGGCGCGCCGCATCGGCCGGTGTCCTTCTGCGTCCCGACAGGCAATTTCGGAGACATCTTCGCGGGCTACATCGCCAAGCGCATGGGGCTGCCGATTGACAAACTGGTGATCGCGACGAACCAGAACGACATCCTGCACCGGGCGATGGTTTCCGGCGGCTATGTGACCGAGGGGGTCACGCCCTCGATCTCGCCCTCGATGGATATCCAGGTTTCCTCCAACTTCGAGCGGGCCCTGTTCGAGGCCTATGACCGGGACGGAGCGGCGGTTGCGCAACTGATGGACGAACTGAAGGACGGCGGTGGCTTCAAGATCAGCCAGGGGGCGATCGGGCGCCTGCGGGAAACGTTTGCCTCGGGCCGCGCGTCCGAGAATGAGACCTCGGCCATGATCGCACGCGCCCTGCCGGAGATGGGGGAATTGCTGTGCCCGCATTCCGCCGTTGGCGTGCATGTGGCGCAAGACTTCCTGGGCGCGACACCGCTGGTGACGCTTGCCACGGCGCATCCAGCAAAATTCCCCGACGCGGTCGAGGCGGCATCTGGCATCCGGCCCGCGTTGCCCGCGCGCATGGGGGACCTGTTCGACCGTCCCGAGCGGGTGCAGCGGGTCGAGAACGACCTTGCCGCGCTAGAGAAAGTGATTGAAGGAGGCATCCGCCCGTGACCGTCGAAACACACACGCTGCCCAATGGCCTTCGCATCGTGACCGAGCATATGCCGGGCTTGGAATCCGCCGCCCTGGGCCTTTGGGTCAATGCCGGGGGACGCCATGAGCGGGCAGAGCAAAACGGCATCGCGCATTTTCTGGAACATATGGCTTTCAAGGGCACGCAGCGGCGCACTGCCCTACAAATTGCCGAGGAAATCGAAGACGTTGGCGGCTACATCAACGCCTATACTTCGCGCGAAGTTACCGCCTATTACGCCCGGGTGCTGAAGGATGACGTGGGTTTGGCGCTGGATTTGATCAGCGATATCGTCCTCAATCCCATCTTCGACCCCCGTGAGATCGAAGTGGAGCGCGGCGTAATCTTGCAGGAAATCGGCCAAGCGGCGGACACGCCCGATGACGTCATTTTCGACTGGTTGCAGGCCGCCGCATATCCCGAGCAACCCTTGGGGCGCACCATTCTGGGTCCGGTGGAGCGGGTGCAAAACTTTGGCCGCGCGGATTTTGATCGGTTCGTGGTCGAGAACTACGGTCCGGGTCAGCTGATCCTGTCTGCCGCGGGCGCGGTGGACCACGACGAGATCGTGCGCCTTGCCGAGAAGGCGTTTGGGCACCTTACCCCCACGTCGCAAGCGGTGGCGCAACCGGGACGTTTTGGCGGCGGAGAACACCGTGTTGTCAAAGGGTTGGAGCAGGCGCATTTCACCTTGGCGCTGGAGGCGCCGGGCTATCGCTCGGACGATATCTACACGGCGCAGATCTTTGCCACGGCCCTTGGCGGCGGCATGTCTTCACGACTGTTTCAGGAAATCCGCGAGAAGCGCGGCCTGTGCTACACGATTTATTCCCAGGTCGGCAGCTACGATGACACGGGCTTGCTAACGATCTACGCGGGCACCTCGGCGGAAGATCTGCCGGAACTCGTTGGCCTGACGGTGGATGAGCTGAAGCGGTCCGCCGACACGATGACCGAGGCAGAACTTGCGCGCGCGCGTGCGCAGATGAAGGCGGGGATGCTGATGGGGCTGGAAAGCCCTTCTGCGCGGGCGGAACGCCTTGCGCGGTTGATCGCGATCTGGAACCGCATTCCGCCGCTAGAAGAAACGGTAGAGCGGATCGACGCCGTGACCTTGCAGGCTTTGGGCGAACATGCGGGCGCTTTGGGACAAGCGGGGACGGCAATGGCGCTTTACGGTCCGGTGGAAAAAGCCCCTGATCTGGCCACCGTGAGGGAGCGTTTGGCCGCCTGATGATCGCGCGCAAACGTAACCTTCGCCTGGAGACGGAGCGTTTGACGCTGCGCCTGCCGCGTCACGCGGATTTTCGGGCATGGGCGTCGCTACGCCATCAATCGCGTGACTTCCTTGTCCCGTGGGAGCCGGTCTGGGCCGATGACCATTTGACCCGCAAAAGCTTCACGGCCCGTGTCTATTGGGCCCAACGCTCGGTCAATCAGGGCTCTGCCGTGCCATTGTTCATCTTTCGCCGGGCTGATGATGCTCTTTTGGGCGCGATCACCCTGGACAATGTGCGCCGTGGTCCGGCGCAATCGGCGACGCTTGGTTATTGGATCGGGTTGCCCTTCGTGCGCCAGGGCTACATGCGTGAGGCGATTGGCGCGGTTTGCCACTACGCGTTCCGGGCCTTGGACCTCAGCCGGATGGAAGCCGCCTGCCTACCCGAAAACGCCGCCTCGCGCGGTGTGCTGGAGAAGTCGGGTTTCAAGTATGAGGGCGTCGCGCAAAGCTACCTTCAGATCAACGGACGTTGGCGTAATCATGTCCTTTACGCGAATCTGCGCAGTGATCGGCGTGGAAAAACCGAAGTTGGGTGACGCGGGCCTGCCCGCGCGCTAGGTCTCATCCCATGATAGTTCTTGACCGATTGAAAGCCGAGGTGCCGGATGCCTTGCGGGACCCGGAAGCCCGGTATCTGGAAGAGCCGCGCGGCCGATGGCAGGGGCAAGCCTTGGCGATCGTGGCCCCCAGCTCCACCGCGCAAGTGTCCCGAATCCTGCGGATGTCACATGACACCGGCACCCCCGTGGTGCCCTATTCCGGTGGCACCGGATTGGTTGGCGGCCAGATCAAGGAGGGTGGCGACCCTCCTATTTTGTTGACAATGGACCGCCTGAGTGCCGTCCGCGCGATGGATGCGCAAGCGGGGACCATGGTGGTGGAAGCGGGCGCGATTCTGCAGAATGTGCACGAGGTCGCCGAGGCGGAGGGATGGATCTTTCCGCTGACGCTGGCCTCTCAGGGCTCTGCCCGGATCGGCGGGTTGCTGGCGACGAATGCGGGCGGCGTGAACGTGCTGCGCTATGGTAATGCCCGCGACCTGGTTCTGGGCGTGGAGGCGGTTCTGGCGGACGGCACGGTGATCAACGGCCTCTCGCCCCTGCGCAAGAACAACATGGGCTATGACTTGCGCCACCTTCTGATCGGGTCCGAGGGCACCTTGGGCGTCATCACCGCGGCGACGTTGCGTTTGTTTCCAACACCGCAGGCGACGGGTGCCGCGATGATGGCGGTGCCATCCGCGCAAGCCGCGCTAGACCTGTTGCGCTTGGCGCAGGGCCAGATCGGTGAAGGGATTTCGGCGTTCGAGTTGATGGGAAAGATGGGGTTTGATTTCTTGAACGAGGTCGGGCCGCAGCTTAGGATGCCCTTCGACAAAGCCCCCGAATGGTGCGTTCTGATTGACCTAGGCCTCAGCCATGGAACGCCGGAAGAGGCCTTGGAAGTCTTGTTTTCAAAGGCTTACGAGGCAGGCTTGGTGACTGACGGCGTCATCGCGCAATCGCAAGCGCAGCGCCAGGACTTCTGGGCAATCCGCGAAAATATCCCTGAGGCCAACCGCCGGATCGGGTCGATTTCATCGCACGATATCTCGGTTCCCGTGGCCTCCGTTCCCGCCTTCATCGCCGAAGCTCCGGGCCGGTTGGCGCGGATAAATACGTTCAGGATCAACTGCTTCGGCCACTTGGGCGATGGGAATTTGCACTACAACGTGTTCCCGCAACCGGGACGGACCCGCGCCGATCACGAGCAAGAGCGCGTCGCGATCAAGACCTGCGTGCACGATCTGGTCCACGAAGTGGGCGGCTCCGTGTCGGCAGAGCACGGGATTGGGCGGTTGAAGGTCGGCGATTTGGAGACCTATGGCGACCCCGGCAAGCTGGTCGCGATGCGGGCGATCAAGGCGGCCTTGGATCCGAAAAACATCCTGAACCCTGGTGCCGTTCTGAGGGCCTGACAGGGGGCGAGAACCTGTGGTGAAACTGTAGTTTTTCCATAACTACACGGTTTTCGAGCGCCGTTGGGCCGTTCTTCTGCGATGTGAGCGCTCAGGCGGGGGCAGTGGTCAAAACTCCATCGCCAAGCACGCCCCTATCCCCGTACGCCGGACTGGCAGCAATCGTCTTCGACCATCTCGCCGACTTCGCTTTTGAGCAGGCAGATCGGACCGGTGTATCGCGCGCCCGAAGTTCCTGCATCCCGGAAGGTCCAGGCATGGCAGGCGGCGGTTTCTTCACAGGCTTGCCAGCACGCTTGCCAACCTTCTGCGTCCTCCAACTCGATCAGGGTGATGTCGTTGCCGGGAAAACGTGTGTTGGGGTGCGACGGGGCCGCGGGCGGTGAAGGTTCGACATTTTCGAACCCGCCTATGTCGCGGGCCGGGCACGTCAACTGGTAGTTCGGCGCCAAGACGATGTAGCGCGCCGGATCGACGACGCCGCGCTCTTCGTCGCGCTCGATGCAGCCGCGTTCGCCGCGGATAAACAACTCCACATCCGCGGTCAGGCGGAGTTCGCCCGGGTTGGCATCGCACAGATCGTTCCGGATCTGATCGGCCATGGCCGTGAAGGGGTATTCCTGCATTTCGAAGTGGGTCGGCTCGCGACATTCGGGCGGGGCGCCGTCGGCGTCGCGGTTGGCCCAATGGGTTTGCAGGCATGTCGTGCCATAGTCGCGGATCACGCGTCGTAGATCGTTGACACGGCTATAGCGGGGGGTCGTGCCGTAGATGCGGAACGAATACAGGATGTCTTCAAGACCGGCACCTTGGGGCACAACCTCGACCACGAAATGACATGATCGCCGGTAGGGCTGCGCGTCAGAGGGAACGGGCATCAGGGCGATGAAGCCGCAAAAAGCGATGCCGACGAAGACGTGAGGCAGGAGCGTGATCATGGTGTCCTCCGCTGCTGGGTCGGAAGCAACCTTAGATCACGGCGTTCGCGCGGGATTGACCTGCCTCAATCCCGCACGCCCGAGAACTTTGCGGCCCATTCTTCGCGGCTCTCGTCCGGGATCTTCGCGAAGAGGACATCGGGCACTGTGAAGGCGTGGCCTGCGGGCAGGGCGGTCATGGTCGTGTCCATGGGCCAGGTGAGGTCCGTGTGCATTCCGTCCGCCATGGCTTGCGCCGCGTCGGGGATGAAAGGTGCCGAGAGGCCCGCGTAGAAAGGGATCAGGTTCAGCGCGAAGCGGGTGATCGCGGCGGCGCGCTCGGGGTCCGTCTTGAAGGCGGTCCAGGGGGCGGCGGATTGCAGGTATTCATTGCCCGCGACCCAGATCGCGCGCAGCTCCGCCGCCGCTTTTCGGATGTCGATGGCGTCCATGTGGGCTTGGTAGGCGGTCAGGCGGGCCTGCAAGTCGGCGATCAGAGCCGTTTCCTGTTCGACGTAGTCGCCGCCTTCGGGCACCGCTTCGCCGAACTTGGAGCGGCAGAACTTGGTGATCCGGCTAACAAAGTTGCCAAGCACATCGGCTAGGTCCTTGTTGACGTCCTGTTGGAACGCCTCCCAGGTGAATTCGCTGTCCGATGTCTCGGGCGCGTGGGAAAGGAGCCACCAGCGCCAGTAGTCAGACGGCAGGATCTCCAACGCCTGATCCATGAACACACCGCGCCCTTGCGAGGTGGAGAACTGACCGCCGTCGTAGTTGAGGTAGTTGAAGGATTTGATGTAGTCGACCAGCTTCCACGGCTCGCCCGAGCCTAGGATCGTGGCGGGGAAGGAAAGTGTGTGGAAGGGCACATTATCTTTGCCCATGAATTGCACATATCGAACGTCATCGGCGCCCTTATCCACACGCCACCAGCGCTCCCAATCAGAAATCACGCCTTCCTCCACAGCCTCGGCGGCGCAGGCGATATACTCGATCGGCGCATCGAACCAGACGTAAAAGACCTTGCCTTCCATGCCCGGCCAGTCCGCGTCGCCGCGCTTGACGGGCACGCCCCAGTCGAGGTCGCGGGTGATGCCACGGTCTTGCAGGCCGTCGCCATCGTTCAGCCATTTCTTGGCAATCGAGGTCGTCAGAATGGGCCAGTCGGTCTTGGAATCTATCCAGTCGCTCAACTGTCCGCGCAGCTGCGATTGGCGCAGGTAGAGGTGCTTCGTTTCGCGGATCTCCAGATCGGTGGAGCCGGAAATGGCAGAGCGCGGCTCGATAAGGTCGGTGGGGTCCAACTGCTTGGTGCAGTTCTCACACTGGTCGCCACGGGCCTTATCGTAGCCGCAGTTGGGGCAGGTGCCCTCGATATAGCGATCTGGCAGGAAGCGGCCATCGGCGTGGGAATAGACCTGCTTCTCGGACACCTCCTCGATCAGGTCATTGTCCGCCAGCTTGCCTGCGAAATGCTGGGTCAGCGCGTGGTTCTGTGGCGAGGAAGAGCGCCCGAAGTGATCAAACGACAGGCGAAAACCGCGGGCGATCTCGGCCTGCACGGCATGCATGTCGGCGCAATACTCAGCCACGGGCTTGCCCGCCTTGGCGGCGGCAAGCTCGGCCGGGGTGCCGTGTTCATCGGTGGCGCAAAGAAACAGCACCTCTTGACCTCGCGCGCGCAAGTAGCGGGCATAGAGGTCAGCGGGCAGCTGAGACCCCACGAGGTTGCCCAGGTGCTTGATCCCGTTGATGTAGGGAATGGCGCTGGTAATGAGCGTGCGGGTCATGGTGCTGGCCTCAAGTCAAAGCAGTTTCGCGCAGCTTTAACGCCGCCGCGCGCGCAAGACCAGTGGCGTCATCCACAAGGGAGGCGATGGAAGGGTTACATGCGGCCCGCGATGATCTGCCCAAGCCCGGTATCCCCGGCCGCCGCGCAACTGCCGGACCAATTGGCCGAGAACACCACGCCGTCGCCCCGGGCATGGAAGTAGGCGCCAGTGCCCGAGTTATCGCCCTCACAGAAGTAGCCCGCGTGGGAGACCTGGGCCGAGGTGCCCCGGTCGCGGATTTCGTAGCCGAGGGAATAGTTGGCGTGCATCGGGCGGTCGAAGGGACGCCCGACTAGGCCCGCGCCATTGGTGAACCAATGCTGCGCCAAGCGGGCGTAGCTTTCGGCAGACATCTCCCATCCGCCATAAGACGACCGCGACCCCATGCGTCCGTGGATCGTAGCATCGGTGATGCCGGCAGGCGTCATGGCACGGGCCATGCAGGCCTCGGAGTAGGATTGGCCGGTCAGGGCCTCGATCGCCACCCCGAGGACGGCGTAGTTGGTGTTGTTATAGAAGAATTCGCGGGGCGTGCCCTGCATGTTCTCTTCGCGCAGCGCCTCGGAGGCAATACGGCGGTGCAGGCCAAGTGCGCCGTGCAACACGTTGCCCATGGTGCCCTGTGTCAGGTCGGGCGCAAGGCCAGAGGTGTGATTGGCCAGCGACGCCAGCGAGATGCGCGCGTTCCAAGGCTGAGGCGTGACCCGGACCTGGGACATTTGCGGCGCGATATCACCTAGGGTCGTGTACCAGCTAAGCCCTTGTTCCTGAAGAACGACGTCCATGCAGATGCCGGTTATCGCCTTCGACAGGCTGGCCACGGGGAAGGAGGCATCGCTGGCACGCTCGAGGGCGGCGCGGTGCATGGTGCCGTCGGGGTAGAGGACGACCATGGCGCCGTCGCTTAGGCCATGGGTCGCCATCCAGGCGCGCCAATCGGCCTCGATTTCCGAGGCCAGTGCGGTTGCGGGGGCGGCGGGGGCGACAGGCATGGCGCGGATCGGCGTCACGGCGAGTGGGGCTTCAATCGGCTGCGAGGAGGCGATGCCGAGGAGGGACGTGGCGAGATCCAGCAGGGAGCCGGGATTGGGCGCGGGATTGGGTGCAGGGGCAGATTCGTTCGAGGCCACTTCCATCGCTTGCCCCCGCTCGGGCAAGCCCGAGATCGCCAGGTTGGCAACGGCAAAGAGGAATGCGGCACCGATCACGGCGCAAAGGGTGCGGAAAAGAAACGACATGGAATGCTCGGCCTTGTTGGTTTGCCGCAGGGATGCCACGCGATGGCGTCAGAATTGAGACAGAGGTGGGGCGTTATTTGTCCGGCCCGCGCCGAAAGATCCGGCCCACGGTGAACGAGGTGCGCGGGATCCAGACGTAGGGTTTGCGCGTCTCCTGCGACGCGCGGCGGCCCATGCGCACAAGGCCGAAGACGACAAGGCCCATGTGCGCGACAGAGATGAATACGAACATCGCCGAGGGGCCGAACCCCTCGATCAGTTGCGAGGTCAGCAGGGGGGCCACGATGGCGCCCGAGGCGTAGAAGAACATCAGCGCGGCCGACAGCTCGACCCGCTGGTCATCGCTGGCCCAATCGTGGGCATGGGCAGCTGAGACCGAGTAGATCGGGAAGGTCGTGGCCCCAAACAGAAACGCCGAAGCGAAGATGCCCACGATCCCTGTGCCGGGCAGAACCACCGTCACCGCGCAGGCCACCAGCGACGCGACGGAGAACCAGATCAGCACCCAGCGCCGGTCATAGCGGTCCGCGAGCCAGCCCGCCGGCCATTGCGCCGCCGCCCCTCCGACGACGAAAGCGGCGAGGAAGTAGCCGATTTCACTGGCCTGAAGCCCGACCTCGCTTCCGTAAAGCGGGCCGACCATGCGGAACGACGCGCCCGAGACGCCCGCCACGATCACGCCGGCCACGGCCAGCGGTGACAGCCCCCAGGCCAGCGCCGGGCGCAGGCGCGGCGCGGACGGCGTGGCGGGTTGTTGCAGCTTGGTCAGCGTCAGCGGCAGAAGAGCCGCGCAACACAGGATCGCCAGCAGGTTGTAGGACACGTAAGAGGCGGGCGTGAGCACGCCGATCAACAACTGCGCACAAAGCGACCCGCCCGTGTCCACCATTCGGTAGATGCCCATGGCGCGCCCGCGCGTCTGGTTGGTGACTTTGGCTTGCAGCCATGCCTCGATCACCGTGTAGCAGCCCGCGACACACAGGCCCGTGGCCACGCGCATCAGAGCCCAGGCATAGGCATCCACCAGCAACATGTGGCTGAGTAGCCCGATCGCGCCCATGGCGGTGAAGGCGGCGAAGGCGCGCGAATGCCCGACAGAGCCCATCAGGCGCGGCGCCCACCAGCAGCCGATGAAGAACCCCATGAAATGCGCCGAGCCCAAGAGGCCGATCTGAGCCGAGGAAAACCCCAGCGAGGTGCCCGACAACACATCCAAAGGCCCCACGCCGCCGGAAGAAAGCTGCAACAGCATGACCGAAAGAAACAGGGCCGCAAAGGAAATCAGTAGGCGCATAAGCAGGGCCTTGAGGGCAAGGATCTGCCCGGTGTGGGCTGGCAGGGCAGGGGAAGCAAGCCTGTTTGCGCCGTTGTCGTGTCGATTCTGGGCGCTGGGCCCCGGGCGTGACGCCCGGTCTACGGTACCGCGCAAGGTGTAGACCGGGCTGAAGCCCGGTCAGGGCAGCCGAGAGCGTCAGGCGAGTTCGGGCACCGGGAACTTGGTCAGCTGAGGGACGCCGCCGCGCCCGCGGGCCACGGACCATTCGGCCACGGGTGCCGTGCGCGCGCGCAGGCGCGAAAGGCGCCACCGCTCGGCCTCGTCCGTGTGATTGGGCATCAACTGCCAGCGGCTTTCCACCCCCGCAGCCCCCCCATCGCCCGGCGTCAGGATCACGCCCACGGGCGCGCGGCCCGTCTTCTCGAACCCCGCTTCGGCCGCCAGGTGCAGGCGGCGCACCGGGGTCAGCCCCGGCGGCTCGGGCAGGTCCAGCACCACGAGGCGGTTGAGACCCCCGCGCAACGCCTCTTCCATGCACCACAGAAGATCGCCCGGGCGGCAGCATTCCACGAAAATCAGGCGGCTGGGATCGATCTCGCGCTGGACACCGGCCAGATGCAGCGCATCGGGGTGCCAATCGGGCCGGATCCAGAGGATCTGGCTGGCGATATCGGTGTGCGTGTCGCTTGCTGCCAGCCACAGGGCTAGGCGGCGGCGCGTGTGGCCACAGAATTCGTGCGCCCGCCCGCCCGCCAGATCAAAGCGATCCAGAAGCCGCAGGCCGGGGCGATCCTGGCGGTGCGAGGCACGGGTGAGTTTGGTGATATCCATGGGGAGACAGTATAGATGTTCTGCAAATGTTCTCAACCCTTGCGCCTGCGGTGGACACGGGTAGGTTGGCAGCAACAGCCCCCTTCAAAGGATAAACCATCCCATGCGAGCGATCCCCCTTGGCAGCACCTCCGAGACGATCACTGACTACTGCCTTGGCACCATGACCTGGGGCACCCAGACGCCTGAGGCCGATGCCCATAACCAGATGGATATGGCGCTGGAGGCGGGGATCGACGTCGTCGACACCGCCGAGATGTACCCGGTCAACCCGGTCCGCCCCGAAACGGTAGGCGAGACGGAAAAAGTCATCGGCAATTGGAACGCCCGGAACAAGGCGCGGCGGGGCGACTACAAGCTGGCAACGAAAATCTCGGGCCTGAATGAGGGCTTCGTGCGGTTCGGCCAGCCGATCACCAGCGCGACCTTCACCGAGGCGCTGGAGGGGTCCCTGCGGCGGTTGCAGACGGACTACGTGGACATCTATCAACTGCACTGGCCCAACCGGGGCAGCTACATGTTCCGCCAGAACTGGACCTATGCCCCCAAGGGCGACCGGGCCGAGATCCTCGACAACATGCGCGACGTGTTGGAGGCGGCAGCGGCAGCGCAAAAGGCAGGCAAGATCAAACACTTCGCCCTGTCTAACGAAAGCGCCTGGGGCACCGCACAATGGCTGCGGCTGGCCGAGGAGCATGGCCTGCCGAGGGTGCAGACCATGCAGAACGAATACTCTCTGATGTGCCGGGTCTACGACACCGATATGGGCGAGTTGTCCTTCCACGAGAAGGTGACGCTGCTGGCGTTCTCGCCGCTCGCCACGGGGCTTCTGACCGGGAAATACAGTGGCGGGGCAGTGCCGAAGGGGAGCCGTATGTCCCTGACGCCGGAACTGGGCGGGCGCAAGACAGAACGCGCGCTCAAAGCGGCGGATTCCTATGTGGCGGTGGCAGAGAAGCACGGGATCGACCCGGTGCACATGGCGCTGGCCTTCACCGTGCAGCGGCCCTTCGCGGTGTCCACGATCTTCGGGGCCACGACCTCGGCGCAACTGGCGCATATCATCGACGGCAAGGATACGGTCCTTTCCGAAGAGGTCATGGACGATTTGAACGAGACCCACCGCCAACACCCGATGCCGTACTGATCCCATGGCCCGCATTCTCATCTACGGCGACAGCAACACCCACGGCACCGTTCCGATGGCCGTTCTGGGCCAATCGGACCGCTTCGCACCAGGCGTGCCCTGGCCCGATGTGCTGGCGTCGCTGACAGGGCACCGGGTGATTGCCGAGGGCCTTCCGGGGCGCACGACGGTGCATGAGGATCCGATCGACGGCGGCGCGCGCAACGGCGCGGCGGTCTTGCCCGCAGTCTTGATGAGCCACGCCCCGCTGGATCTGGTGATCCTCATGCTGGGCACCAACGACCTGAAGCCCCGCTTCGCGACCTCGGCCTTTGATATCGCCAAGTCGGTGGAGCGGTTGGTGGGGATGACGCGGGCGCTGCTGCCCGCCGCAAAGATACTGGTGGTATGCCCTGCCCCGGTCACAGAAACCGGCGTCCTGGTCGATGCCTTTGCGGGGGCTGAGGCGCGGCAGCAGGGGATGGCGGCGCATATGGAGGCGGCAGCGGCACGGGCGCAGGTGGCATTCGCCTCGGCTGGCGACCATATGGCTGTCTCGCCGGTGGACGGCGTGCATCTGGATGCCGACGGCCACCGCGCCCTGGCCGAAGGCCTGGCGGGCCCTGTTGCGGCGCTGTTGAGCGCACCGCCCCTGACCGGCGGCGGCTTGCCCGCACCAGACCCGGCCGCGCCAAACCCGCCGGTCACACTGGCGCAAGCGGTGCCGCCGGGGTGGGTCGACTACAACAACCACATGAACGAATCCTATTACCTGCGCGCCTTCTCGAAGGCGGCCGACCAGATGCTGGAATGGGCGGGAATGGATGCGCTGGCGGTGCAGGAGGGCGTGTCGGTTTTCACGGTGGAGACCCATATCCGCCATCTGGGTGAGGTCAATATCGGCGACGCCCTGCGCGTCACCACCCGCGTGATCGAAGGCGGCGGCAAGAAGTTGCACCTGTGGCATGAGATGTGGGTGGGCGATGTTCTGTGTGCCACTGGCGAACAGCTGTTGCTGCACATGGACCTGCGCGCCCGTGCCTCGGCCCCGCCACCCAAGCCGATCGCCAATTGGCTTGCCAAGGCAAGGGCCGCCCACGGAAATCTGCCCCTGCCCGAGGGGTTCCAGCGCTACGTGGCGCAGCGCTAAAGCGCGCCGCGCAATGCCTTTAGCCTGTCCATGAACGTATGCGAGGCAACCTCTGCCTCGCGCACCAGCCCGTCGAAATGCAGCGTCATCGCCCGCACCCGGTCCCGGTCGCGGAACGCGAGGTAATGGCGGCCCATGTAGATCACGGCTATTTTCGGCCCGAACACCGTGACCGGCGCGGAAAAGGTGGTGCGCGCGTCGTAAAGGAACACCCGCAGGCCAGGGTAGAGGCGGTCATAGATCTCTGCCATCCAGTCAAGCTGCTCGGCCCGGATCCGGGCGCTGAGGCCGGTGTAATAGCCCTCGGCCCGTGCAAAGCTTTCCAATTCGTGCACCGGCATCGCCATCTCGTAATCGCTGAGCGTGAGCGCCAGAAAATCGAGGCGCGCAGCGGCCGCCTGGATCGCCTCATCGGGGCGGCGGTGGGTCAGTGGCGCATATTCCCAGCGCAACATTGCATCCGTTTTCAGGATATCGGGCAGCGTCGCGGGCACATGGCGGATCTTGTAGCCCTCAGCCTCGCGCTGCCACTCGAAGATCTGGTCGTCCAGCGTCGTGGCGCGCCCGGTCTCGGAAATCGACAGGCTGGAGGCGAGCAATTTGCCCACCTGTTCCGGCTTGTCCGTCAGGCCAAGCAGCCAGTCCGCCGAGACATCCAGCGCCTGCGCGCAACAGGCCACCACATGGCCGCCGGGCATGCGGGCGTCATCCTCGGCCAGCATCTGGGTGATGGTGGAGCGGTCAACGCCCACTGCCCGCGCCAAGGCGGCCCGGCTGAGCGAAGAGGCGGTGAGCGCGCCGCCAAGGCGGTCGCGTAACGTCTGGGCGCGGCTGCGTTTGTCCGGTATTGTCAGCATTGTTGAATAAATCCAGCATCGTTGGGTTTGTGTGGAGAAAACCCTGACTCCTCCTGACATGCAAGTCGGCATATCACAGACGCGTTACCTCATCCCTGATCAAGGAAGACCGATGTCAATCCGGTGGCCCACGCTGGCCCTGATCATCGCCTGCTACGCCGTTTGGGGCGGGGCGTTGTTCCTGTTGCCCTGGGGGCTGGCGCTGATCCTGCTGGTTCCGGTGATTGCCCTGCAATCATCGCTGCAACACGAGGTGCTGCACGGCCATCCTTTCGCCAACCGGGCGCTGTCGGAGGCGCTGGTGATGGGATCGCTCAACCTTGCCATTCCCTATCTGCGCTTCCGCGACACGCATCTGGCGCACCATCGGGACGCCACCCTGACGGACCCCTACGACGATCCCGAAAGCAACTACCTGGACCCGGCGGTCTGGGCGCGGCTGCCTTGGGCGGCCCGTGCCGTGCTTTCGATCAACAACACGCTTCTGGGGCGGATGCTGGTCGGCCCCTTGCTGGGGCAGATCACCTTCATGGTGGCCGACGCGCGCCAGAGCCACGCGCCGGGGGTAGCCATGGGGTGGACGGTGCACCTTGCCACGTTGGTGCCGATCGTGACGCTGGTGATGGCCTCGCCAACGCCGCTGTGGGTCTATCTTATCGCCTGCTACGGCGCTCTGGCAGTGCTGAAAATCCGCACCTTCCTAGAGCATCAGGCCCATGAGAAAGCGCGCGGCCGCACGGTCATTGTCGAAGATCGCGGGCCGCTCGCCTTCCTGTTCCTCAACAACAACTTCCACGTCGTCCACCACATGCATCCCAAGGCGCCGTGGTATCGCCTGCCGGGCCTTTATGCCGCCAATCGCGCACGCTATCTGCAGTGCAACGACGGCTACCGCTATGCCAGCTACGGCCAGATCTTCCGCCAGCATCTGCTGCGCGCTAAAGATCCCGTGGCCCATCCGCTTTACCCTCCGCCATAGCCGTCGGCAAAAATCGCTTGGCAATCGCGCCGCCACGGCCCATGCAAGCCCATGCCTCTCTGGATCGCCGCCACCATTTTCGCTGCCTTCATGCAGAACATGCGGTTTGCGCTTCAGCGTCAGCTGAAGGTCACGACGCTGTCGACCGGCGGCGCAACATGGGCCCGGTTCGCCTTCTCGGTGCCGCTGGTGGGGCTCGCGCTCCTGGGCTACCTCGCAATGAGCGGGCAGGACATGCCGCGCATCGGGACGGGCTATTGGCCCTATGTGATCATCGGCGGCATCTCGCAGATGACGGCCACGGCCTGCGTTGTGGCGCTGTTTGCGCGTCGCAACTTCTACGTCGGCATCACGTTGAAGAAATCCGAGGTTCTGCTGACCGCGCTCATCGGTCTTCTGGTGTTGGGCGAGGCCGTCTCGGGCCCGGTGTTGATCGCGATCGGCGTGGGCTTTGCGGGCGTGCTGGTCCTCTCGGACCCGCCGAAGGAAATAGGCCTGCCGTGGACCGCGCGCGTCTTCAACGCGGCGTCGGGCTATGGCTTGGCCTCGGGGCTGTTGTTTGGCGTTTCGGCCGTCTTCTACCGGGGTGCGATCCTGAGTCTGGAGGGCGGAGACGCCCCCCTGCGCGCCGCGCTGGCGCTGCTGACGGCCACCTTCATCCAGACCGCCCTGCTGGGCCTCTGGCTCGCGATCCGCGAGCCGGGACAGATCACCGCCGTGATCGCCTCTTGGCGGATATCATCGCTGACGGGTCTCACCTCGATGCTCGGATCGATGGGCTGGTTTATCGCCTTTGCCCTGCAAACGGCGGCCTACGTCAAAGCGTTGGGCCAGATCGAGTTGCTTTTCACCTTCGCCTTCTCGGCGTTCTGGCTGCGTGAGAAAACCAGCCGCAACGAGGTCATCGGCATCGCCCTGATTATCGCGTCCCTCGCCCTGATCCTGTGGGCGGGTCTGCGAAACTAGGGGCTCTGATACTTCATCTTGCCCAAAAAACTCTGGGGGTCTGGGGGCTAGCCCCCAGCGGGTGCGGTCGGGAGCAAGACCAAAATGCCTTAGAGCCGCCGAAACCGGCTTTCGGTGGTCGCGTTGTCAAAGAACGGAACGCCTGGTGCGGCGCGGCCTTCGACCTTCGCCGCCAATTCCGCCAGAACCACTTCGGTGATGAAGGGCATGTCGTAGCTGCGCACCTCGTCGAGGGGGATCCATTGCAAGTGGCTCAACTCATCCTCCGCGCCCGTGAAATCGTCCGGGTCCGAGGCCAGGGCATCGGCATTCACAAGGAAAAACCGGGCATCAAAGCGCCGTGACCGCCCCGGAGGGGTGATTGCGCGGAAGATATATTCCAGTGCAGCCCCGTCGGGCAGGTGGCCCGTCGCCAAATAACCGCGCCAGCCCTTGGGAGCGTCTAGCGCGGCGGCGCGGGCGTCTTTCGCGCCCAAAAGCAGGCCGGCCTCTTCCCAGATCTCGCGCACGGCAGCGGCGATCAGGGCGTCGGCATTGGCCCCATCCAGCGACAGGCGCGTGGCGCACTCAGACGCCGGGGGACGTGCGAAGGGAATCGTCGCGTCCACGGCATCGACAGCCCCGCCGGGAAAAACGAACTTCGAGGGCATGAAGGCGGCGTCCTTGCCGCGTTGGCCCATCAACACCCGTGGGCGCGTGGCCGCATCGCGCAACACGATGCCCGTGGCCGCATCGCGGATCGCGGTCTTGTCGCTCAAAACCCGTGCATCCGCTTGGCCCATTGCACACCCACGATCAGCCCCTTGAAGCGGGGCAACAGCGCCAACGCCATCGCGGTCACGCCGATGCCGAAACTGATGGCCATGACCCAGGCCGAGGGCTGCCACATCTCATAGACCAGCAATTGCAAGGTCCCCATGACCTTGGCGGTCAGCAGGATCGACAAATAGGCCGGACCGTCGTCAGCCCGCGCATGGCTGAGATCCTCGCCGCAGTGCGCGCAGGCGGGGCGCAGTTTCAGATAGCGCTCATACAAGGCACCCTCGCCGCAGTTGGGGCAGCGATGGGCCAGCCCCTTTCGGATCGCGGGCCAGGTGGGACGCTCCGGCGGGGCGGGCGTGTAAAGCACCTCGTCAGAGGGCAGGGCGGAATGGAGGTCTGTTGTCATGGTGCCAAAATGGCCCGCGCGCGCGGGCGCGTAAAGGGGGGGGGCCCGCGACGTGGGCGCGCGGGGCAGGTTGGGGGGCAGGCGGGGGTACAAAGCATTTCGGCAAATTAATTCGACGGAACCGCCCCGCCCCCCCGTGAGACTTGTCAGACGAGCAAAAAACAGGAGACACTCGCATGACACTTCTCAAAGCCGGCGCCCTGGCGCTGATGATCCCAGCGGCCCTTACTGCCCCGGCATTCGCCCAGGACGGCGGCGACCGCCAAGGACCGCCCCGCATGATCTTCCAGGAACTGGACGCGGACGGCAGTGGCACCGTGACGCTGGAAGAGATGCAGGCCGCAGGCAGCAACCGCTTTGCAGCCGCCGACACGGACGGAGACGGTGCCTTGTCGCGCGAAGAATTGCTGGCCCAGGGTGCTGCGCGCATGGAAACCCGTGTGGATCGCCTGCTGGAGCGCGCCGATGCCGATGGCGATGGACAACTGAGCATGGCCGAGATGGAAGAGGCCCGTGAAGGGCGTCGCGGCCACGGGCGCGGTGACCACGGGGATCGTGGCGGCCGGGGCGGTCGCGACGGGCGCGGTGGCCCGAACCCGGAACGGATGTTCGAGCGGATGGATGCCGACGGTGACGGTGAAGTCACCGAAGCAGAGTTCGACGCGGCCGTGGCCCAGATGCTGGAGCGGATGGGCCGCCGTAAGGGCGACCGCGGCTAAGACGACAAAAGGAGGGGGCCCGCCGGACGTGGTGGGCCCCATTTCCCTCAGCGCTGAGAGCAGGTTAAACAGACTGCATGAGCACGGCCCAGACAGAACTTGGGGCATTGGACGACGGCGCCTTGATGGTCCTGTTTGCCAATGGCGACCCAGAGGCCGCGCGGCTGTTGTCCGAGCGCCTGTTGCCGCGCGCCTTTCGCCATGCGGCGCGGGTGTTGGGCAACCGGTCCGACGCCGAGGACGTGGCGCAAGACGCCATGCTGCGCCTGTGGCGCGCGGCGGCCCAGTGGCGCACGGACGGGGCGGCCAAGCCCTCGACCTGGTTGCAGAAGGTGGTGGCGAACCTCTGCGTAGACCGATTGCGCAAGTCAGGCCGTTCGGTCGAACTTGGTGACGATGATTATGCCGCTGACGCGCCCGGCGCGGAGGCACAGATGCAGGACAAGGGTCGGATGGAGGCGCTGGACGCCGCCCTGGCCACGCTGCCGGAACGGCAGAGACAAGCGGTGGTATTGCGCCATATCGAGGGGTTGTCGAACCCCGAGATCGCCGATGCCCTCGATATCGGCGTGGAGGCCGTGGAAAGCCTGACCGCACGCGGCAAGAGAGCGCTCAAGTCAGCGCTTGAAGATCAGAAGGAGGCCTTGGGTTATGACGCATGAGCACGAAAAAGACGGGCTGGACGCCCTGTTTTCCGAAGCGAAGGGCGTGGGTCCGGGCTCGGACCTGATGGCCCGTGTGCTGGCGGATGCGGCGGCGGTGCAGGCCGAGGTGCCGCCCGTGGCGACCGCGCCTCGGGGCTCTTGGTTGGCTGGGCTGTTGGGTGCCATCGGCGGTTGGAGCGCGGTGTCGGGCATCACGGCGGCGGGGGTGATGGGCCTTGCGGTGGGGCTTTATTCGCCAGACACCGTGGCGGGCCTGTTGGAAGGTGACACGGTGTCCTTGGGGATCAGCGCATATGATTTCACCCCGGATGTGGGTGATTTATGGACGGAGGACGGGGATGTCTGAAGACAACACACCTCGGAAGGGGCGGTGGGTGAAGATCGCCCTCGCGGCGTCATTGGCGCTGAACCTTGCGGTGGCGGGCTTGATCGGGGGAGCAGTAATAGGCGCGGATGGCGGACCGGATCGGATCGGAAGCTCGCCCGCGCTGCGGGCGCTGGGATTGAGCCCGTTCGAGCGCGCACTGTCGCGCGCGGATCGCGCCGAATTGCGCGGGCGGATCGAGAGCACAGGCTTGGAATTGCGAGAGGAACGCCGCGAAATTGGGCGTGCGCTGCGTGACGTGGAGCGCGCGCTGCGCGCGGAGCCGTTTGACCGGGCGACCGTGGAAGAGGCCTTCGCGCGTTCGCGCACGGTGGTGGTGTCGTTGCAGGAGACGGGCCACGATGCGCTTCTGGCTCAGATCGAGACGATGAGTGCGGATGAGCGCGAAGCGCTGGCCGATGGTCTGGCCCGCGCGATGCGCCGGGTCGCCGGGCGCCGCTGACGCGGCGACTGGCATATGCGGCACCACTACGCGGCCGCTCCCATGTGCAACGACGCTACGCGGCGTTGTGGCACATCTGACTGACCTGATCCCGGCCATGGGCTTTGGCACCGTAGAGTGCCCGGTCGGCCCTGCGGATCAACGCCTCCGGCGTGGTCGCCTCGTCGCGATGGTCGCCGGGCAATGCCAGGCCAACGCTGGCGGTGACGCGCACGGGGAAACTGTCGCCGCCCAGATCGAAGCTGGTGCTGCCGATGGAGGTGCGAAGACGCTCGGCGCATTCCATGGCGCTGCGCGCGTCGGCACCGGAAAGGACTACGAGGAACTCTTCGCCCCCGATGCGCGCCAGCAGGTCATTGGCCTGCAACTGGCCCCGCAGGCGGATGGCGACCTGCTGCAAAACCGTGTCGCCGGCCGCGTGACCGTAGGTGTCGTTCACGTCCTTGAAGTAATCCAGATCGATCATCATCACGGCGGGAGGGTTGCCAGGGCGGGTCATGATCTGCCCCATCCGGTGCAGGGCGAAGCGGCGATTGTAGAGGCCTGTTAGCGGATCGGTGATTGCGGCCTCCAGGCCGGCGCGTACGCCTGCACGCATCCGGTCGGATTGGCGCTTGCGGTCGAGTTGGGCCGAAATGCGGATTGCCAGTTCCTGCGCGTCGAACGGGTCGTGCAGCACGTCATTGGCGCCCAAGTCTAGCGCAATCGCCGCCCGCTCGCTGTCGCCTTCGGGCAGGATCATCACGGTGGCCGAATGGCGTGTGCCGGGACGAGAGCGCAGATCCGACAAGAGCCGCAAGCCTTCGTTACGTTGCGCCAGATCGACGGAAATCACGAAGACATCAGGCTCGTCGCCATTGCCGGCGGTCTGCATCAGGGCCGTCTCACGCGGAATGATCCGCACGTCGCCGCCAATGCGGTCATCGATGGCGGCTTTCCAAAGCACGGCCCCCCGGCGGCCGGGGGCGACCAAGGCGATGCGTCCCGGCCGTGCCTTGC
Organism: Gymnodinialimonas phycosphaerae; assembly: GCF_019195455.1. NCBI lineage: Bacteria > Pseudomonadati > Pseudomonadota > Alphaproteobacteria > Rhodobacterales > Paracoccaceae > Gymnodinialimonas > Gymnodinialimonas phycosphaerae. Next base: position 1,863,468 of record NZ_JAIMBW010000001.1, on the reverse strand, counting down.
CCTGGAAGCCCAGGGCGGCCTCGGCGAAGCCATAGGCCGAGACGGTGTCATCGCGCGCCCGCAGTTCGCGCACAGAATCGCTGGCCCGCAACAGCGAGCGGACGCGCGCCAGCAGCGTCATCTCTTCCACCGGCTTGGTCAGAAAATCGTCGGCCCCCGCCTCCAGCCCGTCCATCTTGGCGGCACGATCCGACAGCGCGGTAATCAGGATGACGGGAATGTCAGCGGTTTCAGGGTCCGCTTTGAGGGCGCGGCAGACGTCCAGCCCGCTCATGTCGGGCATCATGACGTCCAGCAAAATAAGGTCCGGTTTGGTGTCACGGGCGGCTTTCAGCGCCTCGGCCCCATTTTCGGCCTGCTCGACCGAGTAGCACGCCGCAGTGAGTTTGACCTTCATCACGATCCGGTTGGTCGCAACGTCGTCAACGACAAGAATTCGCCCCGCCATTTGCACCTCACCTCATTTGACAACTACATCTAGCTCAGGTTGAACCTTGTAGACATAGGGAATTTGAACCCGAATAGTTAACAAACCCTTTATGTAGAAATGGACCTAAAAGGATGCAGCAAGATTTCGCCGAGACCCGCGCGCTGTCCCTTCTGGCGTGGTTGGCAGGTGAGGAGGAGATCCTGCCGCAGTTCATGGGGGCGACAGGCGTGGGCGTTGACGATTTGCGCGCGCGCGCCGGAGAGCCGGAATTTCTGGCCTCCGTTATGGATTTCCTTCTGATGGATGACGCATGGGTCCTGCAAGGGGCGGAGGCCACGGGGATCGCGGCACATGATTTCGCGATGATCCGAGCGGCCTTGCCCGGCGGAGATTTGCCGAATTGGACGTGAGCATGCGGCACCGGGACATTCACGGGATCGTGTTCGACAAGGACGGCGTGCTGTTCGACTTCCAGAAGACCTGGGGCGCCTGGGCGCATCGGATGATCGAGGTGCTGTCGGAGGGCGACGGCGCGCTGGGCCAGAGATTGGCGGATGCGCTGGAATATGACCGCCCGACGCGGAAATTCCGCCCCGAAAGCTTTGTGATTGCAGGCCCGGCGCACCATGTCTCGGAGGCGATCGTGGCGCATCTGCCCGGTCGCCGCCTGGAGGATGTTCACAGGTTCCTGGTGGGCGAGGCGGCGAAGACGCCGCTGGCTCCGGCGGTGCCGTTGCGCGCCACATTGGCAGCACTGCGCGACCGGGGCCTTAAGCTGGGCGTTGCCACGAATGACGCGGAAGTGGCGGCGAAAGCGCAATTGGCCTCGCAGGACGCGCTGGATGTGTTCGATCTGGTCTGTGGCTTCGACAGCGGGTTCGGAGCCAAGCCAGATCCCGGCATGTGCCTGGCCTTCGCCCAGACCACCGGCATCCACCCGGAGGCGCTGGTGATGGTGGGCGACAGCACCCACGACATGGATGCGGGCCGCGCGGCGGGGTTCACCTGCGTCGCAGTCCTGACCGGCGTGGCCACGGCCGAGGATCTGGCGCCCCATGCGGACGCCGTGCTGCCGGACATCGCGGCGTTGGCGGGGTGGCTTGACACGCGGTAACGGGGCGATGGGTCAAATACGACGCCTCTCCGTCGCTATCCGCCAAACGCGGGCAGGGGGGACTGGGTGATGGTCGAGGTCCTGACCGCCTCCTTTCGAAAGCCTGACCCATGACTGAAGCCAGCCCCACCCGTCGTCGCCGTGCCGGTGGCCGAGCCGCAGGCGCCGCACGCGCGGCGGCCCATGTCATCGACCAGCAACCTTGGCGTTTGCCCCGCAACAATGACCGCCCGACCGAGCCTCTGACACCCGAGGGCGTCGAGGCCCTGCACAAAGGCGCAATGCGGATCCTGTCGGAGATCGGGATCGAGTTCCTCAACGAGGAGGCCGTGGGCTACCTACGTGAGGCGGGCTGCAAGGTGGAAGGGCAGAACGTCTTTTTCGACCCGGAATTCGTGCAGGAAATGGTCGCGCGCGCGCCCGCGAGCTATACCATCACCCCGCGCAATCCGGATCGGCAGCTGATCATGGGTGAGAATGTCATGCTGTTTGGCAACGTTTCATCTCCACCCAATGCATGGGATCTGGAGCGCGGCAAACGTCCCGGCGACATGGAGACCTATGTCGAGTTCATCAAGCTGACCCAGTACTTCAACTGCATCCACTTCGCGGGCGGTTACCCGGTAGAGCCGATTGACGTTCATGCCAGCGTCCGCCACCTCGATTGCCTGTTCGAGAAGCTGACACTGACCGACAAGGTCGCCCATGCCTATTCGTTGGGCAAGGAGCGCGTCGAAGACGTTATGGAAATGGTTCGGATCGCAGGCGGTCTGACCCACGAGGAATTCGAGGCCTCGCCTCGAATGTATACCAACATCAACTCGGTAAGCCCCCTGAAGCACGACTTCCCGATGCTTGACGGGGCGATGCGGCTGGCGCGGCGGGGGCAGCCGGTGGTGGTGACGCCCTTCACGCTGGCCGGTGCCATGGCGCCGGTGACGCTGGCAGGCGCAGTGTCGTTGAGCCTTGCTGAAGGCCTGGCGGCGATCGCGCTCTTGCAATGGATCGCACCCGGCTGCCCGGTGGCGATCGGGACGTTTACCTCGAACGTCGATATGAAGTCTGGCGCGCCTGCGTTCGGCACGCCGGAATACATGCGCGCAACGCAAATGACCGGCCAGATGGCGCGATTCTACGGCCTGCCGATGCGCGCCAGCGGCGTCTGCGCGGCCAATGTGCCCGACGGCCAGGCGATGTGGGAGACGTCCAATTCGCTGTGGTCGGCGGTGCAATCGGGGGCCAACATGGTCTACCACGCCGCCGGTTGGCTGGAGGGCGGGCTGATCGCAAGCCCCGAAAAGTTCGTGATGGATTGCGAAGTTATCCAACACATCCAACGTTATTTCGAGCCTCAGATGCTGGGCGTGACGGAAGACGATCTGGCCTTCGATGCGATCAATGAAGTCGGCCCCGGGGGGCATTTCTTCGGCTGCCAGCATACCCAAGACCGCTACCAAGAGGCCTTCTACGGCCCGTTCCTGTCGGATTGGCGCAACTACGAGGCCTGGCGTCTGGATGGCGCGGTCTGGACGGCGGAGCGGGCGCATAAGACTTACAAGGCGATCCTGGGCGAATTCGAGCCGCCGCCAATGGATATCGCGATCCGCGACGAGTTGGCCGACTTTGTCGCGCGCCGCAAATCCGAAGGCGGTGCGCCGACAGACTTTTGAACCCTGCGAGTGCAAATCATTTGTTTACCTCTCTCGCGTAGCGTGGCCTTGAACACCACCTGCGAGAGGAAGCGGATTAGTCATGCACGGGATGATAAATCGCGCCCTTCAAGCGTTCATTGTCGAAACCTACGGGAAAGACGTGTGGGCCGAGGTGCGAACCATCGCCGATCTGCGTATCGATGAATTCGAGGCGATGCTGCACTACAGGGACGTGCTGACCCTGTCCTGCTTCAAGGCCGTGGCGCAGACGATGCATCAGGACGAGGAATCGGTGCTGGAGGATCTGGGCACCTTCCTGATCACTCATCCCCCGCTTGATCCATTGCGCCGACTGCTGCGTTTCGGGGGCGCCAGTTTCACCGAATTCGTGCTGTCGTTGGATGAACTGGCCGACCGCGGGCGCATGGCGATCCCGGATATCGAGATGCCGGAAATCTTTGTAAGGCAGGTTGATGCCACACAGTTTGAGCTGCGCGCGCGGTGGAAGCTGCCGGGTGTGGGTGCCATCCTGCTGGGGGCCTTGCGCGCCATGGCTGACGATTATGGCGCACTGGCATCCCTAGACCTTGGCGCGCCAGAGGGTGAATTCGACTGCCTGCGGATCGAGATCCACGACTCGCATCACGCCGAAGGACGCGCGTTCGTCTTGGCGGAGGCAGCCCTATGAATATGCATGTCGCCGGCAGCACAGCCGGTTTGAACTTGCCTTTGGCTGTCCTTGATGTGCTGATGCCCATGCACGTGGCGCTGAATGCAGAAGGGCGCATTCGCCACGTCGGTCCGACGATTGCCAAGATCCTGCGCGGCGCACCGGTGACGGGCGTCCCCTTGCTAGAGGTGTTCGACCTGCGCCGCCCGGCGGAGGTCACGGATTTCGCCGGTATGATCGCTCAGGCGGGACGCCGCTTGTCGCTGGTGCCGAAAACCTCGGATCATCTGCCGTTGCGCGCCGTGCTGATGCCGCTGCCGGGGGGCGATGGGATGATCCTGGACATCTCGCTGGGTCTGTCCTTCGCCCGCGCGGTCAGCGATTTTTCCCTGACGCTCCATGATTTTTCGCCCTGTGATCAGACGATTGAACTTTTGTACCTGCACGAGGCGAATTCCTCCACCGCCGGGCTATCGCGGCACCTGTCAAAACGTCTGCAAGCGGCCCATGCCGCGGCCCAACGCCAGGCACGCACGGATGTTCTGACGGGTCTGAACAACCGCAGGGCCATGGACCATGAGTTGCACCACCTACTGGTGGAGCGTAGCCATGAATTCTCGTTGCTGAACATAGATCTCGACCGCTTCAAACACGTCAACGACACCTACGGCCATGCGGCGGGCGATGCCGTTCTGGTCGCGGTCGGCCGCATCCTCGGCTACGAATTGCGGCGCACTGATTTTCCCGCGCGGGTGGGGGGGGATGAGTTTCTGATCATCCTGCGCCCCGCCCTGGCCCCGGAAGTCGCAAGCTGCATCGCAACCCGCCTGATAGAGCGGATTCAAGAACCTGTTCGGTTCGAAAACAACGATTGCCGCGTCTCTGCAAGCATCGGTGTCGTCTCGACGGCGCAATACCTGACACGCCCGTCGATCGAACAGGTTCTGGCCGACGTCGATGGCGCGCTTTACCAAGCGAAGAAGGCGGGGCGCGGACGCTATGCATTGGCGCACGAAGGGGGAATGGCGCGGCCGTCCTAAGCGCCTCCCTTTGCAGGCGGTTGGACCGCGCTAGGTGTTAACCTAGCCCGCCGTCTTCACTGGATCCGCCATGACCAATCAGCCACCCACCTTGCGCCCGAATGCCGTCCCCACGGGACGCGTGGCACGATTCGCGCGCATGGGCGGCCTGGCCACGGGGCTCGCCAGCCGTGCCGCCGTGGGGCGCGCGGCCGCAGCTTTGCGCGGAGAACGGCCCGATATGGCGGCGCTGATGCTGACGCCTGGCAACATCACCCGCATCACCGAGCGACTGGCCGAAATGCGTGGCGCCACGATGAAGCTGGGTCAGCTGCTGTCGATGGAAAGCGAAGACGTGTTGCCGCCGGAATTGGCAAAGATCCTCGCCCGCCTGCGGGCGGAGGCCGACGCAATGCCCCCAAAGCAACTGAAATCCGTGCTGGAAGCGGTCTATGGCAGCGAATTTCGGCGCAAGTTCAACAGCTTCGACCCGCAGCCCCTTGCTGCTGCCTCCATCGGTCAAGTGCACCGCGCCACGGCGGCCGATGGCATGCGGCTGGCGTTGAAGCTGCAATATCCAGGGGTTCGCAACTCGATTGACAGCGATCTGGACAATGCCGCCGCATTGATCCGATGGTCTGGGATGTGGCCGCGCGAGTTGGACATCGCGCCGCTGATGCAAGAGGCGCGCCGACAGCTCCATGAAGAGGCGGATTATGTACGTGAAGGCTCTTATTTGCGCCGCTTCGCGGACCTGCTGGAGGACGATACCCGCTTCATCGTGCCCCACCATCGCCCGGATCTCTCGACCCGCGACGCACTGGCGATGAGTTTCGAGCCATCCGCCCCGATCGAAGCCTTGTCCGAGGCCGCCCCCGCCGTGCGCGACCGGGCCGCCAGCGCGCTAATCGAGTTGTGTCTGCGCGAATTGTTCGACTTTCGCGTCATGCAGACCGACCCGAACTTCGCCAACTACCAATGGCGCGCCGAGACCGAGCAGATCGTGCTGCTCGATTTCGGGGCGGCGCGCGATATCCCAGAGGAACTCGCCCAAGGGCACCGACGCCTTCTGCAGGCGGGCCTGGAAGGGATGCGCGACGACATCATGGTGGAACTGGCGGGGATCGGCTTCATCAAACCCGACCTAAGCAAGGCCCAACGGGACGCGATCCTCGACATGGCCGAGCTGGGTTTCAGCGCCCTGCGCGGGGCGGAAACGTTCGATTTCGCCACCTCGACCCTCGCCGATCAACTGCGCCAGCGGGGCCAGGTGATTGGGCAGGAGCGCGAGCTGTGGCACATTCCGCCCGCCGACACCCTGTTTTTGCAACGCAAGATCGGCGGGCTATACCTGTTGGCTACCCGCGTTGGCGCACGAATCGATCTGCCAGCCATCGCCCGGAGCTTTGTGCGATAGCCCCTCCTAGCGCACAGTGAGATCCGTGAGGCGCTGGCTTCGATTGTAGTGGGTAGAGTGCCAAGAGATCGCTGTTGTGAACGTGTATTAATTGAATACTTCACCAACGTTCAATGACATGAAGAAATGCGTTCAAGCAATTGATTTTAAGAAAAATACATCAAAAATCACCAAAAACGTATCTTTACCTTTTCTCGTTTTTCTACACAGAAGGATGATCCGTCCGAAGTGCAGCCTTCTGCACCTTTCCCATGGCATTACGAGGCAACTCGTTCATGATCCGCACATGACGCGGGACCTTGAATCGCGCGAGGCGGTCGGTGAGCGCCGCGAGAATTGCGTCGGCGTCGGTGGCGCCATCGGACTCAAGCACCACGGCTGCGGCGACGACCTCGCCCAGATCAGCATCCGCCACGCCGTAGACCGCGCTTTCCAGCACGCCGGGCAGCGCGTCGATTTCGACCTCCACCTCTTTGGGGTAGATGTTGAAGCCGCCCGAAATCACCAAGTCCTTTTCACGACCCACGATGGAGACGTAGCCTTCGGTGTCCTTGATGCCTAGGTCACCCGTGATGAACCAGCCATCCTCGGTGAAGCTTTCCGCCGTCTTTTCCTTGTTACGCCAATAGCCGGGGGTGACGTTGGGGCCGCGCACCTCGATACTGCCGATGCCCGCGTCGTCGGGGTTGGCCAGCCGAAGGGACACGCCGGGCAACGGGTGGCCGACGGTGCCCGCGCGCCGTTCGCCGGCGAAGGGGTTGGAGGTGATCATATTGGTCTCGGTCATGCCGTAGCGTTCCAGGATCGCGTGGCCTGTCTGGGCCTCGAACGCGCGGTGACTGCCAGCCAGCAAAGGGGCGGAGCCCGAAATGATCAGGCGCATGTGTTTCATCGCCGCCTTGTCAAAGCGCGCGTCGCCGATCATTCGGGTGTAGAACGTCGGCACCCCCATGATCGAGGTCGCCTGCGGCATCAACTCGGCCAATTGATCGAGGTTGAACGAGGGGCAGAAGATCATCCGTCCATGAGCCGCCAGCGTGACGTTGGTGGCCACGAACAGGCCATGAGTGTGGAAGACCGGCAGGGCGTGGAGCAGAACGTCCTTGGCGGTGAAGCGCCAGCAGACCTTCAGGGCCTGCGCGTTGGAGATCAGGTTGCCGTGGGTCAACATCGCGCCCTTTGAGCGCCCGGTGGTGCCGGAGGTATAGAGGATCGCGGCCAGATCGCCGGTCTCCCGCGGGGCAGGCGCGGCCAACGGAGTCGCGGTAGAATTCACCAGATCGAGCGGCGCGGCCGTCGCGACACCGCGCGCCTCTGCCACGGGCTTGGCCGCTTGGGTCGTCTCGTCCAGGACCAGCAGGGCGGGCTCGGCATCTTCCAGGAAATAGTCCAGTTCCACGGGCGTATAGGCAGTGTTGAGCGGCACGAAGACCGCACCCGCCGCGACGGTGGCAAGGTAGAGGATCAGCGCCTCGGGCGATTTGGCGATCTGGCAGACCACCCGGTCGCCCGGTTCAACGCCCGCCGCCCCCAAGGCCCCAGCAGCGGTAGAAATCGCGTGACGCAGGGCCCCATAGCTTAGCGCGCCGCCCCCCGGCACATCCAGGAACACAGCGTCGTCGGACTGGTGTTTGAGCAGGGCGTTATAGAGAGGGTTGGTCATGGCGCGGGTTCCTTCACGTGTCCTGCAGCAGGCTTTCGGCGCCCCAGATATCTGCCATATACCCCCTGATCGTGCGATCCGAGGAGAAATGGCCAGAACCTGCGATGTTGCGCAGGGCAAGGCGGTGCCAGTGATCGGGGTCCTTGAATGCGGCGTCCGCCTGCGCCTGGGCGGACAGGTAGGCGTCGAAATCCGAGGCTACGAGGAATGGGTCATGGTTCCAGGTCGCGTCGACCAGACCATGGTAGCGCTTGGGCTCGTCTGGGGAAAAGCGGCCTTCGGAGATGACCTGCAAGACCTCTTGCAGGACCTTGCTGGCCAAGATCGCCTTGCGGGCATGGTCGGGAACGGCGTAGCGGGCCTGCACGCCGTCCGCATCCATGCCGAAAAGGAAGAAGTTTTCGGCCCCCACACGGTCGCGGATTTCGACATTGGCACCGTCAAGCGTGCCGATTGTCAGCGCGCCGTTCATCGTGAACTTCATGTTCCCGGTGCCCGACGCTTCCTTGCCTGCCGTGGAAATCTGTTCCGACAGGTCCGCCGCCGGGATCAGCCGCTGCGCCATGGAGACGTTGTAATTGGCGGGATAGATCACCTTCAGACGGTCCCGCATCAAGGGGTCGCTGTTCACAACAGCCCCGACGTCGTTGATCAGGCGGATGATGTCCTTGGCGACCCAATAGCCGGGCGCGGCCTTGCCGCCGAAGATCTTGACGCGCGGCACCCAATCGGCGTCCGGGGTCTGGCGGATCGCCTGCCAGCGCGCGATGGTCTCGTAGACGTTGAGCAATTGGCGTTTGTATTCGTGGATGCGCTTGATCTGTACATCGAACAGGGCGTCCGGGTTCAGAGTGATCCCCGTTTTCGCGGCCACCCAATCGGCCAGCGCCACCTTGTTGGCGCGCTTGGCGGCGGCGAGGCGCGCAAGGACATCGGGGTCGTCCGCGTGGGCGCCAAGGTCGCGCAAACGATCCAGTTCCGCCTCCCAGCCTGCGCCGATCACATCGGTGATCAGGCGCGACAGGCCCGGGTTGGCCAGCCGCATCCATCGGCGCGGCGTGACGCCGTTGGTTTGGTTGAGGATCCGCCCCGGGTAGACGGCGTTAAGGTCCGCGAACACCGTCTTGGCCATCAGATCGCTGTGCAGCGCCGAGACGCCGTTGACGTGGGACGCCATCACGAAGGCCAGCGTGCCCATGTGAACCTGGTCCTGCCAGACGATCCCAAGGTGCGGGGGGCAGCCCGTGGCGGCGCGATGTTCGGCATCAATGCGCTCGATGATCTGCATGTGATGGGGCAGCACGCGGCCCATCAGCCAGGTCGACCACCGCTCCAGCGCTTCGGGCAGAAGCGTGTGGTTGGTATAGTTGAGGCAGCCCTGCGCGATGCGTTTCGCGGCGTCCCAGTCCAGCCCGTGATCTACCATCAGCAAGCGGATCATCTCGGGGCCCGCAAGTGCCGGATGCGTATCGTTCATCTGGATCGCGACTTTTTCAGACAGCAGGTTCAGGTCGTCATATTCAGTGGTGAAACGCCGCAGCAGGTCCTGCAACGCGGCGGAGACGAGGAAGAATTCCTGCTTCAGGCGCAATTCCTTGCCGCCGTCGGTGGCGTCCTCGGGGTAGAGCACGCGTGAGAGCGTGCGGGCCAGGGCCTCGGGGTGGGCGGCGGCGGTGTGATCGCCCGAGTTGAACCGATCAAGGTCGAACAGCTCCGTCGGATGCGCGCCCCACAGGCGCAAGGTGTTGGCCCATTGTCCCTGCCAGCCGACGACAGGCGTGTCATAGGCGCGGGCCAGAACCGTCTCAGACGGGGTCCAGATACCGTCCCAGACCGTGCCCTTGAAAGGGATGGTATAGGCGGCCTCGGGACGCTCGAACTCCCAGGGGTGGGGCTGGTTCAGCCAATCTTCGGGCGTTTCCACCTGTCGCCCGCCCTCGAACCGCTGCCGGAAGAGCCCGTGCTCGTAGCGGATGCCATAGCCGAATGCGGGGCACCCGATCGTCGACAGGCTGTCCATGAAACACGCCGCCAATCGCCCCAGACCGCCGTTGCCAAGGGCTGCGTCCGGCTCATCCTCGATTACATCGGCCAGCGCGATGCCCTCTTCGGCCAGAACCGCCTCGATCTGCCGATGCAGGCCAAGATTGATCATCGCATCTTCCAGAATGCGCCCGATCAGGAATTCCATCGACAGGTAGTAGACCCGCTTTCCCTGTGCCTCGTAGGTGCGGCGGGTGGCGGCGAACCACGGCTCCACGATCAGGTCGCGGATCGTGTGGCTGACAGCCATGCGCCAATCATAGGTGCTGGCGTGCGCCCTGTCCTTGCCAAGCGTATACGTCAGATGCTGCGCGATCCGCGCGTGCAAGTCGTTGGAGGAGAAGTCTGACGTGATCTGGCTTGGGGCGTTCATGGAAAGGTTCCGATGCTCGTGCTTGTGGCGGACGCCATGCCACGTTTCGGCCGGAAGGAACAGGTGCCTTCAGGTGATGACGTTAGGCCCGTCGCGCCCGGTCAGCGCCTTCAGATCCGAAAGGGCCAATGCGGCGTCGACCACGGGGCGCAGCGCCTCCTCGGCGGGTTGAGACAGCGCCTCTGGGTCTGTCTCCAGCCGTTCCAGATACATCCGGATCGTGGCGCCGACGGTGCCAGTGCCCGACAGGCGGAACACGACGCGGGCGCCGCCCTCAAACCCGATGCGCAGGCCCTGGCCTTCTGTGCGTGCGCCGTCGACCGGGTCGTCATAGGCAAATTCATCGGCAAAATTGATCGTCAAACCGCCCACTTGCGTGCCCGACAGCGACGCGAGGCGCGCGCGCAGGCCGTTCATCACCGCGTGGGCGCGGTCCGATTCCACATCCTCATAGTCGTGGCGGCTGTAGTAACAGCGCCCGTAGTCTCGCCAGAGCGCGGCCATCAGGTCGGCTACCGACTGGCCACTATCGGCCAGGATGTTGAGCCACAACAGCACGGCCCAAAGGCCGTCCTTTTCGCGCACATGGTCGGATCCCGTGCCGGCACTTTCCTCTCCACAAAGCGTGACGCGGCCCGCATCCAGAAGGTTGCCGAAGAATTTCCAGCCCGTGGGGGTCTCGTAGCATTCAATGCCTTGCGCCGCCGCCACCCGGTCCACCGCGCCCGAGGTCGGCATGGAGCGTGCCACGCCCGCCAGTCCCGACGCGTAGGCGGGCGCGCGATGGGCATGGGCGGCCAAGATGGCGAGGCTGTCGGAGGGGGTCACGTATTGGTGCGGGCCCACGATCATGTTGCGGTCGCCGTCGCCGTCGGAAGCGGCGCCGAAGTCGGGGGCATCATCGCCATACATTTCGTCCATCAGGGTCTTGGCCCAGACCGGGTTGGGGTCCGGGTGGCCGCCGCCAAAATCAGGCGATGGGGTGCCGTTTATCACGGTGCCTTTCGCGGCCCCCAGCGTGTCTTCCAGGATCGCCGTGGCATAGGGCCCGGTGACGGCATGCATCGCGTCAAAGCGCATCCGAAAGCCCGAGGTGAAGAGTGCCTTGATTTTCGGGAAGTCAAAGAGGCTTTCCATCAGCGCCGCATAGTCGGCAACTGGGTCCACGACCTCCACCGACATACCGCCCAGGGCCGTCGTGCCGATAGTGCCCAGGTCCACTTCCTGCGCTTCGGCGATGTGATAGGCGCTGATCTTTGTCGTGGCCTCGAAGATCTTCGCGGTCACGGCTTCGGATGCGGGGCCGCCGTTGGGGCCGTTGAACTTCAGGCCGAAATCCGCATCGATCCCGCCCGGGTTGTGGCTGGCCGACAGGATGAAGCCGCCCGCGGTGCCCCGTTTGCGGATCAGGTGCGAGGCGGCAGGTGTGGAGAGCAGCCCGCCCTGGCCCACGATCGCTCCCGCCGCACCATTGGCCGCGAGCATCCGCAGGATCACCTGAATGGCTCGGTCATTGAAGTAGCGCCCGTCACCGCCCACCACCAACGTGGCCCCGGACACGCCGCCGATGCCATCGATGGTCGATTGGACGTAGTTCTCCAGGTAGTGCGGCTCCATGATGGTGCGGGTCTTCTTGCGCAGCCCGGAGGTGCCGGGCTTCTGACCTTCGATGGGCTTCGTGGTGACGGGCTCATGGGGCATGATCTTGTCCTTCCGGGTCGGGTTGAAGCTCGAACACGACGACGCAGTTGGCGTCGATGGGCGTGCTTGCGTTTGTGGCGCCGTCTGCAACCATCGGGTCCGGTTGCGCCGTATCAAAGAGGCGGACCCAATGTGCGTGCGCATGGGGCGGCGGGGTGATCTCGGTCGCGTCGCCGACGTTTAGAACGACCAGAAGCGCCGCCTCGCGCGGAATATAGGCTGGCGTGCCAGAGGCCATGCGCATTTCGGCCACGATGATCTTGTTGTCGGGATTGTCCCAATCTGACTGCCGCATCGGTGCGCCGTTGGTGCGGCGCCAGAACAGATCCGACGCGCCGTCGATGTAGCGCGGCTTGGAGTGCAGGAACCGCCGTTGGCGCAGCACCGGGTGCGCTTTACGAAAGGCAATGGCCTTCTGGCAGAAGGCGAGAAACTTGTCATCGCGGTCGGCCCAGTGGACCCAGCCGATCTCGCTATCCTGACAGTAGGTGTTGTTGTTGCCGCCCTGACTATTGCCGATTTCATCGCCCGCCAGCAGAAGCGGCGTGCCTTGCGACAACATCAACGTGGTGATCAGATTGCGGCGGCGGCGGCGGCGCGCGGCAAGGATGTCGGGGTCATGGGTATCCCCTTCCACGCCGAAATTGTCGGAGTGGTTGCCCGAGTGTCCATCGCGGTTGTCCTCGCCATTGGCCTCATTGTGCTTCTCGCGGTAGCTGACCAGATCGCGCAGAGTGAAGCCGTCATGGGCGGTGATGAAATTGACCGAGGCCGTGGCCGCGCGCCCGTCATGGTCGAACTGCGGGGCAGAGCCCGAAAGCCGCCCCGCCATCGCGGCGACCATGCCCGCGTCGCCGCGCCAGAAGCGGCGCGTGTCGTCGCGGAACTTGTCGTTCCATTCACCGAAGGGCGCTTGATACGCCCCCAGTTGATAGCCGTCGGGGCCCAGGTCCCAAGGTTCCGCGATCAGCTTGACACGGTTCAGGACCGGGTCCTGCCGGATCGCGCGAAAGAACGGCCCATCGCGGTTGAAGACCCCGTCCGTGCGGCCGAGCGAGCTGCACAAATCGAACCTGAATCCATCGACGTGCATGACTTCAACCCAATACCGCAAAGAGTCCATGACCATGCGCAGGGTAAAAGGATTGTCAAAATCCAGCGAGTTTCCACAGCCCGCATCATTGATGTAATAGCGCTTGTCCTCGGCCAATCGGTAGTAGCTGGCGTTGTCGAGGCCCCGGAAGGCGAGGGTTGGCCCCAGTTCGGACCCCTCGGCAGTATGGTTGTAGACGACATCAAGAATGACCTCGATCCCGGCGGAATGGTAACGGGCGACCATTTGCTGGAACTCGGCAATCGAGCCGTTGGACATGTACCGAGGCTCGGGCGCGAAGAAGCCATAGGTCATGTAGCCCCAGTAATTGCGCAGGCCTCTTTCCACCAGAAACCGGTCATCGACAAAGGCCTGCGTCGGCAGCAGCTCGACCGTGGTGACGCCCAGTTTCACCAGGTGATCGAGGATCGCGGGCGAGGCCATGCCCTGGTATGTGCCCGGCGCCTCCACGCCCGGATGCGTAGCGGTCAGGCCCTTTACATGGGCCTCGTAGAACACCGTCTCATCCATCGGAACGCGGGGCGCGGCGTCCGCCCCCCAACTGAACGAGGGGTCCGTCACGATCGAACGCGGCATGTAAGGTGCGCTATCGCGGGTATCAAAGGAAAGATCATCCTCGCCATGGACGTAGCCGTAAAGCGCATCATTCCAGATCGGCTGGCCGGTCAGGCGCTTGGCGTAGGGATCGATGAGCAGCTTGTAGGGGTTGAATCGGTGGCCCTCTTCCGGGGCGAAGGGGCCATGGACGCGGAAGCCGTATTGCTGGCCTGGCCCCATGCCGGGGATATAGCCGTGCCAGACGTGGCCATCGCGTTCAGGCATGGCGATCAGGTGGGTCTCTTGACCCCCCTCGTTAAACAGGCACAGAGTTACTTGCGAGGCATGCCTTGAGAAGACGGCGAAATTTACGCCGTTCCCGTCGAAGGTCGCGCCAAGGGGATTGGGCACGCCTGCCTCGATGGCATAGTTTTCAAGCATCGGTGCCAATCATTTTTGGGCGGTGGCCTCGTAAAGCGCGTGGTAGCGGGCGGCGGAGGTGTCCCAGCCCACGGGGGCCTTCATGGCGTTGCGCACCATCGCCGTCCAGACCTTGTGCTCGGCGTAGAGATCGCAGAGGCGGGTAAATGCATTGGCCAGCGCCTCGGCCGTGATCGGAGAGAACTGGATGCCGGTTGCCACCTTCGCCGCCAAGGCGGCCGGCGAGGCGTTGATCACGGTATCCGCAAGACCGCCCGTGAGGGCCACAAGGGGCAGGGTGCCATAGCGCAGACCGTAAAGCTGCGTCAGCCCGCAAGGCTCGAACCGGGAGGGCACCAGAATGCAATCGCCGCCCGCCATCATGCGGTGCGACAGTGCCTCGTCGTAGCCGATCTTCACCGCAAGGTTAGGGTCATCGGCCGCGCGTTCCAGCAGCGCGACTTCAAGGGCCGGATCGCCGGAGCCAAGGACCGCCACTTGCCCCGCGCGATCCAGCAAAGCGGGCAGCGCGTGAAGCAGCAGGTCGATGCCCTTCTGGTCCGTAAGGCGCGACACCAGCACGCAAAGTGGGCCCTTTGCCGGGCCGAGGCCAAACTCTGCCCGCAAGGCCTTCTTGTTGGCGGCCTTGCCCTTCAGCGTCGTGTATGGGGTGATTTCCGCGTCGGTCGCGGGGTTCCAGACGTCGATGTCGATGCCGTTGACAATGCCATGCAAGTCGCGACGGCGATGCCGCAAGACGCCATCCATGCCCATCCCGAAATGCGGCGTCATCAGCTCTTCCGCATAGGTTTGCGACACAGTGGTGATCTGGGCCGCGCCCATAAGTCCGGCCTTCAGTGCGCTGATCTGGCCCCAGAATTCATAGTGATCCGCGTGGAACCGCCCCGGGTCCAGCCGCAGCGCGGCGATCCGATCGCCCGGCGCATTGCCGTGGAAGGCGACGTTGTGGACGGTAAGAATGAACGGAACGGCGCAACCCAGGGCGGCGAGGTATTCGGGCACCAGCCCGGCCTGCCAATCGTGGCCATGGACCACATCTGGGTGCCAATCACCAAGCCCGTCAGCGGCGATCTGCGCGGCCGCAAAACTGAGGGCCGCGAAGCGTTCAGGGTTGTCGGGCCAATCCTGGCCCATCGCATCGTTGTACAGGCCGCCCGCGCGCTCAAAAAGATGCGGGGCCACAAGGATCAACAACTCGAGCCCCGCGGCTTGTACCGCTTCCACCCGCGCGGGACCGCCGAAGAGGTCGGTGAATTCTGCCACGACCTCACCTTGGCTCACCTTCTCCAAGACCCCGGGATAGCCGGGGATCAGGGTGCGCAGTTCGTCCCCGAAGGCGGCCATGGCGATTGGCAGGGCGCCAACCACATCAGCCAAGCCGCCGGTTTTCACCAGCGGTGCGCATTCAGAGGCGACGGACAGAACGCGTGTCATGCCGATGCGTCACGCGCATCAAGCATGTCTTGCGTGATCAGCGTCGTGCCCCGTTCGGTCACGCGGAACCACTTGGCGTCTTCGACGGGGTCTTCGCCGACTACGAGGCCCTCTGGGATGATCACACCGCTGTCAATCACCACCTGCCGCAGCCGCGCCCGGCGGTTGATGACGACGTTGGGCAGCACGACGGCGTGATCCAGTACGGCATATGAATTGGTGTGGACGTTGGTGAACAGGCAGGAGTTGCGCACTTCGGTGCCTGAAATGATGCAGCCGCCCGAGACCATCGACGAAATCGCCATGCCCCGCCGGTCGCGTTCATCGTGGATGAACTTGGCGGGCGGCACGCTTTCGGAATAGGTCCAGATCGGCCAATCGCGGTCCCAGAGGTTGAGGTCCGGGGTGAAGGTGGTCAGGTCGATGTGCGCCTCCCAGAAGGCATCGACGGTGCCCACGTCCTTCCAATAGACCGGCGCGCCATCGGCCCGGACGCAGCTTTTGTCGTAGCGGTGCGCCATGGCCTTGCCGTTCTTGACGATCTCGGGGATCAGATCGTTGCCGAAATCGTGGGAGGAATTGGTGTCGAGCGCGTCTTTCTCCAGCAGATCGCGAAGGAACGACCATTTGAAGACGTAGATCCCCATGGAGGCCAGCGCCATGTCCGGATCTTCCGGCGTGGCTGGGGGATCGGCGGGCTTTTCGAGGAACGAGGTGATGCGCCCCTCCGCATCGGTGGCCATGACGCCGAAGGCCGTGGCTTCCATACGCGGCACGGTCAGGCAGCCGACGGTGACGTCGGCGTTATTCTCCACATGCTCGCGCAGCATGATCTCGTAGTCCATCTTGTAGATGTGATCGCCCGCAAGGATGATGATGTAATCCACGCCGTAGCTGTCTACGATATCGATGTTCTGCGTCACCGCATCTGCGGTGCCGGCGTACCACGCCTCGGTGCCGGTGCGTTGGGATGCGGGCAGGATGTCAAGGAACTCGTTGCGCTCGGCGCGAAAGAAGGTCCAGCCCCGTTGCAGGTGCCGGATCAATGAATGCGCCTTGTATTGTGTGGCGATCGCCATCTTGCGAATGCCGGAGTTCACGGCATTCGACAGGGCAAAGTCGATGATGCGGGATTTGCCGCCGAAAGGCACGGCAGGTTTCACGCGGCGGTCGGTCAATTCGCGCAGGCGACTTCCCCGGCCCCCCGCCAAAACAAACACCATGGAGCGTTGCGTCAGTCGTTTCGTTTCCATTCCTGGTTCCTCCCCGAACCTTTATGAATCTTGAAGCCGCAAGACGACCGTTGAAAGCGGTGGCAACGTCAGCACCACGGATTGTGGGTGCCCGTCGCAGGCAATGTCCTGTGACGCCACACTACCCAAGTTGCCGATATTACTGCCGCCATAAGCGTGTGCATCGGTGTTGAGCACTTCGTCCCATTGCCCCGCTTCGGGCACGCCGATGCGGAAAGCCGAGCGTTCGACCGGCGTGAAGTTGCACATCACCACGACGGGCGCATCGCCCTTGCTGCCATAGCGCACAAACCCAAGCGTCGATTGTGCCGGATCATTGCAGATCCACGCGAAGCCTTCCGGAACGCAGTCGCCCACATGGAGCGCGGGGGTGCTGGTATAGAGGTGGTTGAGGTCCCGGATCAGCGTTTGCACGCCTGCGTGGGCGGGCTGGCTTGCGGCGTGCCAATTCAGTTCGGCGTCATGGGACCATTCCTCGGGCTGCGCGAATTCGCTTCCCATGAAGATCAGCTTCTTGCCCGGATGCATCCACATGTAGCCATAATAGGCCCGCAGGTTGGCGAATTTCTGGCCCTCGTCGCCCGGCATCTTCGCCAGCATGGAGCCTTTGCCATGTACGACTTCGTCGTGGCTGATGGGCAGAATGAAGTTTTCGGTGAACTGCCACATGATCGGGCGGGTCATCTCATCGTGGTGGTATTGGCGGTGGATCGGGTCCATCTCCATGTAGCTGAGCGTGTCGTTCATCCAGCCCATGTTCCACTTGTATCCAAACCCGAGGCCGCCCGTGTGCACGGGCTGGGATACGCCAGGAAAGCTGGTGCTTTCCTCGGCCACTGTCATGACGGAGGCGTCCGCGCCGTAGACGGCGACGTTCATCTCTTGCAGGAAAGCGATGGCCTCGAAGTTCTCTCGCCCGCCCTCATGGTTTGGCACCCACTGCCCCTCATCGCGGGAATAATCACGGTAGAGCATGGAGGCGACGGCATCCACGCGCAGACCGTCGAGGTGGTATTCCTCCATCCAGTATAGTGCGTTGGCCACCAGGTAATTTCGCACCTCGGTGCGGCCATAGTTGTAGATCAGGGTGTTCCAATCCTGGTGGAACCCCTCCCTTGGATCGGCGTGTTCGTAAAGGTGTGTGCCGTCAAACATCGCCAGCCCATGGTCGTCCGTCGGGAAATGCCCCGGTACCCAATCGAGCAAAACGCCCAAGCCTGCCACATGGGCGGCATCAATGAAATCGCGGAACTCGTGCGGCGGGCCAAAACGGATCGTGGGCGCATAAAGGCCGACGGGTTGGTAGCCCCAGGACCCATCAAAGGGATATTCAGACACCGGCATCAACTCGATATGGGTGAAGCCCATTTGCTTGACGTAGCCCACGAGGTCTTCGGCCAGTTCTTTATACGAAAGCGGCCTGCCGCCGTCGTCGTACTTGCGCCGCCAAGACCCAAGGTGAACCTCGTAGATCGAAACGGGCGCGGTGCGGTCGGCCGCTTGCGCCCGCGTCGCCATCCATCCAGCATCGCGCCAGCCATACCCGTCGATATCGCGCACGACCGAGGCCTGCTCGGGCGGGTGTTGAGAACCGAACCCCACCGGGTCCGCTTTCAGGCGCACCGCTCCGTGCGCGTCCACGATGTGATACTTGTAGAGTGCGCCGTCGCCCACGTTCGGGATCGTGAATTCCCACAGGCCATTGGCTCCCGAGCGCGCCATCGGTGCCTGTCCCGCATCCCAATTGTTGAAATCCCCGATCACAGAGACGGCCTGTGCATTGGGCGCCCAAACGGCGAAATGGGTGGCACCGGGCTGCACATGGGCCCCGAGTACGCGCCAAAGCTGGCGATGCGTGCCTTCGCCGATCAGATAGCGGTCGAAGTCCGAGATCGCGGGGGCAGGGGGCGTTGCCTCCGGCGAGGGAGTTGCGGGCGCCTTTGCACCTGCATTCGGGGCTTTTGATGTCTTTTTCGCCACGATCTGTCCCTCTTCCACAGCCGATGCACGCGATTATGGTAGCGCTAACATTACCGCTCTGTCATTGCCTGCCCCAACTTGCAAGCGTTGCAGAGTTTGCTTTGTCACTGGGGGGCAACATCCGTAGCTTGGGCCGACGCGACATATCATGCCAGTAAAAAAGTGGCTGAGAGAGGGGAGACGACATGAAAGAATGGTGGCGCGATGCGGTGATCTATCAGATCTATCCCCGGTCGTATCAAGACAGCACCGGCAATGGGGTTGGCGACCTTGCAGGCATAACCCGGCGCCTGTCCCATGTGGCGGATCTGGGGGCCGATTGCATCTGGCTGTCGCCCATCTTCAAAAGCCCACAGGCCGATATGGGCTACGATGTGTCGGATTATCTGGCCGTCGATCCGCTGTTCGGCACGCTGGATGATTTCGACCGCCTGATCGAGACGGCCCACGGGCTGGGCCTGAAGGTGATTACCGACCAGGTTCTGTCCCACACCTCGGATCAGCACGAGTGGTTCAAGGCCTCACGACAGGATCGCACCAACGCCTATGCCGATTGGTATGTCTGGGCCGACCCGCTGCCCGACGGCGCACCGCCCACGAATTGGCACAGCCATTTCGGTGGCCCCGCGTGGGAATTCGACCCCCAGCGGGGGCAGTATTACCTGCACAATTTCCTTGCCTCGCAGCCGGACCTCAACTTCCACAACCCGGACGTGAAGGACGCGATTCTGGAGACGTGCAAGTTCTGGCTGGACCGGGGGCTCGATGGCTTCCGCCTCGATACCGTCAACTACTACGTCCACGATCAGCAGCTGCGCTCCAACCCGCCTGCACAGGCGAAACCGCAGGTCATGGCAACCGATCTCTACGGGATGCAGGACAACATCTACAACAAGACCCGGCCCGAGAACCTGGCATTCCTTGAACGCCTGCGCACGCTTGCCGACCAATACGATGACATCATGATGGTGGGAGAAGTGGGCGAAATGGGCCGCCGTTCGATCGAGATCATGGGCGACTATACCAAGGGCACGGACCGCCTGCACATGGCTTACAGCTTTGCGATGCTGGGTCCCGATTTCAGCGCCGAGCACTTTCGCAATTGCATAGAGGGCTTCCAGCAGGGCGCGCCTGATGGGCATCCGTATTGGTCGTTCTCCAACCACGACGTGCCCCGTCATGTTTCGCGGTGGGAAGAGTATGCCGTCAGCCACGACGCCATGGCGCGCATGGCCTGCGCCATGCTGATGGCCTTCGAAGGCACCATCGGCATTTATCAGGGCGAGGAGCTGGGGCAGTTGGAAACCGAGATGGAATTCCACGAACTGAACGATCCGCCCGCCATCCGCTACTGGCCCGGCGTCAAGGGCCGCGACGGCTGTCGCACGCCAATGGTATGGGAGAAGGACGCGCCCAACGCGGGTTTCACGACCGGGACGCCGTGGCTGCCGGTGAAGGCTCCACAAGCGGCCCATGCCGTCGACAGCCAAGGCACGGACAGCATCCTCGCCTTCTACAAGGCCGCCATTGCGTTCCGCAAAGCCAGCCCCGCGCTCAGCCACGGGGCAACTGAATTCCTGGACCTGCCCGAGCCGCTATTGGCCTTCCGCCGGGTGGCTGAAGAGACGCTGACTTGCATCTTCAACCTATCGCCGGACGCGATCTTGGTGACAGTGGGCGCGGATGCCCGCCTGACCGGGCCTTCGGCGGCGGCCTTGGACGCGGGCATGCTGAAACTGCCAGGCAACGGCTTTGCCTATGTCGTAAACGCCGGTGAACTGCGCGTCGTTTAGGGGCAGGATCGGCGGCGGATTGCGGTGACGTGCGCTAGCAATCCTGGCATGTCTTGAAGCCGAAGACCCGGTAGATGGGGCAGAAATTCATCGCAGCGGTGGCGACGAAAATGACGCCGATCCAGCCCCAGATGCCGATGGTGCCCGTCAGGGCAAGGACGATCAGCAGCGCCCCAAGGGCGAAGCGGGCGATGCGGTCAATGTTTCCTACGTTGCGTTCAAACATGGTGGTTCTCCTGTGGCTACTGGAGCTGTTTTGACAGGTTTGGAGAAAGAGTTTGGTGACGAAGTCACAAAGCTGGCTCGGTTTCACCGGCTTTTCCATCACACTGACGTGAGGAAGGCGTCTTGGAGCGTCCGGGGGCAAGAACCTAGGTCGCGCGTTCGAACCCGTAGATCAGGTGCTTCAGCCCCAGCCATGCGCCGAACCAGATGCTGACCGCGACAAGGGGCGCGGTCGCCGAGAACATCGACAGCGCGGACAGGCCCTGTCCGACGCTGCACCCAGCCGCCAGCACGGCGCCGAAGCCCATGGTCGCGGCACCGGCCAATTGGCGACGCAGCTCTCTGGGGTCATCGCAGGCTTCCCAGCGGAAGCCATCCTGGATCAGGCTGCCGATCACGCTGCCGATCAGAACCCCCAGAACCGACCCGATGCCGAACTTCGGCAGAAGGCCGGTGGAATACATGGCGTAGTGAATCGTGTCTCCGACCGGCGCGGTGAAGGTATGGGAGGCGATAGGCCAAGGCTCGAACCCTTGGGTAGCGATGGAATAGGTGCCGATGAAGCCGGAACTGATGGCAACGCCCACGACCGCCCCCCATGCTACCCGACGCAGGCGGTGGCCGGTTGTCTGGAAGCGGATGGAGGCAAGAAGCGCCAGGATCCCAACGGTCAGCCCGATGGCGTTTGCGGACAGGCCAAATGCGTCGCCCACCCAATGGGCAAGACCTTGCGGAGCGCCGGGGGACGGCTCGAACGGGAACAGCCCGTTGCGTATTCCCGACAGCACGCCGAAGATCGTGGCGGTCGCCGTGATCCCCATCACCAGCGCGATCATCAGGGCACGGATGTCACCGCCGCCCAGTCGGGCCAGAACACCGTAGCCACAGTTGCCCGACTGGGCCATGCCATAGCCGAACAGAAGGCCACCGAGGAGTGCGCCGGGAACGGAAAAGCGCGTTGACAGAAGGCCGGTCGCCGACAGATCGATATATCCCAGCGCATCCGCACCGAAGTTCATGGTGATCGCCACGCCAAGCGCCGTCACCCACATCCACATGCGTCCGAAGTCCTGGCCGAAGTGCGCATCCTCTACCATGCCAAGCGTGCAGAACTTGCCCAGGCGCGCGGCCAGGCCAAGAAGGGTGCCACCTACCCCGCCAACAAGCAGGATCGCAGCCGATTCACCAATGGTGTCGAGCAAGTTCCCTCCGATGCGCACCTGGTGACAGCAAAGGCCGACACTGGGGTTATGCGCAGAACAACTCGTAGACTTGTTCGATGATCCGGCGCGCGCGGTCATCTGTCAAACTGTAAAAGATCTGCTTGCCTTCGCGGCGCGCTGAAATCAGCCGCTCCTGGCGCAACCGTGCCAACTGTTGCGACACGGCAGCCTGGCGTTGCGACAGCATCTGTTCCAACTCGGTCACGGATTTCTCGCCATGGGCGAGCGAACACAGGATCATCAGGCGACCCTCATGGCTAAGCGCTTTCAGAAAGTCGGTCGCTTCTTGCGCATTGTCGCGCACACGGTTCCACTTCGCATCGTCCATCGGTTCGCCCGGGTCGGGCAAAATGGATCGGGTCTGTGCAGTTTGGGGCGCCATGGGTGTGCTGTTTTCAGTGAAATTCGGACAATCGAGCCCCTCCTGCTTATGTTTTCTGCAGGTGCAGGGCTACCAAAATGGCACAATCCTTGCAAAAAAATCAATACCGCAAGCGTTTCGCCTAATCCTCTGGCGTGGCTTGGGCGATCAAACGGGCCAGCAGACCCCAAAAGAAATCCTCGCCGGGATAGCCCTCGATCCGGCCCACCTCGGTTCCATCTTCGATCAACACGAAGGTCGGTGTGAAACGGGGGCGCGACGTCAGTGCCAGATCCTCTGGCAGGGCGTCGTGGATGTCCAGACGACGCAAGGGCGCGGCGATGCCCTCGGGCGTGATCGGGTATTCCGGGCTGACGTCTGCATTCCAGCGCGCGCACCACATGCAGCCGACCTCTTCAAACATCAGCAACGACATCTCGGCGCGCGCGGGCGTGGCGCCCAAAGTCGAGATCAACCCAAGCGTGCAAAGCAACATCGCCACGCAACGGGTAATTGACCCGCGCTCGAAAGCACATCTAATATGAATTCTTGAATGTGTTTGCATCGAAGTGACCGGGATGAGGGTTAATGTTAGACGTCAGTTTTATCGGCGCGTTCCTTGCGGGGCTGTTGTCATTCCTGTCGCCCTGCGTCCTGCCGATGGTGCCGTTCTATCTGAGTTACCTTGCCGGGGTAAGTGTGAACACGGTCGCGGGGCAGGACACGATTTCGGGATCGGTGCGCGCGCGGGCCATCGTGGCCGCTTTGTTTTTCGCGGCCGGCATGCTGACGGTTTTCGTGGGGCTGGGGGCTTCGGCCTCGGCGCTGGGGCAGTTGGTGCGCGAATGGTTCGACGTGCTGCGTTGGATCGCAGCGGCATTGATCATCGTGATGGGCCTGCACTTCCTCGGCGTGTTCCGCATTGGCATCCTGAACCGCCAATGGCGGTCCGAGGCGGGCAGCACTCGCAACCTCAGCCTTGGCGGCTCCTACCTGATCGGACTGGCCTTTGCCTTTGGCTGGACGCCCTGCGTCGGTCCGATCCTTGCGGCGATCCTTTTCACTGCGGCCGGCACCGATACGGCGGGGCAGGGGGCGTGGCTGCTGACGGCTTATGGGCTGGGAATGACGCTGCCCTTCATTCTGGCGGCCGCTTTCGTTGGGCCGTTCATGGCCCTTATGTCCCGGTTCCGCCGGCACTTGGGCAAGGTCGAGAAGATCACCGGAGGTGCCTTGGTCATTTTTGGCGTCCTGATCGCGACGAACGCGATGAACTACATCGGGCAGTGGATGATCACGAATTTCGAAGTTTTTCAGTCGATGGGCTGACAGCCCAACGCTAGGGGAGGAAAGCGATATGTTCTTGAGATCATTGATGGTAGCCGGGGCTTTGGCATTGAGCCCGCTTGCTGCGCAGGCCGAGTTGAATGCCGACGGGCTCCACGTGGCTCCGTGGTTGATGGAGACCTTCCGCGACATGCGCGAGGATCTGGAGGAAGCTACCGCCAACGGCCAGCGCCTTGCCATCATCATCGAGCAGCGCGGCTGCATTTACTGCGCGGAGATGTACGAAGAGGTCTTCGTTGTCCCCGAGATTGAGCAGTTGCTGACCGACGATTTCTTCGTCGTGCGCCTGAACATGTACGGCAGCACCGAGGTTGTCGATTTCGACGGAGAGGTCATGTCGGAAAGTGAAGTCGTCCGGCGCTGGCGGATCTTGTTCACCCCGACGATTCTGTTTTTTCCACAGGAGGTTGCGCCGGACGCCACTGGGATCGAGGCCGCGGTGGCCACAATGCCCGGCGCTTTCGGCCGTTGGACCACTTTCAACATGTTCAATTGGGTGCTTGAGGAAGGCTATGCCGGAGAAGAAAGTTTCCAACAATACCACGCGCGGCAGCTGCTCACCCAGTCGCCGGAAAACGACTGACTCGTTGATCGAAGTCAATGTCGGGCCGATTTCATATGCAAAAATGCAAATGTGTAGTTGAATTATTCGTGAGCCTGCGTCTACGGTATACGACGGGAGACTGAATCGACCTTGGGAGGATCGAACTTGAAACGCCATATCATCTTGGTGGCTGGTCTGGCTTTAGCCGCAACCACTTCACATGCCGACGTTACATCCCCTGATGATGTCGTATCTAACGAATACGGCGACGTCGCCGAATCGCTGACGGGCGTGCCCGGCAATCCGACACGGGGTATCGAAGTGATGACCGACCGGGGCCTGGGCAACTGCATTGCGTGCCATCAGGTCACCGCCCTTGACGCGTACGACTTCCATGGAGAGGTCGGGCCCTCGCTTGATGGGGCAGGGGACCGCTGGGAAGAAGCGGCGCTGCGCGGCATCATGGTGAACGCCAAGGCGGTTTTCCCGGACTCTGTCATGCCTTCATTCTACCGCGTCTCGGGCTTCACGCGCCCCGGCGACGGGTACACCGGCAACGCGGCGGAAGGTCCGTTGTCCCCGATCCTGTCTGCGCAGGATATCGAGGACGTCGTAGCCTACCTGCTCACGCTCAGAGATTAATCAAAGCTTAACCCCCCGTTCCATCCAAGGAGATCATTCGATATGTCGATGACCCGCAGAACTTTTGTTGGCACAGGCCTGACCGCAGTCGCGGCTTTCCTGGCGATGCCACTGACTGCTACGGCCCAAGAGGTCGAAGATGCGATCAACGCCTTCACCAGTGGCGCCGATATGGCCGATGGCGGCATGACACTGATCGCCCCCGAGATTGCCGAGAACGGCAACACCGTCCCGATCGAGGTCGATGCCCCCGGTGCGGAGGCGATCATTGTCCTCGCCACCGGTAACCCGAACCCGGATGTGGCCACGTTCAACTTCGGCCCGGCGTCCGGGTCGTCAGCGGCGTCCACGCGTATTCGCCTGGCCGGGGAACAAGATGTCATGGCGATCGCGCGCATGCCAGACGGATCATTTGTGAGCGCCAGCCAGACCGTGCGCGTCACCATCGGCGGCTGCGGCGGCTGAGTTAGGGAGAAAGAACAATGGCAGATAACGTAACACCCCGCGTCCGCGTCCCTCGTGAAGCCTCCGCCGGAGACATCGTCTCCGTCCGGTCGCTGATCAGCCACGTCATGGAAAGCGGCCAGCGCCGCGACGGTGATGGCAACATCATCCCGCGGTCGATCATCAACCGCTTCGTGTGTGACTTCAACGGCATCAACGTGATCGACGTCACGATCGAGCCGTCGATCTCGACCAACCCCTACTTCCAGTTCGAAGCGGTGGTGAACGAGACGGGCACGTTCAACTTCACTTGGTACGACGATGACGGTTCCATCTACGAGGAAACCGCAGACATCACCGTCAGCTAAGCTCTAGCCGTCATCGGGAGGACGACAATCATGGCTATCAAACGCAAACCCTTATTCGTTGCGGGAAGCGCTGCGATCGCGGCGATTGTCGCCGCCACTGCGGCGGTTTCCGACATCGGGGATGAGAACATCCTGATCGTGAACGGTGACATCGAAATGATCGTGGAAACGGATCCGCCGGAATTTCTGGAGGATGTCTTCGACACGATCTACTCGGGCTGGGTGTTCCGTTCTCCCGGAACGCAAGCGATGCAGGCAGATGACTTCGACAACCCCGCCATGCTGGACGTCGACCTTGCCCGCGATACGTTCAACACGGTCATGGGGACCGAGGGGCAAAGCTGCGCCTCTTGCCATGAGAATCCCGAAAGCCTTGCCGGTGTGCGCGCGACATATCCCCAGTGGGATGAAGAGCACGGCACAGTCCAGACGGTCGAGATGCAGATCACCGAATGCATGACCGAGCGGATGGGCGCGGAAGCCTACGGCTACGACAGCGGGCCAATGCGCCAGATGTCCGCGCTGATTTCTTCTGTCAGCCGCGGCATGGTGATTGACGTTGCCATGGATGGCCCGGCCCAGTCCACATGGGAGCAGGGCGAAGAGATCTACTACACCCGCTATGGTCTTTTGGAGTTGAGCTGCGCCAACTGTCACGAACAGAACTACGGCAACAACATTCGTGCCGATCACTTGAGCCAGGGCCAGATCAACGGCTTCCCGACGTACCGTCTGCGTAACTCGCGCCTGAACTCGGTCCATGGGCGCTTCTTTGGGTGCATCCGCGACACGCGGGCGGAGTCCTTTGCCCCAGGTAGCGATGAGTTCATCGCGCTGGAACTCTATGTCGCCACGCGCGGCAACGGTCTGACCGTCGAAGGTCCCTCCGTCCGAAACTAAGACCCTTTCCCCTCCCTGACATGCCGTCGGGGAGGGGTTTCAGTCTAAACATTCGAAATCACGAATATATATCGAGGCCAACCATGATCTCCAGACGTCACTTTGTCCAAGCTGCCATGGCCACCACGGCGCTCTATGGGGCGTCTGGCTTCGGCAATTGGTCGCGCCTTGCCGCGCAGCAGACCCTGACCCAGGAAGGCCTGATCGGGTCCAGCACCTTCGGCAACGTCACCCTGATCCATATCACAGACATCCACGCCCAGACCCAGCCAATCTACTTCCGCGAACCTGAGTTCAACCTTGGCGTGGGCGCCGCCTTTGGCCAGCCGCCGCACCTTGTGGGGGACGCGTTCCGCGCCGCCTACGGCATCACCCGCGGGTCGGAAATGGACTACGCGCTGACTTACACGGACTTCACCTCACTGGCACAAACCTATGGCCGTATGGGCGGCCTCGACCGCATCGCCACGGTGGTCAATTCCATCAAGGGTGACCGGCCCGAGGCGATCGTGCTCGATGGCGGGGACACATGGCAGGGCTCGCTGCCCGCGCTGCGCACGGAAGGCGCCGACATGGTGCAGCTTTTCAACGCGCTTGGCACCGAAGCGATGACGTCGCATTGGGAATTCACCCTCGGCTCGGACCGGGTGCGCGAGATCGTGGAAGGCCCGCTGAACCCGGCGTTCCTTGGCGCCAACATTTTCGACATCGAATGGGACGAGCCGGTCT
Source organism: Gymnodinialimonas phycosphaerae (assembly GCF_019195455.1). Classification (NCBI taxonomy): domain Bacteria; kingdom Pseudomonadati; phylum Pseudomonadota; class Alphaproteobacteria; order Rhodobacterales; family Paracoccaceae; genus Gymnodinialimonas; species Gymnodinialimonas phycosphaerae. Next base: position 1,836,051 of record NZ_JAIMBW010000001.1, on the reverse strand, counting down.
TCGACGACTACAAGATGTTCGAGCGCGGCGGCACGATGGTCGCCGTGATCGGGCAGGCTTTCCCCTATATGCCGATCGCGAACCCGTCCTGGATGTTCCCCGAATACTCCTTCGGCCTGCGCCGCGAGCGTATCGCGGAAGTGGTGGAAGAAGTCCGGGCAGCTGGCGCCGAGGTCGTGGTCTTGCTCTCCCACAATGGCTTTGACGTCGACCGTCAGTTCGCCCGCGACATTCCCGGCATTGATGTGATCCTGACGGGTCACACCCATGATGCGCTGCCCGAGCCGGTCCAGGTCGGCAACACCTTCCTGATCGCGTCCGGCTCGCACGGGAAATTCGTCAGCCGCGTGGACCTCGATATTCGCGATGGAGGCCTGCAAGGGCTGGATCATCGCCTGATCCCGATCTTTTCGGACGTGATTGCGCCCGATCCTACGATGGCCGCGCTTGTGGCGGAGACCCGCGCGCCGTTCGAAGAGGAAATGTCCGAGGTCATCGGCACTTCAGGCTCGCTCCTTTATCGCCGGGGCAACTTCAACGGCACGTGGGACGATGTGATCTGTAACGCGTTGATTTCCCAACGCGATGCCCAGATCGCCCTGTCCCCCGGCTTCCGCTGGGGCGCCGCGGTGCTGCCCGGCCAGAACATCACCCGAGAGGATATCTACAACGTCACCGCCATGACCTACCCCGAGGCCTACCGGACCGAGATGACCGGTGAATTGCTCAAGACAATTTTCGAGGACGTGGCCGAAAACATCTTCAACCCCGACCCCTACTATCAGCAAGGCGGCGACATGGTCCGCATCGGGGGCATGGGCTACCGTATCGACACCTCGCAATCCCAAGGCAACCGCATCACCGAGATGACCTTGCTGGAAACCGGAGAGCGGATCGAAGCGGATCAAACCTACGTCGTCGCCGGATGGGCGAGCGTGAACGAAGACACCGAGGGCCCCGCGATCTGGGATGTGCTGGAAGACCACATCCGCGCGCAGGGCACCGTCGAGATTGAACCCAACAATTCCGTGGATGTCGTCGCGAATTGAGCGACACCCCCTCTGCCGATCGAGAAAGGAACCCGATGTCCGACGAGACCGCAAAACCAACCAGCCGCCGCAAATTCCTCCAAGGGGCAGCCGTTGCAACGGGTGCTGTGGCGACGGGCCAGATGGTCCATGCCCAGGCAGCCCCTGATCCGGCGATCACCGAGATGCAGCCGTGGCAGCAGTACCTCGGCGCGGGCGTCGATGCGTCCCCTTACGGGATGCCATCGCCCCATGAGGCCCATGTCATACGCCGCAACGTGCCGTGGCTGACCGCCGATAGCGTCAGCTCGATCAACTTCACACCCCTGCACGAGTTGGACGGGATCATCACCCCCAACGGCCTCTGCTTCGAGCGTCACCACAGCGGCGTGGCCGAGGTTGACCCCGGCCTGCATCGCCTGATGATCAACGGCCTCGTCGATACGCCCATGGTCTTCACCGTCGAAGACATCATGCGCTTCCCGCGTGAGAACCGGACCTATTTCCTGGAATGTGCGGCCAACACCGGCATGGAATGGCGCGGCGCGCAGCTGAATGGCTGCCAGTTCACCCACGGGATGATCCACAACGTCGTCTACACCGGCGTGCCTTTGCGGCTACTTCTGGAAGAGGCCGGCGTGCGTACGAACGCGGCCTGGATTCTGCCCGAGGGGGCTGATGCCTCTGGCATGACCCGCTCCATCCCGCTGGAGAAAGCCTTGGACGATTGCCTTGTCGCCACCCACATGAACGGTGAGCGGCTGCGGGCAGAACAAGGCTATCCCATGCGTCTTGTCGTGCCCGGTTGGGAAGGCAACATGTGGGTCAAATGGCTGCGTCGGATCGAAGTCGGCGACCAGCCGTGGCACCACCGTGAAGAGACGTCGAAATACACCGACCTTCTGGAAGATGGCGAAGCACGCCGCTTCACCTGGGTGATGGATGCGAAATCCGTCATCACCAACCCCTCGCCGCAGGCGCCGATCCTGCACGGGCCGGGGCCGACCGTGATCACCGGTGTGGCGTGGTCCGGGCGCGGCTCGATCCCGCGGGTCGATGTCAGCCTTGATGGCGGTCAGAACTGGAACCAAGCGCGCATGTCGGGCCCCAGTTTCGACAAGTCGATGCACCGCTTCTACTATGAATTCGACTGGGATGGCTCACCGTTGTTGCTGCAAAGCCGGGCGATGGATTCCACCGGCTACGTGCAGCCCACCAAGGACCAACTGCGAGAGATCCGGGGCGAGAACTCCATCTACCACAACAACTCCATTCAGACCTGGGCCTTGTCTGAGGATGGGACAGCCGAAAACGTGGAGGTTGGATAAGATCATGAAAAAGATAGCATTGACCGCAGGCATCCTGCTGGCCTCCACTTCGATCTATGCCGTCGCGCAAGAGGCGGCAGCCCCCTCCCGCGAGGGTGGGTTCGGCCTTGGCCGCGAGGCACTTCCCGAAGAAGTCGCCGCATGGGACATCGACATTCGCCCAGATGGCGAAGGCCTTCCCGTGGGCTCCGGCGATGTCTGGACCGGGGAAGAGCTGTTCGTGGATTACTGCTCGGCCTGTCACGGCGATTTCGGCGAGGCGGTGGGCCGTTGGCCCGTGCTCGCGGGCGGCTTTGGTACGCTGGACGGGGAAGACCCGGTCAAGACAATCGGTTCTTACTGGCCGTACCTGTCGACGGTTTGGGACTATGTTCACCGCGCAATGCCCTACGGCGCGGCGCAATCGCTTAGCGATGATGAGGTCTATGCGATCACCGCCTATCTCCTCTATCTCAACGAGGTGGTCGACGACGATTTCGTCCTGTCGAACGAAACCTTCGCGGACGTCGAGATGCCCAACGAGGACGCGTTCTTCATGGACGACCGCGCCGAGGTCGAATTGCCCTTGTTCACCCAAGAGCCCTGCATGACCGACTGCACGGACGGCCCCGTCGAGGTGACGATGAACGCTATGGTTCTGGATGTGACGCCGGAAGAAGAAGGGGCGGGCGATGACGCCGCAGAGGCGGAGGAAGAGGCCGCCCCCGAAGACACCGGCCCCGATCCGGAGCTGGTCGCAGCGGGCGAGGGCGTCTTCCGTCAGTGTCAGACCTGTCACCAAGTAGGTGAGGACGCGCGCAACGGCGCAGGACCGATCCTGAACGGCGTTGTGGGTGCCGCAGCGGCCCATGTCGAGGGCTTCCGCTATTCCCCCGCCATGACGGGTGCGGCAGAGGACGGTCTGGTCTGGACCGAGGAAAACCTGGCGGCCTATCTGACCGATCCACGGGGCTTTCTGCGGGGCAACCGGATGTCGTTCCGGGGGCTGTCATCCGAGGATGATATCGCAGCGGTCATCGCCTATATCCAGGCAAGCGGACCGGCGCAGTAAGATGCCGTCCCGCTCCCACATACTGGCGGGAAGCCTCGCCCTTGTCCTGAGCGCCGCGGGCGCTTGGGCCGAGGGCGATCCCGCCCGGGGCGAGATGTTGTATCGCCCCTGCGCCGCCTGCCACATGATCGGGGAGGGGGCCGTCAACCGGATTGGCCCGCAGCTCAACGGTGTTGTCGGACGAGTGGTTGGCACTGCCGATGGCTACGAATACTCGGCCCCGCTGGCCGAGGCGGGCGTCGAGGGCGCCGTGTGGTCCGAGGCTGTTCTGGACCGCTTCCTGGAGAGTCCGCGCGACTACCTCCCGGGCACCAGCATGGTCTTTCGTGGCATTCGAAGCGAGACGGATCGCACTGATCTGATTGCCTTTCTTCTGCAAGAAGGTGGACCGGCAGATACGCCAGCGCAGATCAGTGCCGACACCGGCCCAAGCCCCGAGATCGCAGCCATTCTGGCGATCGAAGGCGACGTCGCCTACGGCGAGTACCTGTCCACGGAATGCACCGCATGCCACCGAAACTCGGGTGGAGAGGATATCCCCTCCATCGCCGGTCTGGCGCCATCGGTCTTCATCATGGGGCTCACGGCCTATCGCAATGGCGAGAGGGAGCATCAGGTCATGAACATGGTTACGTCGCGATTGGGCGATGAAGAGATTGCGGCGCTTGCCGCCTTTTTCGAGTCCGCTTCCCAATAGGGCGGAGCGACATCATTTGGCCCGGGAGAGGCCAATTAAAGAAGACGCGGCACATGGCGCGCACAATGGGAGGAATACAATATGAACAGACGTGGTTTCCTGGGGACGACGGTCGCCTTCTCGGCAGCGATGGCCGCGCCGATGATCGTGCGCGCCGATGGGCATTCTCGGCCCAAGGTCGTGGTCGTGGGCGGTGGTGCCGGTGGTGCAACCGCTGCACGCTATATCGCGCGTGACAGTGATGGCGCGGTTGATGTCACCCTGATCGAGCCGTCGCGGGCCTACTACACCTGCTTTTTCTCGAACCTCTACATCGGCGGTTTCCGCGACTTCGATGGCCTTGGCCATACCTATGGCAATCTGGCCACCGGCGGTGTGAACGTGGTCCACGATTGGGCGGTTGCGGTAGATCGTGACGCCAAGATCGTGCGCCTGGCGGGGGGAGAGTCCGTGCCCTACGACCGCCTCGTGCTGTCGCCCGGCATCGACTTCATCGAAGATTCGGTTCCCGGCTGGTCATTGGCCGCGCAAAACGCGATGCCCCACGCCTACAAGGCCGGTAGCCAGACCCAGCTTCTGAAAGCGCAGGTCGAAGCGATGCCGGAAGGCGGCACTTTCGCCATGGTCGCCCCGCCCAACCCCTATCGCTGCCCCCCCGGCCCGTATGAGCGGGTATCGATGGTTGCCCACTTGCTGCGCGACATCAACCCGACGGCCCGCATCCTTATCGCGGACCCGAAAGAGACGTTCTCCAAGCAGGCCCTGTTTGAGGACGGCTGGCAGCGCCACTATTCGGGCATGATCGAGCGGATCGGCCCGGACTTCGGCGGTGGCGTGGTCGAAGTTGATCCCGCCGCGATGACCCTGTCGATTGACGGCGCCGTCGAGAATGTGGACGTGTGCAACGTTATCCCCGCCATGCGCGCGGGCAGCATCGTGTTCCAGGCGGACCTCAACGATGGTAACTGGGCACCGGTCTCGGCCTACGACATGTCCAGCCGCGTTGACGAAAGCATCCATATCCTGGGTGACTCGGCGCAACAGGGCGCGATGCCGAAATCCGGCTTCTCGGCCAACAGCCAGGCCAAGGTCGCCGCAAACGCCATCGTGGCCGCGCTGACCGATGGCCGTGCCTTCCCGGCACGTTTCTCGAACACCTGCTGGTCGCTGATCGATACCGATGACGGCATCAAGGTTGGTGCCAACTACGAGGCCTCGGACGAGGGCATCGTGTCGACCGGCGGCTTCGTCAGCCAACTCGACGAAACCTCGGAAGTCCGCGCTGAAACCTACCGCGAAAGCCTTGGCTGGTACGACGCCATCACCGAGGACATGCTCGGCTAACCAAACAACCGCGAGGGGCGCATACCGCGCCCTTCGCATACCCCTTCTCAACGCAGGAGATAAGACCATGCAGACGTTTGTTAAAGCCATCGCCCTGGGCATCGGTCTTCTGTGCCCCATGGTCGCCACGGCCCAGGATGTCATCACCTATGAATTCGACGGCAGTTTCGAGGACGGCACCTTCGCGCTGGAGAACGCGATCATCGACCGGGGGCTGGTCATCGATTACGTCAGCCATGTGGGCGAAATGCTGGCGCGGACCGGCGCGGACGTGGGCTCGGACGTCGAAATCTTCAACAACGCCGACATCTACCTGTTCTGCTCGGCCGCCGTATCGCGCCGCGTGATGGAGGCGGACCCGATGAACATCGTCCATTGCCCCTATTCGATCTTCGTGGCCGACATGGGCGACGGCGTCGTCTTCGGACACCGCGCCTATCCCGATGGCCCCATGCAAGAGGTCGAAGCGATGCTTGACGCTATCATCATCGAGGCGCGTGAGCAGTGATCGACGGCGGTTTTGACTATCAGGCTTTCGCCGCATCGCAACTGAACGACCTCAAGGATGCAGGAAACTATCGCTACTTCGCCGATCTTGAGCGCGCGCGTGGTGCCTATCCGAAGGCCGAAAACCGTGACGGCGACGCCCGGCGCGATGTCAGCGTCTGGTGTTCCAACGACTACCTCGGCATGGGCCAGCACCCGGACGTGATCGCGGCGATGCACGCGACGCTGGATCGAACCGGCGCGGGTGCGGGCGGGACGCGCAACATCTCGGGCACGACCCACGCCCATGTGGATCTGGAGGCAGAGCTGGCCGACCTGCACGGCAAGCAAGCGGCCTTGCTGTTCACCTCGGGCTATGTGTCGAATTGGGCAAGCCTTGGCACGCTGGCGGCGCGCTTGCCCGATTGTGTGGTGCTGTCGGACGCGGGCAACCACGCCAGCATGATTGAAGGCATCCGCCATTCCCGTGCTGAGAAGCGCATCTTCAAGCATAATGACCCGGAAGATCTGGAACGCCAATTGGCCAGCATCAAACCCGGGCGTCCGATCATCGTGGCGTTTGAATCCGTCTACTCGATGGATGGCGATATTGCCCCCATCGCCGAGATCTGCGACGTGGCCGAGCGTTATGGCGCAATGACCTATCTTGATGAGGTCCATGCCGTTGGCCTTTACGGCCCCCGTGGCGGTGGTATCGCAGAGCGTGAAGGGCTGATGGATCGTCTGACGGTGATCGAGGGGACGCTTGGCAAGGCTTACGGCGTCATGGGCGGCTATATCGCGGCCTCTGCCGAGATCGTGGATTTCGTACGTTCCTTTGCGTCGGGCTTCATCTTTACCACCGCCATTCCGCCCGCCGTGGCGGCAGGTGCCTGTGCCGCGGTGCGTCACCTCAAGACCAGCGATGTCGAGCGCGCCGCCCATCAGGCCCGCGTCGCGGAAGTGCGCGGGCGGCTGGATCAGATCGGCATCCCACATCTGGAAAACGATAGCCACATCATCCCCGTCATGGTGGGCGATCCCAACAAATGCCGCTTCATCTCGGACGAATTGATGCGGCGGTTCGGCATCTACATCCAGCCGATCAACTACCCCACAGTGCCCAAGGGAACCGAGCGTTTGCGTATCACGCCGTCGCCGGTACACTCCGCCGCCGACATCGACGCCCTCGTCGCGGCGCTGGAGGACCTCTGGGCCCAATGCAACATCGCCCGCGTGCCGCTTGCGGCGCAATGAATTGATGTGGGTCAAGGCATGAAACCGGGGCGGCGGATAGGACGGCAGCAGTCAATCCCGAGAGCGCCATGCCCCTAGAATACCTTATCGATACCTTCGGCGACGACATGGTTCTGCTCATGGCGGGATTAAGCGTGGGCCTTGTCTTCGGCGTGGCGGCGCAGCGGTCCGCCTTCTGCCTACGGGCCTCGACGGTGGAGGTGTCGCAAAGGGTCCTTGGGCCGCGCATGTCGGTCTGGCTGGTGGCCTTTTTCGCGGCGCTGGCCACCACGCAGGGTGCCATTCTGTTCGGCGCGCTGGACGTGTCGCAAGCGCGCCCCTTGTCGGGCGTGGGAAGCCTCTCCGGCGCGATCATCGGCGGCATGCTTTTCGGGATCGGCATGGTTCTGGCACGTGGTTGCGCCAGCCGCTTGCTGGTGCTGTCTGCGACCGGGAACCTGCGCGCGCTGATCACCGGGCTGGTTCTGACGGTCGTGGCGCAATCGTCGCTGCGTGGGATCCTCGCCCCGTCGCGCGAATACCTGTCGCAACTTTGGGTGATCAGCGGCGACGGGCGTGATCTTGGGTATGTCCTGTCGCTGTCCACCGCCGTTGTGACGTGGGGTGCCGTGGCGGCGCTTGCCGTGTCGATCGGGCTTGCGCGGTATAGGAAACTGGCTTGGACGAAGATCTTTGCCGCCGCGTGCGTAGGGGGCGCCGTCACCCTTGGCTGGTGGGCCACCTACGCGCTGTCCCAGGTTTCGTTCGAGGTTTTTGACGTGTCCAGCGTGACCTTCACCGGGCCCGCGACGGATACACTCATGGCCTTCGTGGCCGAACGCTCGGTGCCCTTGTCCTTCGGTCTTGGCCTTGTCCCCGGCGTGTTTCTGGGGGCGGGAGGGGCTGCGATCCTGTTCCGGGAATGGCACATTGAGCGCTTCAGTAGCGACACGCCGATGGAGCGCTACCTCGTGGGTGCCGTCTTGATGGGCTTCGGTGCAATGTTGGCGGGCGGATGTGCCGTGGGCGCGGCGATGTCCGGCGGCGCGATCATGGCGGTGACGGCATGGGTTGCGGCCCTGTCGATCTGGGGCGGAGGGGTAGCAACATCGCTGGTGTTGACCTATCTGGAAACGGTGCGGCGGCCTTCCGTCGCTTAGTGAAAACGCCACGACTCAATACACCACAACCGGTCATCGGCAGCCCTTGCGCCGCCGCTGCGGCCAATCACGATAGGTAGAGCGGATGAGCGAAACAGAGGATTGGACGCAGCGGTTCACGGGATTGTCACGGTTGCCGGATCACGTGCGCAACGTGCTGTTGCGCGATGGAAAGATCCTGCGCTCAAAGAAGGGGGATCAGATCTTCGGCGCAGGGCATGTTCCGCAAAACCTCCTGTTCTTGCTGTCGGGCACGGTGCGTGTCTCTCAGACGTCCGAGGGCGGTCGGGAAATCGTGCTTTACCGGGTTGAGGCGGGGCAAAGCTGTGTCATGACCACCGCCTGCATGTTGGCCCACGAGGCCTATCTTGCCGAAGGGGTGGCAGAGACCGACGTCACCGCGATTGCGCTGCCCAAGGCCACTTTCGATGCGCTCGTGTCCGCCGAGCCGATATTTCGGGATTTCATCCTTGCAGCCTATGCTCATCGCATGACTGGCCTGTTCAAGATCATCGAGGATGTCGCCTTCGGGCGCATCGACATGCGCCTGGCAGCGCGATTGTTGGATTTGGCCGGAACCTCCGAGACAGTGTCCGCCACGCACCAGGCCTTGGCCACCGAGCTTGGCACCGCGCGGGAAGTCGTGTCCCGGCAGTTGCATGAATTCCAACGCCGCGGTTGGTTGGAACAACAACGCGGGCTTGTACGGATCCTCGACCGGGACGCTTTGCAAGACCTCGCAAACGGCTGAAACCTTCCTTTTTGCGGTCTCATCTAAAAATCTGCATGGTTTGGTGACTTCGTCACTGAACGTTGGTGGCAGCTGTCTTAGATACATGCAGACACAAGCGCGGTCGGCGTTGAATCGGCTGTGCATCCACAATGGAGAGACGACATGGAGACTGAATTCACCCCTTGGATATCCCTCTTGGGCGGCGTGCTCATCGGCTTGGGCGCGACACTGCTCATGCTGTTCCACGGGCGGGTCATGGGGGCGACAGGCATCCTTGCGGGGCTGGTCTATCCGGCCTCCAAATCCGATTTCGCATGGCGCGCCGCGACAGTGGCCGGCATGGTCACGGGCCCTCTCGTCGTCCTGGCGATCAGCGGCGCGATGCCAGCGGTTCAGGTACCTGTGAGCACGGTGATGCTGCTGGTCGGCGGGCTGATCGTGGGCGTCGGTGTGACCTTCGGCGGCGGCTGCACCTCGGGTCACGGGGTATGCGGCATGGCGCGCCTGTCGCCCCGTTCCATCGTTGCGACCGGGACGTTCATGGTCGTCACCCTGGCCACGGTTTACGTCGTGCGCCACGTGTTCGGAGGATAAAAGATGCGTCTTTTTGCAGCCTATGTAATTGGGACGATCTTTGGGGTGGGCATTTCCATCTCAGGGATGGCGAACCCCGCCAAGGTCCTGAACTTCTTTGATGTGGCGGGGGCGTGGGATCCGTCGCTGATCTTCGTGATGGGGGGCGCCCTTGTGACGACCTTCATCGGGTACAAACTGGTTTTCGGGCGGAAAACGCCCGTGTTCGGGCGGGAGTTCCTTGTCCCGCAACGCCGTGATCTCGATGCGCGCCTGATTGGCGGCTCGGCGCTGTTCGGCATCGGCTGGGGAATCGCGGGGTTCTGCCCGGGCGGTGCCCTTCCGGCCCTTGGCACCGGTCGCTGGGAGGTTTTCGCCTTCACCGCCGCTTTGCTGGTCGGCATTATTCTGGCCCGCACCATCGAATCCGCCGCCGCGCGCAAACCCAACGCTCCTCAATCGTAAGGAATACAGACATGACCCAGTATCCAATCAATATGGACATTTCACCTGTCGTCGAAGGTTTTTTCGACGATGCAACCAATACCATCAGCTACATCGTGCGTGACCCGGCCAGCACATCGTGTGCCGTCGTCGATAGCGTCATGGACATCGATTATGCCGCAGGGCGGATTACCTATGATCACGCCGACGCATTGATTGCTCGCATTCAGGAACAGGGCTTGAAGCTGGAGTGGATCATCGAAACCCACGTCCACGCTGACCACCTGTCCGCCGCGCCGTATATCCAGGAAAAACTGGGCGGCAAGATCGGCGTTGGGGCCAACATCATGGTCGTGCAGGACGTCTTCGGAAAGGTCTTCAACGAAGGTACCGAATTCCAACGCGATGGCAGCCAGTTCGATGCGCTGTTCCACGATGGTGACACCTACATGATTGGCGAGATGCAGGTGTTTACGATGGCCACACCGGGCCACACGCCTGCGTGCATGGTGCATGTGATGGGTGATGCGGCCTTTGTGGGGGACACGCTGTTCATGCCCGATGGCGGCTCGGCGCGGGCCGACTTCCCCGGCGGCGACGCCGGAGAGCTTTATGACAGCATCCAGAAGGTGCTGGCACTACCCGACGAAACGCGTCTGTTCATGTGCCACGACTATGGCCCGAACGGTCGCGATATCGCGTGGGAAACCACGGTGGCCGAAGAGAAAGCCCACAACATCCACGTGGGCGGCGGCAAGACCCGTGAAGACTTCATCAAGTTCCGGACTGAGCGCGATGCACAGCTGGATATGCCCAAGCTGATCATCCCTTCCCTGCAAGTGAACATGCGTGCGGGGGAAATTCCCAAGGATGCCGACGGAAACCCGATGCTCAAGGTGCCGGTCAACGGCCTGTGAGGTCGCGAGCAGCCACATAAAGGAACAGACTGATGCAGAACTCGATTTTCTCGACGATGCCAGCCGTCGCTTTGGGGGCAGCACTGTCTTTCAGTGCTGCGCCTGCTTTGGCCGCACCCGGTGACCACTTCATTGTGAACTGGGACCTGGACGGCGACGGCGTCGTCACGGTGGATGAAATCCGTACTCGGCGCGGCGACGTGTTCTTTACCTTCGATGCTGATGAAAACGGCGCAATCGACGGTGAAGAATACGTGATGTTCGATGAGGCACGTGAAAACGACATGGCCAATGAGCCGGGCCACGGCAGCGGCAGCGGCAACGGCAATGGCAACGGGGGCGGCAATGGCAGCCCGATGCAGCGCGCCGCGGCGGGTATGACGCTTGAATTCAACGATGTCGATGGCAATGGCGAAGTCAGCGAGGCCGAGTTCCTGGCTCAGGCAGCCGCGTGGTTACAGATGCTGGACCGCAATGGCGACGGCATCGTGACAACAGACGACTTCGGTCGCCGTTAAACCATAACGAGGAGAAAGATCTTGGACCTTCGAAAAATATCCGACGCAGTGTCGGTCAGCCCACAAATTGCACCGGCTGACGTTGCCGCTCTCAAAGCTGAGGGCATCAGGTCCATTATCTGCAACCGCCCCGATGGGGAAGGGGCGGATCAGCCGAGCTTCGAGGAAATCGAAGCTGCGGCCGAGGTGGCGGGTCTTGAGGTGCGGTATATCCCCATCACGGCCGGCATGGTGACGGACGCTGACGCGGCCGAATTCGGGGCGGCTTTGCGCGAACTGCCGGGCCCGATCCTCGCCTATTGCCGGACCGGTACAAGATCTGCCACCTTGTGGTCACTGGCGCAGGCAAAGGAAAAGCCGATCGCGGATATCCTCGCGGCGACCAAGGCGGCGGGCTACGATATGAACGGTGTGGCACGCCGCATCGCCAATGGCGGCAAGACCCCCACGGACACCGGCGATGCCTCCTATGATATCGTCATCGTGGGCGCGGGGGCGGCGGGCATTTCCGTGGCCGCCAGCTTGCAGACGCGCACAACGGACCTGTCCATTGCAATCATCGATCCGGCTGACATCCACTATTATCAGCCCGGTTGGACCATGGTTGGTGGCGGTATTTTCGAGGCCCAGGACACCGCCAAGACGATGGGTTCGCTGATCCCGCGCGGCGTGCATTGGATCAAGTCCGCCGTCGCGGCCTTTGAGCCCAAGAACAATGCCGTCGTGCTCGATGGCTGTCGCGTGGTGAAGTATACGCGCCTCGTCGTCTGTCCGGGCCTGAAGCTCGATTGGGGCAGCGTAGAGGGGTTGGAGGACACGTTGGGCCGCAACGGCGTGACCTCGAACTACCGCTATGATCTCGCGCCCTACACGTGGCAGTTGGTGCAAGAGATGAAGGAAGGCCGGGCGCTGTTCACCCAGCCGCCCATGCCGATCAAATGTGCGGGCGCGCCGCAAAAGGCGCTCTATCTGTCGGCGGATGCGTGGCATCGCCGGGCCGTGTTGAAAGACATCGACATCCAGTTCATGAACGCTGGGGGCGTCCTGTTCGGCGTGAAGGATTATGTCCCCGCGCTGGAGAGCTACATCAAGAAATACAACGCCGACGTGAACTTTTTCCACAACCTTGTCGCCGTCGACGGCCCTGCCAAACGGGCCACCTTTGCGGTCAAGGAACCAGATGCGGAGCCGCGCGAGGTCACGGTGGATTTCGACATGATGCATGTCTGCCCGCCGCAGACCGCGCCTGATTTCATCCGCGTCTCACCATTGGCCGACGCGGCCGGTTGGGTCGACGTGGAGCAGTCGACGCTGCGCCACAAGACCTATGACAACATCTGGGCCTTGGGCGATGTGATGAACGCCCCCAACGCCAAGACCGCCGCCGCCGCGCGCAAGCAAGCGCCCGTGGTGGCCGAAAACATCGCCGCCGACATCGACGGACGCTCGGCCACGGCGCAGTACGACGGCTATGGCTCGTGCCCCCTGACGGTCGAGCGCGGCAAGATCGTGCTGGCGGAATTCGGTTATGGCGGGGTGTTGCTGCCTAGCTTCCCGAAGTTCCTTGTCGATGGCACCAAGCCCACGCGGGCCGCGTGGTTCCTGAAAGAGAAGTTACTGCCGCCGATCTACTGGAAGGCGATGCTGCGGGGCAAGGAATGGATGGCCCGGCCCGAGAAGCTGAAGGTCGCCGCGCAGTAGGCACCATCCAAGCAAGACCCTTTCAACGCGCGCGCCGGGAGACCTCGGCGCGCCACCATCCTGGTTTCCCCATGTTCAACCGCATCGCACGCTTCATTCCCGTCCTCCAATGGGGGCGCACCTACGACCGCACGGCCTTCTCCAACGACATGATCGCCGCGCTGATCGTCACGATCATGCTGATCCCGCAGTCCCTGGCTTATGCGATGCTGGCCGGCCTGCCGCCCGAGGCGGGGATCTACGCCTCGATCGTGCCGATCATCCTGTACGCCATTTTCGGCACCAGCCGCTCGCTTGCCGTGGGGCCGGTGGCGGTTGTCTCATTGCTGACGGTTTCGGCCCTGGCAGAAGTGGCCGAGCAAGGCACGGCTGGCTACGGCGTCGCGGCGCTGACGCTGGCATTCCTGTCGGGGGCCTTCCTGGCCCTCACGGGGATCTTGCGGCTTGGGTTTCTGGCGAATTTCCTCAGTCATCCGGTGATTGCGGGCTTTATCACCGCCTCTGGCATTCTGATCGCTGCCAGCCAGTTGAAACATATTCTGGGCATTGGCGCCCATGGGCATACGCTGCCCGAGCTGCTGAGCTCCCTCGCATCGCATCTGTCGGATATCAATGGCCCCACGTTGGTGATTGGCGTGGCGGCCACCGCGTTCCTGTTCTGGGTCCGCAAGGGGTTGAAGCCGTTGCTGAAGCGTCTGGGCGCAGGGGCGACACTCGCCGATGTGGCGACCAAGGCGGGCCCGGTTTTCGCCGTCGTGGCAACTACGTTGGCCGTTTGGGTCTTGAACCTGGACGACCTAGGCGTCCGCATCGTGGGCGAGGTGCCGCAGGGCTTGCCGCCCTTCACCTTGCCGAGCCTGTCGATGGATCTGATCCGCGCGCTTTGGCTGCCTGCGGTTCTGATTTCGGTCATCGGCTTCGTCGAATCCGTCTCGGTCGCGCAAACGCTGGCCGCGCGCAAACGTCAGCGTATCGACCCCAACCAAGAGCTGATTGGCCTTGGCGCCGCGAACCTTGGCGCGGCGTTTTCCGGCGGTTTCCCGGTGACGGGTGGCTTCTCTCGCTCTGTTGTGAACTTCGACGCCGGGGCAGAGACGCCCGCCGCGGGCGCCTTCACCGCCCTTGGCTTGATGCTGGCCGCCGTGGCGCTGACGCCCCTGGTTTACTACCTGCCCAACGCCACCCTTGCGGCGACGATCATCGTCGCGGTCCTGGGCCTCGTGGATCTGACGATCCTGAGGAAAACGTGGGCCTATTCTCGGTCAGACTTCATGGCGGTCGCCACCACGATCGCCCTGACGCTAGCTTTCGGAGTCGAGATCGGCGTGGCCTCTGGGGTCGTCCTGTCCGTGGCGCTGCATCTCTACAAAACCTCGCGCCCCCACGTGGCGGAGGTCGGGCTTGTGCCCGGCACCCAGCATTTCCGAAACATCCACCGCCACGCTGTCGAGACGGTCCCCGAGATCGTCACGCTACGCGTCGACCAAAGCTTGTTCTTCGTGAACGCAAGGTTCCTGGAGGATCTCTTGCAGGACCGTATCAGGCCGGGAACCGACGTGAAGCACGTCATCCTGATGTTCTCGGCCGTTAACGAGGTCGATTACTCTGCCCTCGAAAGCCTTGAGGCGATCAACCTGCGCCTGAAGGACATGGGTATCGGACTGCACCTGTCGGAGGTAAAGGGACCGGTGATGGACAGGCTCAAGACCTCTCACCTGGCGGATGCGCTGAATGGCCGGATTTTCCTGTCGCAATATGACGCATGGCGGGCGTTGTCGCGGGGCGGCCCCTCAACCGACGCGGCCTGACGGCTAGACCTGCGGGTTGAAGCGAAACCCGTCAGCGGTGCGCTCGACCCGTCCAACGCCGCCATTGGACAAGTGGAAGCCAACGGCGATGATGTCTTCATCGGCCAAGCGTTCCACCAAGCGCCTACGGGTCTGCGCGCCGATCTCCTGGTCCTGGTCCGAGCCCGCCGGCCAATCGGGCCGCGCGAGGGCAATGTGGTCATTGGCGATGGCGTCGCCGATGATCATGGCGGTCTGCCCCCCATTGGCCACCTCGAACGAGACATGGCCGGGCGTATGCCCTTGCGTCAGATGGGCGGCGATGCCAGGCAAAATCTCTTGCCCGTCCTCAAAGGTTTCCAACGCGCCTTCAATGGCCGACAGGCGTCGGGCGGCACCCACGGCAAAGGCGGTGCGGTCCGCGCCGATGGTGTCCACCGTGTCCGGTGCCGTCCAGTAATCCCGTTCCTCGCGGCCGATCCAATGGGTGGCGTTTAGAAACATCGGCTCATCAAAGTCGTCCAGCACCCCCCAGAGGTGGTCGGGATGGGCATGGGTAAAGACAAGATCCGTGACATCATCCGGGCTGAGCCCTTCGGCAGAAAGCGCGTCCAGCAAGCGTCCGGCGCTGGCTTGAAACGCCGGACCCGCGCCGCAGTCGAACAAAATGGTCCGCGCGCCATCGCGAATAAGCGTGACGTTGCAGGGTGGGGTGAGGGGGGCTGTCAAATCCTCGATCCCAAGGGGGGCGACGACGGACAGCAAATCGCGATCCGCCACAGGCGCAAACACCAGGTTGGCAGGAAGCGTCAGGTTGCCGTCACTCAGCGTGACCAGTTGCATCGTGCCCAAATCGACACGCTCGGCAGCGAAGACTTGTTTGGGAAGTATTGCGGCGGCTGCCAAAAATCCCAGCGATTGGCGACGGGTCAGGGTGTTCACGTGGGGCCTCCCCCTTCGCCTTAGGCGCGAAGGATTATCGGTGATAGGTCAATACATTCAGAAATGCATATATAAGGCGGGCGCGCCAGAAAAATCGATGTCGCCCCAACTTGGCGGCCCACTACGACAAGGGGCCATCCGGTGACGCGCTGTTCACGCATCATGCACGCCTGATCGAGCAGGTCGGGCGCGATGAACTTCGCGTCTTCCTTTATCACTTCCCGCAGATGTCACTGGTCCCATTTTCCACCGATCTGGTTCTGCGCCTGCGGGCAGAGTTCGGCCCGATTATCGCGGGCGCCATCAACAACACCCCGCCAAAGGCGTAGGTTGCCCGGCTTGGCGAACGGGCCCGCCGGTGATGCTGCGATGGAGGTCCTAAAAGTCGCCTCGCGCCACGGCGTCGAAATATCCGTTGATGGCAGTGATGAAAACGACGAACGCCCGGCGCACGGGGATAAGGGGCGGCTACAAATGCAGCCGCCGCCGTTGCCGCTGTCGGATGAGCAAAAGGCCGCCTGGAAAACGATCTGGCGGGTTTGGCGCGCGCCGGAAGCGCCTTGGACGCCCGGGCAATGAAGGACGCTGTGCAAGACGCCGGGAAGGGCGCATCACGATATCTGTGGGCTCACATCAGGTTACATAATTTGGCCTGATGGGGCCGCTGTCGCTACGCTGGCGCAACGGTTTTGATGGGGCGGCGCGCGTCAAACGCGCATTGCACCAGACCGAATGAATAGAGGGGGGATCCCATGAACGACGTGCCGCAACCGTTTGTCTTGGCCATTGCCGGGTTCGGCTGGTGGGGCAAGCACATTGCCACGCGGTTGCAGGATCATCCGTGGCTGCGTGTCGCCGGAGTGATCGAGCCTGCCGCGCAAAATCACCCCAACATCGAGGCTATGGGCCTGACCGCATGGGATGATTTCGCCCCGGCCTTGGCCCTGTCCGAGGTTGATGCCGTGATCCTTACCACCCCCAATCCGCTGCACGAGGCGCAAGTCGCGCAGGTTGCCGCTGCGGGCAAGCATGTGTTTTGCGAGAAGCCATTGGGCCTGACAGCCGACAGCGCGCGCCGCTCGGTGCAGGCCTGCGCGGAGGCGGGCGTTCAGCTTGGCATTGGCCATGAGCGGCGCTTTGAACCCGCCATGCTGGCCCTGCGCGCGGCCCTCGAACAGGGGGCCCTGGGCACGGTCATGCACGCGGAAGCGGCCTTCAGCCACGATAAGCTGATCGGCGTGCCCGCCAACGATTGGCGCACCCGCAAAGAGATTTCGCCCGCTGCGGGCATGACGGGCATGGGCATTCACCTGAGCGATCTGTTGATCTCGTTCTTCGGGCCAATCGAGGTGCTGCACGCTTTCACCGCAGACCGATCGTTGGGGTGGGAGACGGGCGATGTTGTAACCGTGCAGATGAAGTTCGTGGCCGGGATGACCGCCACTTTCAGCGCCGTCCTTCACACGCCCCATTTCATCCGAATGCACGTCTTTGGCACCGACAAGTGGGTTGAAGTCCTGAACGACAGCCACCCGGATACGCCCGACGGCATTGTGCGGGTCCTGACGGCGCAATCAGGCCAGCCCGTCGTTCAACGGGACTACGATTGGGAGGATGCAGTGACGGCAAATCTCGAAGCCTTTGCCGATGCGGCCATGGGTCGTGCCGACTATCCGTTCACCGCCGCCGAGATGGTTCACAACATCCAGGTTCTTGAGGCGATCAGCCGTTCAGCGGAAACCGGCAAGGCTGTGGCGCTGGCGGATATCTAGCACGCGTTGCGGGCGTTCGTCGCTTTGCCTGTCACCCCCGGGGGGGCGCTTACTACATGATTTGCGGGCGTTCGTGCGCAGCGCCCTTGGTCACTTCTTTTCTCAACGACCGCGTTTTTCGGGGCAACAGTGACATGGTCACAGACGACTCGTCGGATCGCGTGGCAAGACACCTCCATCAATAAAGGAGACTTGCCATGAACTCACAAGCTCATCGCCCCGCCGACACATGGTCACCGCTCTACTTTCTGGCCTCTTTGGGCGCCGGGGGTCTTACGGTCACTTTCTTCATGTACCTGATGTTCTGGGTGCCGCATCCCGGCCAGCCGGTTCCGGTGTTCGAGGACATCATGCTCGCGTTCTCAACAGGGGGCATCGGGATGAAAGCGGCCATTGTGATTGCCTTGACGGGCATCGCGGGCTTTGCCTTCCTCAACGTCAAGCTGCTGATCTGGAACCTGGCGCGCCGGTCCGAGTTCCTCAAAACCGAAGCCTACACCAAGCTGGTCAACTCCAACGGCGAAACCCTGTTGCTGGCGATGCCGCTCGCGCTGGCGATGACAGTGAACGCGGGCTTTATCCTTGGCCTCGTCTTCGTGCCGGGTCTCTGGAACGTGGTGGAATTCCTGTTCCCCGCAGCTTTGGTGGCCTTCGCGCTGATCGGTTATCTGGCGTTTCGCCAAATCGGTGATTTCCTTGGCCGTGTGCTGAGCGAGGGCGGTGTCTTCGACGTCACCGCGAACAACTCCTTCGCGCAGCTCCTTCCCGCTTTCGCCCTGGCAATGGTAGCCGTTGGCATGGCCGCCCCCGCCGCGATGAGCACCGTACCGCTGACCGTGGGCGTCTCACTGATTGCGTCGATCTTCCTGGGTACGGTCGCCGGTCTCTACGCCATCGTATCGGCGATTCTCGCCTTCAACTCGATGCTGCACCATGGCACTGCCAAGGAAAGCGCGCCGACGCTGATGGTCGTTGTCCCGATCCTGACCGTCTTGGGGATCATGATGCTGCGTCAGGAACATGGCCTCCACACCACGTTTGAGGCCCACGGCGGTATGGCGGACAACCTGGTGCTGACCACGACGATCCTTGCCATCCAGTCTGCCTTCCTAGTCCTTGGCCTGTTGGTCCTGCGGCGTCAGAAATACGCAGATGCCTTCTTGCGGGGTGAGGGGAATTCGGCCGGGTCCTGGGCCTTGGTCTGCCCCGGCGTCGCCCTCAGCGTGATGCTGCACTTCTGGATCAACAAAGGTCTTGTGGGTGCGGGTCTCATCGCGAAGTTCGGTGTCGCTTACTGGGGTCTGACGGCTGTCGCGCTGGCCAGCCAGGTTGCGATGATCGTGCTGGTTGCGGTCCTGTATCGCCGCCACTTCGCAAAACGCAACCCTGCGTCCCTCGTGGCAGCGGAGTAGCCGCCCCGCCTGCGCGTGTCACCCGGCCTGAAGTGGGCCGGGTGTTGGCGTTTTTTTGGGGCATCGGTGTGAGTGTCATTCACGATGCGGCCGTCTTCGGAGGTTATTACTCTGTCGGCCATTTCCATGATCTGGGGGTCGTGTGTGACCATGACGGTTGTCGTTCCATGAACCCGGCCAAGCGCTTGCAGCATTTCGACGACGGTGTGATCGGTGTCCTTGTCGAGAGCGGCGGTTTGCTTGGCCGGATCGCCTTTTCCGTGGACCCGCAGCCCAACAGCACATTCCGGGTGGCGGTCAGGCTTTCATGCAGGTTGTGACCCTGGAAGATAAAGCCCAGGCGGCGGCGCAGGGCGACCGCTCTACCGCCGTCCCCGACGCTGACCCCGCCCTGGCAACCCCCGCCTCCTCAAACGGCAAGCCAGGCCCGGCCCCGGTTCGATCCGATGTCGTGACACCCCAATCCCCTCCAAACCCAAACCTCCAATACCTCCCCGCACAATAGACAGAGGGCCAACGCCGGGGCGCGTAAGTCCGTGCACTGAAAGGCGTGGCGCTTCAGGCATTCATGTCGCGCAGAAGGCGACCATGTTTGCGCGTCTCGGAAAGGAGCTGCTTGAGGGTCGTAATCCCGCGTCCGTCAAGAAGCGGGAGCAACCTGACCAGGACCTCCGCCGTTGCCTGGGCGTCGCCCAATGCGGTGTGGCGTTTGTCTTCCGGGATCTCGATGGACAAGCGCTTGCACAGGGCGTCGAGGGAGTGCTCTTCGTTGGTCCCGAAGACGACAGCCGACAGCAGGACGGTGTCCAGAACCGGATGGGTCCAATCGGCGCCAGTGCGCGACCGGCTTTTGCGGAGCAATCCGATATCGAAGGGCGCGTTGTGAGCCACCAGAACAGCGTCACGGGCGAAGTCGTGGAGGGCGCGGCCTGCGGTCCCGATATCCGGGGCACCGGCCACATTCTCGTTGGTCACGCCATGGATCCGCGTGGACGCGGGCGGGATTGGGCGGCCGGGATCGACATAGGTATCGATCACCTCCCCCTTGACGATCCGCCCACCCAGAATGCGCACGGCACCGATCTGGACGATCTCGTCATTTTGGACGGAAAGACCGGTGGTTTCGGTGTCGAAGGCGACAAAGCACTGTTCGGACAGGGGCGCTTCGTCGATATTTCGGGGATATGAAGGGTTCAGAAAATCGAAGTTGTAGACCAGGGGGCGTGGCGCGACACGCGATGCCCCGGTGTCTGGCACGTCGATGAGGATCATGTGATCGCCGTTCCCGAGCGACCTTAACCGTGCATCGAAAACATGGGTGCCGCTGGCATCGCCCAAGCGCAGGGACGCTTCGCCCGAGCCTTCCGATAGCCTTGATGCGGCCTCGGCAAAGCCCGACAGATCAAAATAGTCCGACAGACGCGCCTTGAGGCGGGGGGGGGCGATCCGGCCCAAGATCTCGGCGGCCTGGCTGTCGTATAGGACAATTTCCTGCGCCGGATTCAGAAGAATGGTGGCGATTGGAATTTCGCTCAGCAGCGCGGTGAGCCGCTCGGACTCGCTTTGCAGGCGCTGCGTTTCCGAGGCCACGCGTGCTGCCGTATCGGTAAGCGTATTGCCGATGGTGCGCGACAAGGCAAAGGCTGCGGGGGCCAGGTCGCCCAGATGCTTCGCGTCCGCCGTATCCACGTCACTGTCCACACCCGAATGGGCACGCAGCCGCAGTTGCGCCGACAACCTGGCGATTGGTTTGGCGACGTTCTCGTCGAACAAAAGCCAGATGCCGAGGGTCAGGCCCGTATTGAGAAAGACGAAGAGGATCAGCGCGGTGATGAACGGCCCCATTGGCAGGGCCGTATCGCTGCGTGACCAGCCAAACGCCAGCGCCGCCGCCGCCAATCCGGCCCCTCCGACGGCCAGGAGGCAGAAGAAAAGGAAGATGCGCAGGCGAAGCGAGAGGCGGCTGAGCATGTTACGTCTCGCAAACCAGGGCGAGGATTGGATCGTCGGCGGGCATGTTTTGCCAATCGGCATCGCTGATCGAGCCATCCTCAGCGAACTCGGCCCCATCTATGAGCAGCGCGGACCGTGCGCCCGCGCAATCGAACAGCATCGGCGCCTGATTGACCGGCGACCAGCGCCCGAAGAAGTAGAGGTCGGCAAGCCGTTGATCGGGCAGGGCGGCGTTCGTGCGGGCGGTGGCAAGGTCGACGGCCACGAAGCGCTTGGTGTAGGGGGCAAGCTGGGTCCAGGGGCGGAGCCAGCTTTGCTCATCCACGGTCATGGCGATCTCGACGCCCTCTGGCAAACGCTCGGCCGTGCGGTCGAACCACGTGTATTCGTTGGAGATGGTCATGGCGAGCATCCCCAGACCGGCGGCAACCGGCGTGATCCAGCGCGGCAAGCGTTTCCCCGTGGCGTGGTTCAGCAGCATTGCAAGACCCGCGCAAGCGAGCCCTGCAAAGACAGTGGCGATCAGTTCGATGAACATTACGAAAGTGCTCCCTTCCCGGACCCTGCTGCCGATTGCATGGTCTTTACAACAACGAAAGCGTCTCGCAGATGGCTGCGCTCGAAATCCGAGAGGGCTGCTGGATCAAGGTAGTTGTCCGGGCTCTTGCCGCCTTTGACCAATGTCGCCTGATGCACTAGGCGCGCGGTCGCGATCAGGTCATAGGCATCCAGCAGGTCGGCCCCGCCCGAGGTCGACAGAACACCGGCCTCGATCGCGGCCTCCAGCCGCGCGCGGGTGTTGACCGCCGCCAGACGGCCGCGCTGGGCATAGACACGGGCCAGGTCCGTGATCGGCACCACGCCATTGTGCTTCAGATCCAGTTGGTTGCGGTGATCGCCCGACCGGATCGTCGCCAGCCCGCGCAACAGGCCCAGGGGGGGCTGATGCTTCAGGGAGTTGGAGACCATATGGGCGGTGAAGATGGAATTGGCCGACGCCGCCTCCAGCGTCTCTTGCTGGAGCCCGTCGAACAGGCTGGTATCGCCGCCGATAGGCCGCAGGTCAAACATGACCGAGGCCAGCATCTGCGCCTCGTTATCCGGCTTGGCGATCCAGTTGCGGAAATAGCTGCGCCAAGTGCTGACAGGTTGGCACCAACGCGGGTTGGTCGCCATCATGTCGCCGGGGCAATAGACGTATCCGATGGTGTCGAGGCCATCACTCACGGATTTGGCCAGCGCCTCGAAGTAGGGCATATCGGATTGGCTGACGTCATCGGACAAGATCAGGCAATTGTCCTGATCGGACACGCCGGTTTGTTCCTGCCGTCCTTGGCTGCCACAGGCAAGCCAGAGGTAGGGGACGGGGGGCGCGCCAAGCTCGGCCTCCGCCAGCGCCAAAAGACGCCGCGTTGCGGTGTCGGCGATATCGGTGATCAGGCGGGTAACGACCTCGTGCCGGCTGCCGCCGTTGATCAGTTGCACCAGCAGCTGCGGGATCTCGCGCGTGGCGCGCGCCATTTCTTCGGGGGTGGCGGCCTTGGCCACGCGACCCACCAGATCGGCGGATGTCATGGCCTGCGCGCGGGTCAGATCGGTCTGAGTGACAATACCGACAAGGCGGCCCCCCTCCACGATGGGAACGTGGCCGATGCCACGCTCGACCATCAGGTGCAGCACATCTGTCACCAGCGCCTTGGGGCCAAGCGTCAAGGGCGCGCGGGTCATGATGCTGGCAATCGGGCCTGAAGCGTCCAGTCCGTCGACGATGACGCGCCCGTTTAGGTCGCGCAAGGTGACGATGCCTTCGAATTGACCATTGTCCTCGATGCAAATGGAGGAAATGCGGCGCGTGTGCATCTCGGCGGCGGCGGTGCGGATCGCCGCGTCAGACGCGCAGGCAACCGGGTCGCGGGTCATCAGGTCGGCGACGACCATCGTGCCCAGGTCTTTGCGGTTGGGTTTGGGCGGGCGTCGGCGGTCGAAGAAGGTCGCAACGCTCGGGTGGGTATCAATCAGGGCGAACAGCGTGGCGGCGGGCATCACGATCAACGTTGCGTCCGCAAGGGCGACTGCCGTGCGGCTTGCATCATCGCCGCGCAGAAGCGCGCGTTCGCCGAAGGAATTGCGGGGGCCAAGGAGGGAAAGCTGAACGCCGGTCGCGTCCGTTATCTCGACTTCGCCGCTGACAAGAATGTAGAGGGCGTCGATCTGATCGCCAACGGCGTAGATCGTGTGACCTGCGGGTGCTTGCGTGACTGTGCAGACCGTCGCCAAGGCGGCAAGATCGGCCTCGGCCAAAGTATCGTAGGGGTGCACCGAGGCAAGAAACTGGGTCAGTTTGTCGGTAAGGGGCATGCAGGTGCTTTCGCGGTGGGGGTCCTGCCCGCCCCGAGGATGCGGGGCGGGCAGAACGATGTCACAAGTGGCGGCGTCAGTGATCGATGGCGCCAGCTGCACCACGGGGGATACGGACGCTTTCGACCAGATCCTTGATGTGCTGCGGTGTCTCCTTCGTCATGCCCGACACGAGGTAGGCGACGGCGAAGTTGATCAATGCACCGATCGCGCCGAACGAAGTCGAGGCAATGGGCCCAAGCATCGGGTTCGCATCCGTGAAGGAGTTGGTGTCCGGAATGAACAGCCAGCCCTTGTGCAGGAAGATGTAAACCAGCGTGGTGACCAGACCGGCCAACATGCCCGCCACGGCACCCGTGTTGTTGATGCGCTTGGAGAAGATGCCCATCATCAGTGCCGGGAAGATCGAGGCTGCCGCCAAGCCGAAGGCCAAGGCCACGGTTTGCGCTGCAAAGCCTGGGGGGTTGAGGCCCAGGATAACCGCCACGACAATCGCCGCTGCCATCGAAATCCTTGCTGCCATAAGCTCGGACTTCTCGGACATGTTCGGCGTCAGCTGTCCCTTCAGAAGGTCATGGGAGACCGCCGAAGAGATTGCCAGCAACAGGCCCGCCGCCGTGGACAGAGCTGCCGCAAGGCCACCTGCTGCCACAAGGCCGATCACCCAGCCCGGAAGGCTTGCGATCTCGGGGTTGGCCAGCACGAGGATATCGCGGTTGAAGTTGGTCAGCTCATTGCCTTCCCAACCGTTAGCCTCGGCCCGCGCCTGCAGATCGGCGTTGCCGTCGTTGTAGTACTGGATCCGACCGTCACCGTTCAGGTCTTCCCAACCCAGCAGACCCGTTGCCTGCCACGTTGCCATCCAGGCATACTCGGGATCGTTTTCGATCTGCTCAAGGCTCACGGCCTCGCCCTGTGTCCCGTTGGGCCACATCAGGTCCGAGATGTTCAGGCGCGCCATGGCACCAACGGCAGGGGCCGTCAGATAGAGCAGCGCGATGAAAACCAGGGTCCAGCCAGCCGACCAGCGGGCGTCAGACACCTTGGGCACCGTGAAGAAGCGCATGATGACGTGAGGCAGACCTGCGGTACCGATCATCAGCGACAGGGTGAAGAGCACCATGTTGATGGTCGAGCCGTGGGCGGCCGTATACTCGTTGAAGCCAAGATCGGTGACGATCTGGTTCAGCGTCGCCAGAAGTGGTTCTCCCTCGGCGGTATTGCCGAACAGGCCAAGGGCTGGGATCGGGTTGCCCGTCAGTTGCAGAGAGATGAAGACCGCCGGGATCGTGTAGGCGGTGATCAGAACGCAGTATTGCGCGACCTGAGTATAGGTCACGCCCTTCATGCCGCCGAAGACGGCATAGGCGAACACCACACAGGCACCGATGAGCAGACCCCAGAAGGCGTCGATCTCAAGGAAGCGACCGAAGGCGATGCCCACACCCTGCATCTGGCCGATCACGTAGGTGATGGAAGCCACAAGCAGGCAGATCACGGCAACCATGCGCGCGGTCTTGGAGTAGAAACGATCACCGATGAATTCGGACACGGTGAACTTGCCGAACTTGCGCAGGTAGGGCGCAAGCAACAGGGCCAGAAGCACATAGCCGCCAGTCCAACCCATCAGGAAGGACGAGTTGTCGTAGCCGGTGAACGCGATCAGTCCCGCCATCGAGATGAACGAGGCCGCAGACATCCAGTCCGCTGCCGTGGCCATGCCGTTGGTGACGGGGTGGACACCACGCCCTGCGGCATAGAATTCCGATGTGGAGCCCGCACGGGCCCAGATCGCGATGCCGATGTAGAGCGCGAAGGACGCGCCCACAAACAGAAGGTTAAGGGTAAATTGGTCCATGGCTGATTACTCCTCGTCCACGCCGTATTGCTTGTCGAGCTGGTTCATCCGCCAAGCGTAGAAGAAGATCAGCGCGAGGAAGACGAGGATCGAGCCCTGCTGTGCGAACCAGAAGCCCAGATCCGTGCCACCGACTTCGATGCCCGCCAGAAGCGGGCGCAGTACGATGCCGAAGCCGAATGAGACCAGGGCCCAGATGACCAGGCAGATGGTGATGATGCGGATGTTGGTTTTCCAGTAGACGGAGTCATCCCTCGCTTCCGTCTGTGGTGTGTCGTCCCGTGGGTCTGCCATGCTGTTCCTCCTAATGCATGTCGTCGTTTGTTTGTGTCGTCGCCGCACGTGCCCTCTTTGACGAAGGCGCGTGGGATTTCAGGCGGATTTGACGATCCGTGCGATGTGGTCCTGCACGGCATCGATTGCCTGCATGGCATCGACGGCGTGCAGCGCGCCGCGTGCGCCGTAATGCGCCACAAGGGGCGCCGTCTGTTCCGCGTAAGCCTCCAGCCGCGAAATCGCGGTAGCGGCATTGTCGTCAGCCCTGCGGGTCATGTTCTGCGCCCCGCAAGTGTCACAGACGCCGTCTTGTGCGGGTGGCTTGAAATGGTCATGAAACCCCTCGCCACAATCACCGCAGGTCATGCGACCGGCCACGCGTTTGACCATCTCGACTTCGTCAACCTCCAAAGAGATTACCGCCCGGATGCTCTCGCCGCGATCGGCAAGCATCTGATCAAGGGCCTCGGCCTGACCGGTGGTGCGCGGGAACCCGTCCAGCACGACACCCTGCTTGCAATCGTCGTGGGTCAAACGATCGGTCAGGATCGCCAGCACGATCTCGTCGCTCACCAATCCGCCTGCCTTCATCACCTCATCCGCGGCCTGACCGGCCTCGGTCCCGGCTGCAACAGCGGCGCGCAGCAAGTCCCCGGTCGAGAGTTGAACGAAGCCGAAGTCTCCTTCCAGCTTGCGCGCCTGCGTGCCCTTGCCCGAGCCCGGAGGCCCCAGAAGGATCAGGATCGTGGTTGTTGTCGGTGTCGTTGCGCCGTCCATCAGTCGGCCCTCCTTTTGGTGCATGTCTGCGGCGCTACCTTGGCGCGTGCGGTTCATGCGATTTTCGATAAGCGCGTCGGCGACAAACGGGTTCGCGACCAAGGCCGCGCCCATGCGGGTGCCGCCGTCGGCATCGACATGCGTTGGGCGGAGCCTGCGGGCATTTTTTTCGGTGTGTCGCTCATGATGCTTCCTCCCTCGCATCAAACCGAGCCTGCGTTCCCCGCCCGGTCGCTTGCGATGAAGGTACACAAGGGCCGCCGCCGATCCGTTCGAATTGAGGCAGTGACGCCTCAGTTTGTTAATAAATTCACAAAAAATATCGCCATTTTGTAAATCATGAGAGTCGAGGATGGCGTAACAGCCTGATTTTCAAGGGCATGAACCGGGTTGACGAGGGCACGGTGCGGGCGCGTGACGTCCAGATGCCTGAAGAAAAGGGCATGTATGCCCGCGTTTCAGCTCCGCGACAAACCGTCACGCGGTGCCTAAGGCGGCCAATTAGGCGTGTGTTCAGGGGCTGCGACCGTCGCGGGTACGCCCCCTGAAGGGCCCGACTCACTCTGCTACCTTGTGACCGAAACAGACACACACATCGGGGAAGATATGGGCGACACTTGACCTTTGCGCGGAACCATTGCGCGCGCCGCGCGTTGCAAAGCATGTCCTATCGCCCAATCAAGATCGCTGCATCCCCTGCCATCGTGCTGCTTTGCGCGCTTGCCATCATTTTCACCCTGGACGTCGCGCAGGGGCTTCTTGCGCCAATTGCGTCGGCCATCGTGCTTGGCGTCGTCTGCGCACCGCTGTCTGAGGCGTTGGAGAAGATCGGCTTGCCCAGAGCGGTTGCCGCATTCCTTGTCCTGTTCCTCTTCATCACCGCAACGGTATTCATATTCGTCGCGCTCGAGCCGACGCTCAGCTATGCGATTTCCAATGCACCGCTCATCCGGTTCGAACTTCGCACCATCGTTGAAGCACTACAGGGCGCGCTTTCGGGCGTTCGCGAGTTTCAGGCGTCGGTCGAAAGTGCCTTGGGCGATGCCGCAGCGACAGAGGAGGGCGCGACTGCCGATATGCCGATCCCCAGCGTCTTTGATGCGCTGGCCTACGGCCCGTCCGTCGTATCCGGAATGCTTGTGTTCGTGGGCACGTTTTATTTCTTCCTCTCTACCCGTCGGGATGTCTACCGCCGCATCGAACGGATCTGGCCACGGTTGCGCGCCGACCTTCTGCTGATCGCCGAGGCGCGCGTGTCGCGATATTTTCTGGCGGTGACGGTGGTGAATGCGGGCTTCGGTACGGCCGTTACCTTCGCCATGACGTTCATCGGCATGCCGCAGCCGCTTATGTGGGGGTTGGCGACATTCCTTATGAACTTCCTTCTTTACCTTGGGCCAGCGATGGTCGCCTTCGCTTTGCTGATCGTCGGGGTGACGGTGTTCGACGGTTTCTGGTCGGTCGTCCCGATGGGATCGTTCGTGCTGATGAACCTCGTTGAAGCGCAGTTCGTGACGCCCACAGTGGTGGGTCGACAGGTATCGATGAACCCGTTGCTGGTGTTCTTGTCACTGGTCTTCTGGTTGTACCTTTGGGGCCCACTTGGTGGCCTCGTAGCGATCCCCATTGTGGTTTGGCTGCTGTTCATCGCCCACAAGCTGCACAAGGCCCCCGTGAAGGCACCGGGCAGCCAGGGGGCGGCGCCGCAGGCGGCTGAATAGGCTTAGGCGGCGCCGCCGTTGTCCGGGCCTGCCTGGCAGATGTCGGCCTTGGTCGCCCCCCGGTCCCCCATGTCGCGCGGCGCCCCGGTCGTGCTGTCAGGTGCAACTTGCGCTTCCAGCTCTGCATCGATGACGGCCCCAAAAAGCACGGCCAGCGAGGAAATCCACAGCCACAACAGCAAGATCACCGCACCTGCCAGCGCGCCGAAAGTTTCGGAATAGGTGGCGAAGGTCTGGACGTAGATCGAGAAGACCAGCGAGGCCGCGATCCAGATCACCACGGCAGACACGCCGCCCGGCGCGACCCAACGCCACTTCGCAGGCCGCCGCGACGCGCCAAAGCGATAGAACACGGTAAAGGCCGCCGCCACCAGGGCGAACAGGACGGGCCAGCGCACGATGGAAACGATATCCTCCAGCCGCGATGGCAAGGGGAGCAAGGCGAAGGCCGCCGGTAGGACGGCCAGAAGCGTGATCGCGGTCAGGGAGGCGATGACCGCAAAGGCCGTCAGCGCAAAAATGGTAAGTTGCAGTCGTATGAAGCCACGCTCTTCCGTCTCGGCGTAAGCGATGTTGAGGCCGACCATGAGGTTGCTGACCCCCTTGCTGGCGGAAAAGATTGCAAGACCGATCCCGAAGATCGCCGCCAGGCTGAGGCCGCTGGAGGCGTTGTTTGAAAGCTCTGTCAACTGCCCCATGACGATTTCCTGCGCGGCGTCCGGCAGGGCTATCGCCAAGCTTTCGGAGGTTTCCGCCAGTTCGGCGGGCGAGATGAAGAGGCCCCTCAGCTCAACCAACGCCGTCAGGCCGGGAAACAGTGCCAGAAGCGCGTAAAAAGCCACCCCAGCGGCCACAAGCCCAAGGCGGTCTTCCTTGAACCGGCCGGCAATGCGTTTGGTGATTTGCCAATAACCCTTGAGCGTGATGTCAGTCGGTCGCCTTGCGGTGGCCCCGTAATGAGTTGCGGTATCGCGGTCAGACGTGGCGGACATGGTTGGCTTCCTCGGGTGATGGGGGGAAAGCAAAAGGGGCCCCCATTTTGTAGGGGCCCCCTTGCGTATATCGTGGTTCAGGCCTGAGCGGCAGCTTCGGCCTTGCCGTTGCGCGTCGCCCTCGTCTGGTCTTTTTCGGCGTTTTTGCTGCCGCCGGTCACGGCCTCTTTCACCTTGGCTTGTCCGTCCGCGATGAAGCCTGTCGCGGCCTCGGTCAACTTGGCGCGCTCTTCTTGCAGAACGCGGTCCGCTTCGTCGAACAGACGGTCACGTTGGCCGCCGACAATGCGATTTTCCGTCGAGGTGCGCGGCAGCATTGCGGCCAGCGCGGCCCCGGCGGCGAACGCGAGGGCGCCGACAAGCATGGGATTCTCATGGGCCGTCGTGCGCACGGTATCCGCAGCTTTGGCAGCCTCGATCCTGGCGCGCTCTTGTGCGGACATCGCGGCTTCGCGAGCGGCACGCACACGCTGTTTCGCGGCATCGGGCAGACCATCGAGGCCGTTTTCGATAGTCTCGCGCAAGCGGTCCATGCGCGTGGTGTCGCTGTCGGTCGGGGCGTGTTTGGGGTAGGTCATATCGTAATCTCCTTCCTGAGGGTTCAATGCCGCGTCGCGCTTCATCGCGCGGTCAGCGGCGGCGACCCGATCATCGAAGTCGCCAAGGGATGGATCGTTGACGTGTTCATCGCGAAGACCCGGCGAAGTCGGTTCCGAGCGTGTGTCGTATGCCACGCGCGGGGCGCTTGGGCGGGTTCCGACGGCAGCACTGATGGCAAGCCAGGCAAGGCCCGTGCCGGTCAAAGCGAGGGGCATCTTGTTGTGCCGCGCCACATCGACTGCGCCGCGCACCAGCTTGCCGCCGATAACCTGGGCGGTCTGGCTGGCTTGGGTCGCCATGCGGTCAGGCGTGAATTGTGACCCCAGAAGGCTCAGCTTCGAGCGGAGAGCTTCACGCTCCAAACGCAGTTCTTCCTCAAGCCTGTCGGCGTCAGGCATTGATCTGCTCCTTGATGACGTTGAAGTCGCGTTTCACGTTTTCGATGCTGCGCGACGGCGCGAGGCTTTCGGGCTTCAGGCCGCGCACGCCGATCGTGGCGAAAATCGCGGCAATCACCGCAAGGCCGCCGCCGACCACAAGGGCCGAGAGCCATACGGACCAGCCAGCCGCCACAAGCCCGGCAACACCGGCCCCGGCGAGCGTCACAAGGGCCACGAGAGCCAGAACGACGGCGCCGACCAGAAGGCCAAGCGCCACGCCGGCGCGGCCCAGGTTCTCGGACAACTCGGCCTTTGCCAGCGACGCCTCCTTCCGCAAGATGCGAACACCTTGCGAAAAGATGTCGCCGATCAGGGATGCGGCGGCCGAGGGGGAAAGACCTGGCTCGACCATTACGACTGCCCCCACTCGGCGCGTGCGCTTTGATCGGGCAGACGGTGTTGCGACACAGTGGCAGGCTCAGCCCGCTCGGACGCTTTCAGAGCGCGCGCGGCAAGGAAGCCCACTGCCGCCGAGCCGCCGAAAAAGACCAACGGATTGCGGCGCGCGAAATCGGCGACATCGTGTTGAATGCTCGACAGATCCGCCTCGCGCAGGGCGTGGGCGGCGGAGCTGAGGTTTTCAGCAATGTGATGCGCGGCCTCACGGGCGAAGGGGTTACCGTCGAAGGCCTCGCCAGCGCGGCGCATCTGCTCGGCCTCTTGCTCGGCGCGGTGGGCGGCGTTGTCCTTGACCGTTTCGCCGCTTGCCGACAGTTCGGCCTTGGCTGTGTCGGCAATGTCCTTGGCGGCGTCATTGACTGTTGCTTCGACGTCTTTCGTGCATTTACGATTTGTCATGTCAAGTCTCCTTCGGGTTGGCGTTGCGCAAGCCTTCATCGTGCACCGGAGGGGCTCCGGCGTCGAAAGTCATCGCAAGAGGTGGTTTGGTTTGGGTGAGCGTGGCGGCCTAGTCGCGCAGCGCGTCGACATGCGTGGCAAGGGCCGCGCGATGCTTCTCAATCAGGCTGCGTTGGGCCGGGTGCTTCTGAAGGTCGTTCAGCGCCGCGTCATAGGATGCGATGATGGTGTCTTCCCCGTCGATGATCTGCGGCAGGCCCGACGCGTCAAGCGTGCCGGTCCAGTCGCGAAGGGTGGCGACGGCCGTATGGACCGTTGCCATGTAAGACCCGGTATCCTTCGGATGCCCGCCCAAATGCTGCAGTTCGGCGAACAACTCGCGGAGGTGGCTCACGTGAAGTGCGCGAAGCAGTTGAACGAACGGCTTCAAATCATCTTCCGCGCGGTCAATCATCGTGACGTAGCCTTCGGTGACGTCTTTGACATCGGTCGCGACGGCGGAAAGCACGTCCACGGGGCGCGTGTCGGTGGGGGTGACGTGTTGATGGGCTTGCATAGCGACTTCTCCATCATGGATCAGAATTGACGTTTCTTGCCAACTCAACATGTGACAGCGCATTTGGTTCCAATCGTATCGTTCAACTTCGTGAGGCGTGAGGTCCTGCCCCAACTCACATCCGAAAGACGCCACGTTCCCGCCAATCGCGCATCTCGCCTTGTGTTGGGCTTTCTCGTGCCCGCTCAAACGCCCCGGCTGTTGTCCTTCTCGATGTCTATCCACCTGACATCGCCGCTTCTTTTACGCGTTCGCGACTACATCCCGCGCAGCACTTCGCGAAGCGCCTTGGCGCGTCTGGAACCTCTGCCTGGGCGACGCGTTATCTTGATGACCTACTAGTAAGGAGGTTTCAGATGACACAATTGCCTCATGACCCGATCGAACAAATTCCGACCACATCGCCGACGGCGTACGCGTTTCGCATTACCTGCCGCGTGGACGACGACGCATCCGAGGCCTTGGCCAAATTCATGCTCAAGGCGTTCGATAAGCACGACTAAAAGGTCGATATCCTGCTTGATATGACGCCATTCACCGGTAGCGACTGGGATGCAATGTTCGACAGCGATGACATCGCCTCTCGGTTTCGAGCCTTGTCGGAAGTTCGCCACTATGCCGTGATCGGCGCGCCCGACAGAGCCGCTAAAATGATCGGCTGGATGGACAAGGTTATCGCGGTGAAGGCCAAGGAATTTGATACCAGCGAACGCGCAAAGGCTTGGGCCTTCATCGGCGCGTCCGAGGCGGACACCGCATCCCGCATCAGGAGCGCCTGAAAAAGGTGAACGCCTGAAAACACCCTGCCCAAGCACATCGGTTTGAGAGGTTCGTCGCTGCCACGCCGCTGCGATCTACGAGTGACAAGCGCCCGCGCCGGAACATGACATTCGCGCGGGTGTTTGTGTCGTTCTTCGCGCAGGGACAAGGTCGGCTCCCTGTTAACGCCCCAAGCATTTTTCCGATTTGTGGATCAGCCATCGTCTGACACCGCGCGTTTGAGGGCATCGGCGATCTGGGTGTCATCGTCTGACTCTGTGACGGCTTTCTCGATCTTATCTGACGCTTGCGTGTCGCCATCGGCATGGTCGGGGTCCTCCGCGTCACCAGGTTGGTCTTTCAGGTCGTGGTGCAACTCAGAATTCTTGAGGTCGGGGTGCTTGACTGTCGGCTGGGTCATGGGCTGAAGCGCTCCTTGGTTGATGAATGGCACACCGAGATTGGCGCGCCTTCTCCATCACAACGCACAGATGCCCCATTCCGTTCCCGGCTTCGATGCGCGTGAGGTGACCGTTGGACACGACTGTCAGGAAGGCCTAGGCACGGCGCTCCGCGCCTTCAATGCAGCGCTTGCTTTCGCGCTCTGCGCCTTCCGCAAACCGTAAAGCGGCTTCCAGGTCCTGTTTGAACCACGCCAAGCCTTCGGCCTTCTTGTCGGCGTCCGGAATACGCAACAGGTAGGACGGATGCACGGTGATCAGGACTGGAGTTCCCCCCGTCGTTTCTACCACCTTGCCGCGCCGCGTCAGAAGATCCTTGCCATTCCCGGTCAGCGCCTCTGCCGCCACGGCGCCCATGGCGAGGATCAGTTTCGGCGCAACGCACGTCACCTCAGCATCAAGCCACCACCGGCAATGGGATATCTCGTCTGAGTTGGGGCGCTGGTGCAGGCGGCGCTTGCCGCGTGGCGTGAATTTGAAGTGTTTGACCGCATTGGTGATGTAGGCACGCGACCGGTCGAGGCCCACCGACATCGCCATCTCATCGAACAGACGCCCGGCGGGACCAACGAAGGGTTGGCCTGCAAGGTCCTCTTGATCGCCCGGCTGTTCGCCTACGATCATCAGCGCCGCGTCGCGGGGGCCCGCGCCGGGCACCGCTTGGGTCGCATCGCGGTGGAGGGGGCAGCGCGTGCAACCGCGCAAGGCCGCGACGAACGCGTCGTCTGAGCCGTCCCACGTCGACACGAACCGCTTGAATTGCGATTGCGCCGACGCCGCCCGCCGGGGGGCGAGCGTGGGGGCGGAGGCCGCCATGGTGCGTGCACGAGCCGGCGCGCCCGCGATCAGATCCGGGATCGCGGCGGCCTCGGGCAGGTTCTTCCAGTATTTCTTGGGCATTTCCGATTGCATCGCCTGAACTTTCAGGCGCGCGGGATTGAAGATGTTCTGGAAGTACGTGATCCACAGCGCCTCGCTTGCATCGTCGGGGAGCTGCGGGTTCGGCTGGTCCTCAAGAAACCTCAACGTGCCATCATCGAACACCGCGGAAATGTCCGGGGTGATGATGCGCCAGTCCATGTCGGCAAAGCGGCGCACGAAAAACTGGGCTGTGGGCTCGACCGTGTGGTGGGTCGGCTCGAACCACGCGGCAAAGGACCGTCGCGGGGCCGCCGGATCGCCGATCTCGCGGAACCGCACGAAAGCTTTCATCTTGTGCTGGCAGCGGCGGACGCTTTTCTCCATCGCGCGTAGCCGGGCCAGATCTGCATCGCCCCTGTCAGACATCAGATGGGGCGCGTCCCGCAGCCGCCACAAGAACGCATAGAGCCGCGCGAAGCGGGCCGGGTCGCTGTGCCACACGACACGGTCGGCCATGTCGATGAAGGCGCGCGGCACGGTGATCTTGCCTGCTGGGGGGAGGGCGGCCTGTTCGTCGAAAAGCCCCCGTTCGGTCGTCGTGTCGCCCCATGCGATCTGATCCGGCGGTGTGCCGGCCACCATATGCGCGCGTGCCGCGTCGCGCCAGGCCTCTGCCGTCCCGATCCGGGGTAGGGTCATGATCCGGCTCATAGCAGTGTCAGCTGCTCGGGCGGTGGCGCAAAACGGGCGCGCAGGGCCTCACTGTCAAGCAGGCCGCCGGGGGTCCACCCCAGTGCCGTCACGAACGGGCGCGCCTTTTTCATCAATGCCCCCATACGCGCGATATCGTCGTAGCGAAGGTTGCGATGGCGTCGGGTGCTCAGGATGCGTTTGACCGTTTTCACGCCAAACCCCGGCACTCGAAGCAGCATCTCGCGGCTGGCGGCGTTCACATCCACCGGAAACACCGCGCGGTTAGCCAGCGCCCAGGCCAGCTTGGGGTCCACCTCCAGATCCAGATTGCCATCCGGCGCGACTGAGGTGATTTCATCAAGCTGGAAGTCATAAAAGCGCAGCAACCAGTCGGCCTGGTACAGCCGATGCTCGCGCTGCAAGGGCGGGCGGATCAGCGGCAGTTTGGCAGAGCTGTCGGGGATCGGCGAGAACGCGGAATAGTAGACACGCTTCAACTTGTAGCTGGAATATAGCCGCGTCGATTGGCCCAGAACCGTGGCGTCATTCGACCCATCGGCGCCAATGATCATCTGCGTGGACTGACCGGCTGGCGCAAAACGTGGTGGGCGTTTGCCGGTGAAGGACCGCTCTGCCGCGCCCTCCTTGTGCATGCGCACGTTGGCCATCGCCTGGCGGATCTGCGCGGGTTTCTTTTCAGGCGCGTAATGGGCGACCGCTGCGTCCGTTGGCAATTCCACGTTGATCGACAGCCGATCCGCCAGTAGCCCGGCTTCCGCGATCAATTCGGGTGCCGCGTCGGGAATGGTCTTGAGGTGGATGTACCCGCGAAAGTTCTCTTCCTGCCGCAGGCGACGCGCGATCTGCACCATGTCCGACATCGTCGCATCCGGTGAGCGGATCACGCCCGAGGACAGAAACAGCCCTTCGATGTAGTTGCGCCGGTAAAACTCAATCGTCAGCTTCACGACCTCGTCGATGCTGAACCGCGCCCGTTCCACATTCGACGACACGCGGTTCACGCAGTAGGCGCAATCGTAGATGCAGAAATTCGTCATCAGGATCTTCAGAAGGCTGATGCAGCGGCCATCGGGCGCATAGGCGTGGCAGATGCCGGACCCCTCGTTCGAGCCGAGCCCCTTGCCATCGCGAGAGTCGCGTCGGGTCGATCCCGACGAGGCGCAGGATGCATCATATTTGGCCGCATCGCTGAGCACGGCGAGTTTTTCAGAAAGGGAACGCTTTGCCATTTGTTCACCTTATGTTCCAGGCGACGCCGGAGCAACAAGATAGATTAATCGTGGCTAGACCATTGCGTCAGGCACACCCGGCAGATCGGAGGCAAGCTCTGCGTGGCGATCGGTATCGTAGGGCAGCAACAGGTGTTGCCGGTCCGGCGGCGCGAGCGCTGCATTCTTGCA
This sequence comes from Gymnodinialimonas phycosphaerae, assembly GCF_019195455.1. NCBI lineage: Bacteria > Pseudomonadati > Pseudomonadota > Alphaproteobacteria > Rhodobacterales > Paracoccaceae > Gymnodinialimonas > Gymnodinialimonas phycosphaerae. The sequence continues at coordinate 1,800,398 of NZ_JAIMBW010000001.1, read as the reverse complement.
CAGCAGGGCGTTGATCGAGGCAATGAATGCGGGTGGGTTGCCAAAAGGGTCGGCGGGAACATGAGCCCCAAGCCAATGGTCGAACACGCGCGGCCAGAGGGGTTTCACCATCGCGGGATCAGTCAAATGAATCCCCGCTTCCGTATCCCAATGCATGCTGCGCCCGTTCAGGTTTGCAGAAGATATGATCGCGGCGTCGGTGCCGAACAAGGATAATTTGGAATGCACATAGATCAACGGCGCGCCGCTGATTGTCGCGGCGTCAGGTGTCGTTTCGCCCGCATGCTCGGGCTTCGCCGGGGCCGCGATGGCAAGCCGCTCGCCCAGTCCGTCGGCCAGAATGCGCAGGGCTTTCGTTTGTTTTTCGGCCCCGAATTGAGCATCCTCACTGGAATTGCCATTGAAGGCGACATCCTCGGGCGCGGCTGGCAGGACCAACAGCACGGCGATATCATCGCAGCGCTTTGCTGCGGCCGCCAATGCCTTGGCCAAGGGGGCGTGGCGGAAGAACTGCGTTTCAAGATAGATGAGGCCCCGCGCGCGTTCGATCTCGGCCAAATGCGCGTCCTCCACCTCGGACACCAGTGGCTTCGGGCCGATGTGCAGCAGGTTGCGCGGGCGCTTGCCCGACAGCGTCCGCAAGAACCCGGGCGCTTGCGGCGGCGCATCCATGCGCGCATCGGTGACGTCGAGAAAGGATCTGAGGTGATGCTCGGCCGCCGCCACGACCGGGCCGCGCACGATGGCTTGGATATCGGCCCAGGTTTGCTCGGACCCTCTCTCGTGATCATTGGTGTCATAGCGGCGATCGTTAAGGTCCAAGCCGCCGATATAGAGCGTCTGCCCGTCGATCACGGCCAGTTTTTGATGATGGGTGGCAGGCACCAATGGCAGATCATCTCCGGGTGACAGATCTTCCAGCCCCGGCGTCAGCGCGTCGGCATCGCTGTCCTTCAAGGTGTCGGTGGTCTTCTTGCTCAGGATTTGCCGCGGGACAAACCCGACGCGGGCCGGGTGCATGGCGATGCGAAACGACAGGGCCGCGCCTTCTGACAGCTCGTTCGCGGCCGCCATCTGGCGCGCGCTCGTCCATGATCGCCGATGATCGTCGGTCGCGACAATCGGATCGAAGTCGGTCACGGTGATCTCGAAGCGAACCCCTTGATTCAGCATATGCAGCACAAGGTCGAACCAGGTCTGCCCGATCCGGCGGGCGGCGTCGCTGCGCAGCTTCGTCGTCAGGTCGAAGACCCGAAAGCTTGCGATGACCTCGGTATGGGCGGACAGGCAGAGTTGTTCGAAGGCGGGATAGGCGTCCTCTGCATTGAAGCAGACCTGACACTCCGTGATTGCCGGCGTGTCCTCGGCCGTCTGATTGTCTTGCATCGAATACTCCTGCCGGGATCAGCTGGAAATGGCGCGGCTTGCGCGGGGGGCGGCATCTGCTTCGCGAGCTTGTTCAATCTTGCGTTTTGCGGGCCCGTCGTTGTGGGTCTTGAATGTTACTGTGACACGATATTCCGTATCGCTGTGAGTGATATCCATCTCGCCCATCAATTGAGCGGCAAATGCCTCGATCAATTTTGCGCCCAGGCCGGTTCCTTCGGTCGCGAGGTCGGTTTGCAATCGTGTCCCCACGGTATTGGCGATTGACAGGCGGACAAGCTGATTTTCATCCACATCCAACCGGATCTCCAGCTGGGGCGCGCCATCGGTCGGCTTTCCAAGGTATTTTGCGGCATTGGTCAGCGTTTCCGTGACCAGCAGGGCAAGGGGAACGGTCTGGTCGGGGTCCAGCATCAACGGCTCAAGATGGGTTTCGATCTTTACCCCCGCGCCGGGCTTGATCCCGATCGCGAGCGTTGCCTGAATGACCTCTTCCAGCAGCCGGTCCGCCTGCGCGGTGGAAACGGTGTCGCCGGAATAGAGCATCTTGTGGATCGACGACAGGTTCATCACCCGGTCCTGCACCCGCTTGAGAACATTCTTGGACGGCCCCTCCGGGATCGCGCGCATCTGCATGTTGAGGATTGAGGCGATCAGCTGGAGGTTGTTTTTCACACGGTGGTGCACTTCGCGCAGCAACAGCTCTTTCTCGGTGATCGTCTCTTGCAGATCGCGGCCATCGGCAAGGATGCGATCCACCATTCTGTTGTAGGTGTTCGCAATATCGTTGATTTCCGCCGGTGCATTGTCGAGGGCCGAATAGGAATCCTTGGGTTCATCCAGAGAGAACGAGCGCATGCTTGCGCGCAACCGCTTGAGGTGCCGAAGCACCAGCCGATCAACAGCAAGCATCGCCACGGCAAGGGTCGCGGCCCACATCAGAAGCGGGAACACGGGCGCGGCGCGGGCCAGAAGCGGCTCCATCGCGGCGCGTGAGCCCGGTTGCCAGATGCCGGCAACAAACACGCGATCTTCCAGTAACGGGACGACGGTGACCAACCGGTCGTCGCCATCCACCGCCGTTGCCGTAAAGGCCGCACCGGTGGCGGGCATATCCATCGTGGAGGGGGTGATCCCAAGTCGATTGAACAATAAGAGATCGTCCGCGCTTCCCTCGGCGGTCAGGATGCGCCCGTCTTCATCCAGCAACGCCAACGCCACGTCCTGTGTGCCCGCGCTAAGCAAGGCGTCCGTCAGCCGAACGGGGATCGATATCGACGCAGCCCCAAGCAACGTCGCGGTGCCGCTTTCGTAGACCGGCACGCTGATGATGATCACCGGCAGACCCGTTACCGCGCCGCTATGATTGATCTCGATCAGATCGCGCGGCTCTGCCAAGAAACTTTGCCAATTGGCATACCCACTGAAATCCACCGCCTCTGACCCGGACGAGCAGCGCATCATGCCATCTGCGGCGATGAACCCGGCAAACGAATAAATCGTGTTGCTGACAACCATATCGCTCATGATGTCGGAGCACGCCTGTTCATCGTCACCGAGGTTGGCGGCGGCCATCCCCAGCGCGTCAGCCACGCCGTATGTCCGCCTGAGGACACCGCCTTCCGCGCTTGCAGCCTGAACGGTACGGGCCAGAAAATCCCGCTGCTCCAAGGACCGCGCTTCTTCGATCACGGTGATGGTTTGCAGCACGGCAATGACCCCAAGGGGCAGGACCGCAAGGCTAAGCATGATGACAAGGCGCGCCCTGAGGGATTGTACAGCCGAGCGTAGTGACGTGATCATGCCGCCGGTCGACCCGTCACCACGGCAGCCGTCGCCGCGTCCGTCATCTCCATGGCCTCGTTTTCGTCCAGGTGCAGAAGTTCGGCCAAGCGCTTGCGGCCACGGTTCGCGCGGCTCTTGATCGTGCCCACGGCGCAGTCGCACATGTCGGCCGCCTCTTCGTAAGAAAAGCCGGTCGCACCGACCAACAACAGGGCCTCGCGCTGTTCATCGGGCAACTGCGCGAAGGCGGCCGCGAAATCCATCATGGCAAGACGGCCATCATGGGCTGGTTTTTCCGACAAATGTGCAGCCATGTCGCCGTCGATGTCCTCGACTTCGCGGCTGCGCTTGCGGCGCAGCGAATAGAAGGTGTTGCGCAGGATCGTGAACAGCCATGCGCGCATGTTCGTTCCCGCCTGAAACTTGTCGATGTTCGACCAGGCCTTCACGACGGTGTCCTGCACCAAATCGTCCGCCGCCGAGGCGTTGCGTGTCAACGAGCGTGCGAAAGCGCGCAACGCACCCAGATGCTCGACGATTTCGTCGCGTGGGTCATTTGTCATCGGAGTCATCCTGACCCTTGGAGCGCAATTGCGCGATGAGATCAGTGAAGCGGTCGGGCAAGGGTTCATGGAGCGCATCGTCGTAGACGCGCTTGAGATTCTCATCGATCTGCTTGTCGATGTTCTTCTTTTGTGGGTTTGATGGCATCGGGTTCTTCTTCAACGAAAAAAATGTGTCTGAGTTGGGAACTTTCGAGTTCCAGGTTAGTTCCATACCAAATGCAAATAAAGGAGACGCACGATGGACCCTAAGGACCTTTCGCAACAATTGGCACAGGAGTTGCCGTTCCTGCGTCGCTATGCGCGGGCTCTGACGGGCGGGCAGGGGACTGGCGATCGCTATGCGGTCGCGACCTTGGAAGCGATCGTGGCCGACCCCGGCATCATCGATGCAGCCGCCAGTGCCCGCGTCGGCTTGTTCCAGACGTTCCACGGCATCTGGATCAGTGCCGGAGCACCGGTGCCCGATGCTGATGACGAAAGCCTGGACCTTTTGGAGGGGCGCGCGCAATCGCGGCTCAAGCAACTGACGCCCAACACGCGTGAGGCGTTGTTGCTGCATTCGATCGAGGGCTTCGGCTTCGATGCGATCTCGCAGATCATGCAGTTGCCGCAAAGTGAGGTGGAACAACTCTATGCCCTCGCGATGGCTGATATGGGCCAGATGGTCACCGGCGACATCCTGATCATCGAAGATGAAGCGATCATCTCGATGGATCTTCAGTCGATCGTCACGGACATGGGGCACAACGTCACCGCCATCGCCCGGACCCGCGATGACGCCATTGCCAAGGGCAAGGCGAAGGTGCCGGATCTTATCCTGGCGGATATCCAGTTGGCGGATAGATCCTCTGGCATCGATGCGGTCAATGCGCTGTTGCGTGAACTTGGTGATCGTCCGGTCATTTTCATCACCGCCTTCCCTGAGCAGCTTCTGACCGGCGAGCGGCCAGAGCCCGCGTTCCTGATCAGCAAGCCCTACGCGGAAGAACAGGTGCGCGCCGCCGTCAGCCAAGCCATGTTCTTCGCCACGACCGAGCAGATGCAAGTCCCGGCCTGAGACCGCTTCAACCGATAGGAAAACGCCCCGACCGCAAGGCCGGGGCGTTTTTCGTTCATCCATAAGTTCATCCTGTCAGGACGCGATCAACGCCCGCAACATCCAGGCCGCTTCTTCGTGAAACGCCGAACGTTCGGTCGCCAGATCCTCGGTCACGGGATCACGGCGGCCTTCCGTCAGCTCGATCAAGGCATGGAGGCGGTTCGCGAGTTTCTCATGGTCGTTGGCAAGATCGCTGATCATGTCGCCAGCAGAGGGTGTGACATCCAGGTCGGTAACGCGCGAGCGCTCCATGATGTCCGCCATCTTCATCGGTGCCAATTGTCCCAGGGAACGGATCCGCTCGGCCAACTCATCAGCCGCCGCGAACATGTTCTCGTATTGCCCCTCGGTCAGTTTGTGGACTGAATAGAACAGTGGGCCCGTCACGTTCCAATGATAGGCGTGGGTCTTGAACGTCAGCCGATAGGTGTCGGCCAGAACGTTCGCCAAGCCGTTCGCGATGCCCTCGACGTCGCGAACACCGGTTTTGACGGTGTCTGGGTCGGGCACGATATTGAGCGTGTTGGTCATGGTAGATCTCCTTTCGACACACTCAACCGCTCCGCCCCGGTGAAGTTCCCGCCTTTTTGGAGGGAACTCTTTGCGTCCACCCACGTTGAGGCCTGCATCACGGAGGGTCCCATGCGCGAAGAAGAAGCCATTGACGAGGCAACGTCTCTGTCATCCAAACTTGTCTACGAGGTTATCCGCCGTGAGGGGGAGGAAGAGCTGTCGCGACCCGCGAAATCTCTCATCTATTCGGGCATCGCGGCGGGCATCCTGATCTCATTCTCGGTCATCGGGGAAGCGATCCTGCGCACCTATCTGCCCGATACGCCCTCACGTTACCTGATCGAGAACCTCGGCTATAGCTTCGGCTTTCTGCTGGTCATCATGGGCCGGATGCAGTTGTTCACCGAAAACACGATCACCACCATCCTGCCCCTTGCCGCCGAGCGCAGCATGAGCTGTCTGGTGGCTGTCGTGCAGCTTTGGGTCATTGTGTTAGTGGCCAATGTTGTTGGTGCCGCGGTTGCAGCCGCCTTCATCGTTTTCGGCGGCGCGCTTGCCCCTGAAATCGTGACGACGATCAACGACCTGTCTTATCACGCCACCGGCTTTCCGCCGCTGGAGGGGTTCATGCGCGCAATTCCTGCGGGCATCCTCGTGGCGGCCATCGTGTGGATGCTCCCCAGCCAAAGTGGCAGTGAACTATTGTTGATCGTGCTGTTCACATGGCTCATCGCGGCGGGTGATTTCACCCATATCATCGCCGGCTCGGTCGAGATGTGGGTGCTTTTGTTGCAAGGCGACCTGGTGCTTGGCCAGGCCCTCTTCTCGTTCTTCTTGCCCGTCCTGACAGGCAACATCGTCGGCGGAACGCTTGTCTTCGCGCTGCTGGCCTGGGGTCAGGTGAAATCAGAGGTCGAGGAGGAAGCATAAGCGGCATCGCTTCAAGGTTTGCAACAAGCTGTGGAACCAAACCACGCGAGGTCGCGTTTACCCTCGGAAAGGAGAACAAACATGTCCGCACCAGATACCAACGTCGAAAAGCAAGCCCGTCGCCACAAGGGGTCCTTCTGGGGCCTCGCGATTGCGCTTTTCGTCGCCGCAATCGTGGCATTCTACTTCCTCGGTTGGACCAACGTCCCGGATGAAGAGCAGGCCGCACCGGCAACGGTCGTGCCCGCAACCGACTGATGGCATTCAGCGTCGGCGACAGCGTCGCTTGGGAGTGGGGCGAGGGCACCGCAGAGGGCAAAATCACCGAGCGCTTCACCGAAAAGGTAACGCGCACGATCAGCGGCACAGAGGTGACGCGCAACGCCAGCAGCCAAGAGCCCGCGTTTCTGATCGAGCAAGAGGACGGAAGCCGCGTCCTGAAATCACGTACGGAATTGAAGGCGGCTTGAGCCGCGCGAAAGGAGCAATACAATGCTGGAAGTAACTGGAATTGGCGGCATCATCCTGTTGGGCTTGGCCATTTGGGCCATCGTCTCGATCATCGGATCGAATGCATCAACGGGGAAAAAGGTGCTTTGGTGCCTGCTCGTGCTGGTGCTGCCGCTGTTGGGCTTCATCCTGTGGTTCTTCCTGGGGCCGCGATCGAGCCAGATGAACGCGTGATCCACAGACGAGTTCGAAGATAAATCCAATGACAAGCCCGGCCTGATTGGCCGGGCTTTTTCGTGTCCGATCAGTAGACATCATGATTTCAGATCAACGGCCGCCGCGCAGGTTGTTCGACTTCAAGGGGGCTCATTGTGCTTAGCTGGTCGCGATCCATGATGCTCAGGGTTCCATCTTGCACCGAAAGGATCTGCTTGTCGCGCAGCTTCATCAGCGTCTTGTTGGTATGCACAAGCGACAACCCAAGCGCGTCGGCCAAGTCCTGCTGGCGATAGGGAAACGGACAGCGGGCGCCTTTGGCCAATCCCAAGGCTTCGCATCGCGTCATGAAGCGCAACAGGCCCCAGCCAATCCTTTGCAGGGCGGTCATCTGGCCGACCGAGGTCAACGCGTCGCCCAGAAAATGCTCTTCAACCGATGCGCTCCACGTCAGGTCAAAGGCGCGCTCCGGTTCGGTCTTGAACAGGTTCCACAATTCGGATCGGTTGAAGACACACAGAACCATGGGGGTCGTTGCCTCGACCGAGTGCTTCATCTCGCCCATGACACCAGCCTGAAGGCCCAGAAAGTCGCCGGGCATCACGAAATTCACAACCTGCCGGTCCCCCTCGGGCAGCAACTTGTAGCGTAAGCCCATCCCCTTCAGGACGGTGAACAATTGCGGGCTGTTGGACCCTTCCATCAGCAGTGTCGTGCCCGCGTCGACCTTCAACTCGCCGGACTTGAACCGCCGCATGAAGGTCACGCCGTCGGGCGTCAGGTCCTCGAAGAGATCCAGTTTTCGCAATGGACAGTTCGCGCAATCAACAACCATTTTTCCCCGCGTCAGCTATGTCACAGTTTAATGCACCGACGTTTTCGCCGGGTTAGTGAATGAAACGTGCACGCTGCGCGAATGTTCCGAAACCGACTGAAAGCGCCATGGATCGATCTGCCAAGACCACCGTGGCGCCCTGTCTGGTGATCCACGACAGCCCCATTTTTGCACAGGATTTGTTGGAAATCCTAGAGTCCTGTTGCGCGGGCGACGTCGCTGTCGCGCGCGACGTCTCCCAGATCACAATCACGCCTGTCCGCGTCGTGATCATGACGCATGAGGCGTTCTTGTCGATGCCAAAAGACCGCATCGCGCAGTGGCGCGCCCTGGATGTGCCGATCCTGGTACTTGATGGAGCGCCCTGCGACGACCCCGGCATAGGCATGGTCCAACAGCCCTTCCGACGCGAAGACATCACGGCGGCCTTGGGCGACTTGGGCATTTTCTGATCCTTTCTGGAACCAAGCCCCAAGTCGGGCGTTGGAAATGCATACCAGAAAAGGAGAGAACCAATGCTCAGATGGGCTATCGCATTCCTCGTCGTCGCACTGATCGCGGCTGTTTTCGGCTTTGGCGGCATCGCCAGCGCCTCTGCCGGGATCGCTCAGGTGCTGTTCTTCATCTTCATCGCCTTGTTCGTGATCGCCATGGTCGCGCGCGCCATTCGTGGCACGACATCCTGACACCGCACCGGTGTCGAAAAAGGGCGGCTTGCTCCTGACCTCGTGGAGCAAACCGCCCTTTTCTTGTGAAAAAAAAGGAAAATTCATGGGACGCGAAGCGCTTCTTGAAGGATTCATGGACCGGGTGGTGGAACTGGCGCCTGATCAACCCGAATTTCAGCAGGCCGTAGCCCACGTCGCACGCGACGTGATCACGATAGAAAAGGCCCATGCCGGCTACGCCCGCGCCAAGGTGCTGGAGCGGCTGGCCGAACCTGATCGTATCATCGGCTTCCGCGTGACCTGGCTGGACGACGAAAACGAGGTGCAAGTGAACCGCGGCTGGCGCGTGCAATATTGCGACGCCATTGGGCCCTACAAGGGCGGTCTGCGGTTTCACCCCTCCGTCAACCAATCGGTGCTGAAGTTTCTGGGCTTTGAGCAGACCTTCAAGAACGCGCTGACGGGCCTGCCGCTGGGGGGCGGCGAGGGCGGGTCGGATTTCGACCCTTCGAGCCACTCAGAGGCGGAAATCATGCGTTTTTGTCAGGCCTTCATGCGCGAGCTTGCTCCCTACATCGGGCCCGACCGTGATATTCCGGCCGGGGACATCAATGTTGGCACCCGCGAGATTGGCTGGCTTTTCGCGGCCTACAAGGCCCATGCGCGCGAGTTCGCCGGTGCCCTGACCGGCAAGGGCCAAAGCTTTGGCGGGTCAGCCATGCGCGTGGAGGCGACGGGTTATGGCTTGATTTATTTCGTCGAAGCGATGCTGGCCGAACAAAGCGCTGATCTGCAAGGCGCACGCGTCGCGATTTCCGGCAAGGGCAATGTCGCCACCCATGCCGCCGAGAAAGCATTGGCACGCGGGGCGCGCGTCGTCACGCTGTCCGATACCTCCGGCACGCTTTTGGCAGAAGACGGGATGACGCAAGATCTGATCGATTGGGTGCGCGCGCGCAAAGCGGCGGGTGAAGACATCGCAAGCCCGCCGGGTCAGACGCGCTTCGTCGACGGGGCCGTGCCGTGGGAACATGAGGTAGATATCGCACTGCCCTGCGCCACCCAGAACGAGCTTGATGCGGAAATGGCTCAACGGCTGGTCGATGGCAGCACCAAGATCGTGGCAGAGGGGGCCAACATGCCCCTGACCGATGGTGCGCGCGAAGTGATCGAACAAGCCGCGATGCTGCACGCGCCGGGAAAGGCGTCGAATGCCGGGGGCGTCGCCGTCTCGGGCCTTGAGATGAGCCAGAACAGCCACCGACGGTTCGACCGTGTGGCAGAGGTGGACGCGGATCTGAAGCAGATCATGTGCGACATCCACAAGCGCGTCGCCGACGAGGGGCGCGACGGCAATCGCATCGACTACAGCCGGGGCGCGAATATCGCGGGTTTCCGCAAGGCGGCCGACGCGATCAGCGCAATGGGTGCGATATGACCGGGGCTGAGCTGTTCGTGCGCTGCCTAGAGGAAGGCGGCGTCGATACGGTCTATGCCTTGCCCGGGGAAGAGACTACCGATCTGATGGAGGCCTTGGGGGCATCCGATATCGACATCGTGCTGTGCCGCCACGAACAGGCGGCTGCGTTCATGGCATCGGTCCACGGTCGGTTGACGGGTCGCCCGGCGGCCTGCCTTGCGACGCTGGGGCCGGGGGCTACCAATCTTGTCACTGGCGTAGCCGATGCCCAGTTGGACCATGCGCCGCTTCTGGCGATCACCGGACAGGGCGCGCGGTCGCGCATCGGGCAGGGGCAGGACAGCCACCAGATCATTGATCTTGAGCGTCTGTTCGCCCCGGTCACCAAGTTGTCGCGCAACTTGCGTACAGCGCAGGAAATTCCGGGCGCCGTGGCAGAAGCCTTGCACACGGCCACCCAACCGCGCCCCGGTGCCGTGCATCTGAGTTTGCCGGAGGATCTGGCGGCCGAGGAAACTGACGGCACGCCGGTGCCCGCCACGCTCGCCACTCAACCCGGCCCAAGCGCGGAGGCCATGGCCGAAGTCGCCAAGCAACTGGCCGCCGCCAAATGCCCGATCGTGTTGGGCGGGGCCGGGGTGCTGCGTGCAGGTGCATCAGACCCTTTGCGCGCGTTCCTGGAAGAAACCGGACTGCCGCTGGCCACCAGTTTCATGTCAGCGGGCATTCTTCCCGCAGATCACCCTCAGAACCTCGGTGCATTCGGATTGCCGACGCACGACCATGTCGACGACGCGATTGCGGCGGCGGACATGATCCTGACGGTGGGTCTGGACCCAGTAGAATACCCGTTGGGCAAGTTGACGAAACACGGGCAAACGCCCGCGCTGTCAATTGCAGAGGTCAGTCTGCCGCGCGATGCAGGTTGGCACCTTCAGGCTGAAGTGGTGGGCGACGTGGCTGTCACGTCGCAGCAATTGGAAACCACGTTGTCAGCACAACGGTTGGCACTGCCCGAAGCAGCCATTACAGCGCGCGACGCCCTGCGCACTGATCGGGCCGCAGCCGCCTGGCAGCCCGTAGGGGAATCGAACCCCTCTTTCCAGGTTGAAAACCTGGCGTCCTAACCGATAGACGAACGGGCCGCAGTTGGCGGTAGCGCGTCTTTAGAAAATGCGGGCGGGGGGTTCAAGGGGATTCTTTCACTGATTGTTCAATCAGCCCAGGCCGCGTCTTCGAGGCGCAGCTGAACGCGGGCGCGACCCTGCCAGTGGTTGAGCTCTACACGGCCTGCCACATGGACGCTGCGGCCATTGTGGGCCTGAAGCGCATCGAGGCCCGAGCGCACGGCGTCAAAGCAGATTGCGTCAAGCGTGACAGGGCCTCCATCACTCAGGGTCAGCTTCAAGTGGGTCTCTCCGACAGGGCGCGTATGGCGGATGCGCAGGGCAGGCAGGGCGAAACGCGGGGCAGGTGCGCCCGCACCGTAAGGGCCTGCTGCTTCGATCTTTTCGATCAGCTCGGGCGTTGCGGCGGCGGGCATCAGGGTTCCGTCGAGGCGCAGATCGGCGGGCCCGCCCGTGCCCGCGCCCTGCTTGGCCAACAACTCGGTCAGGCGCGCCATGGCAGGTTCCAGTTGCATACGGCTAAGCGACAGGCCCGCCGCCATCTTGTGGCCGCCGCCCTTCTGGATCAGCCCCTCGGCGGCGAGTTTCTGGATCGAGGCACCGAGGTCCACGCCCGCCACGGATCGGCCCGAGCCTTTGCCGTCGTCACCGTCAAAGCCGATAACAATCGCGGGCCGCCGCGTCTGGTCCTTCAGGCGCGATGCGACGATACCGACGACGCCCGGGTGCCACCCGTCCTCGGCAGCCCAGACCAACGGGGCCTCCAGCCCACGGGCCTCGGCCTGTGCCAGCGCAGCCTCGCGCACGCGCTGCTCGATCTCTCGGCGGTCGGTGTTCAGGGTGTCCAGTTTCGCGGCCAGCGCCTCGGCCTCGGACATGTTGTCGGTCGAGAGACAACGCGCGCCCAGGTCCGCCGCGCCAATGCGACCGCCCGCGTTGACGCGGGGGCCAAGGACAAACCCCAGATGATAGGACGTCGGCGCACGGTCGAGCCGCCCAACGTCCGACAAGGCCACAAGGCCCGGGCGTTGCCGCCGCGCCATGACCTTCAGGCCTTGCACCACCAGCGCCCGGTTCACGCCGATCAACGGCGCCACATCGGCCACGGTCGCCAAGGCGACCAGATCCAGCAAGTCCATCAAATCAGGGCCTTTCTCGCCCGCCTCGCGCATGCGGCGGTTGGCGTCGACCAGCACCATGAACACCACGCCGGCGGCACAGAGGTGCCCGGACGCGCCATCTTCATCGACGCGGTTGGGGTTCACCACGGCCACGCAGTCGGGCAACTCGGCGGTGGCAAGGTGGTGGTCCAGCACCATCACATCTGCCCCTTTTGCCGCCGCAATCGGGCCGTGGGACAGCGTCCCGCAATCGACACAGATGATCAGGTCATGGTCTTTCGCCAATGCGGCCATGGCTTCGTCGTTGGGGCCATAGCCTTCGTCGATGCGGTCGGGAATATAGAGCGTAGCTTGCCGCCCCAGCGCGCGCAGCCACCAGATCAGCAGCGCGGCCGAGGATCCGCCGTCGACGTCATAATCGGCGAAGATCGCAATGCGCTCTCCGTTGCGGGCGGCCGTCACCAGCCGTGTGGCGGCGGGTGCCATGTCTTTGAGGGTCATCGGGTCGGGCAACAGGTCGCGCAGGGACGGCGCGAGGAAACTGGCGACGTCCTCGGGCTGCACGCCGCGTCGCGCCAGGATCGCGGCCACGGCGGGCTCTACATCGGCACGTTGCACAAGTGTCTGTGCCAGACGCTCGACCTCGGCCGAAGGGCCGACCCAGCGGCGGCCCGTCAGCGATGTTTCGACGCCCAAAAAGCTCATGGCCCTTCCAGGAGAACAGCGTCCGTCGTCATGGCGCGCGCAAATTCGCCGTGCAGGTGGCTGATCGCGGTGTCATGGATGACCTGCGGCGTCAGGGCCGCCAGACTCTCGGCCCATTCGGTCGAGGCATTCGCCGCGAAGGCCGCGCAGGCGTCATGGGCCAGCCGCACGCCGAACCCAAGGTTCGCGGCCATGCGCGCGGTGGTAGAGACGCAGTGGGGCGTCGTCAGGCCACAGATCACCACGTCCGCGATAGAGGAATGGGTCAGGTGATTTTCCAGATCTGTGCCGATGAAAGCGGAATTGACGTGTTTCTCGAACACAGGCTCATTGCCCTGCGGTGCGACCTGGGGTTTGAACGCGGCACCGGCACCGACCAGAGGGCTACCGGGTTCTGTGCTGATATGGCGGATGTGGCAGATCGGGGCAGAGGCCTTGCGCCAGGCGACCAGGAGCCGCGCGGCGTTATCCTCGGCGCCAGGATTGTTCCGGGCGCCCCAGACAGGGCTTTCAAAGCCCTGCTGGATGTCGATCAGGATCAGCGCAGAGGCCATATCTCAGCTTCTCGGGTTGCGGTAGCTCATCCGCCGCACGGAGCCGGTCTTGGAGCGCATCAAAAGCGTCTCGATCGTCAAATGCGTGGGTTCACGTTTGATGCCGGGCAGGATGGAGCCATCGGTGACGCCTGATGCCGCAAAGATCACATCCGCCGTGACCATGTCATCGCGCGCATAGATCCGGTCCAAATCCTCGATCCCCGCCTTTGCGGCACGGCCCTTCTCGTCATCATTGCGGAATACCAGACGGCCCCACATCTGCCCGCCCATGCATTTCAAAGCCGCGGCCGCCAGCACGCCTTCGGGTGCGCCACCCAGACCCATGTACATGTCGATGCCCGTCACATCGGCCTCCGCGCAATGGATCACGCCTGCGACGTCACCGTCGGTGATCAGACGGATCGCGGCGCCGGTTTTGCGCAGCTCGGCGATCATTTCCTCGTGGCGCGGGCGGTCGAGCACGCAGACGGTGATGTCCGCCGTAGTGCAATGCTTGGCGGCCGCCAGCAGACGCACCCGCTCACCGGGGGTTTGGTCAAGCGACACGATGTCCTTGGGATAGCCCGGCCCGATCGCCAGCTTCTCCATGTAGACATCGGGCGCATGCAGCATCGAGCCGCGCGGGCCCATGGCGATAACGGTCAACGCGTTGGGCATATCCTTGGCGGTCAGCGTCGTGCCTTCCAGCGGGTCCAGCGCGATGTCCACATCGGGGCCTACGCCACTGCCGACCTCTTCGCCGATGAACAGCATCGGCGCTTCGTCCCGCTCACCCTCGCCGATGACCACGACGCCTTTGATGTCCAGCTTGTTGAGTTGGTCGCGCATCGCGTTCACAGCCGCCTGATCCGCTGCCTTTTCATCCCCGCGTCCGATCCATAGCGCCGAGGCAATCGCCGCCGCCTCGGAAACACGGGCAAGGCCCAATGAGAGCATACGGTCGTTGAAGTCAGTCTTGGGCATGAGGTCCGTCCCTGCGAGATGTAAGATCTGTAGTCTTCGCCTTACCGGGCGCGGCGTGGGGCGGCAAGGCTGGGGGCGCTAACGGCGCGTCGATGCAGGCGCGCGGGTGTGTCAAGTCGGTGCGTTAAAGGGTCAGGGCAGGCGAGGGGCCGGAATGCTCGAAATGCCAGACGGCCTGCCATTGATCCCCGCGCCGCGCCAAGACCAGCGCATTGCGCTCTGCCACATAGCGTAGCTTCTGCCCGGGGATGCGGCGGATGCGGATGCGGTGGCCGGGCAGGGGTGCCTCGCCCAACCGCGAGAGCGCGCCAAGGGTGCGCGCCCAGGCCTTGGGCGGCGGACGGTGTGTAATGCCCGAGGCGACCAATTGTTGCAGCACCTGCCCATTGAGTGTCCCCATGGTGGCGCGGGTCGCAAGGTGGATTTCCCCCGACAAGATGGTGACGTCTTGACCGTCTTGTTCCTGCATCTGCATCATCAGGCGCAACATCCGTCGCCAGCTGTCGCGGTGCGCACGGCTTTGCCATTGGTCGCGCAGATCGTCTTCGTATTTCTGCATCTTGGGCGTCAGCACCATCAAAGCCTCAAGGATTGAAAGGCGCGGCCCCAATAGCGGGACCGAGGACATGACCAGCGTGCGCCCCTCGAACACCGCCCCGGCGTGGGCCTCCACATCCGCCCATCCGCCCGTGTCCATCACCTGTCGGCGCGTCCTCTCCGATCGCAGGTCAGGAC
Organism: Gymnodinialimonas phycosphaerae; assembly: GCF_019195455.1. NCBI lineage: Bacteria > Pseudomonadati > Pseudomonadota > Alphaproteobacteria > Rhodobacterales > Paracoccaceae > Gymnodinialimonas > Gymnodinialimonas phycosphaerae. Next base: position 1,785,322 of record NZ_JAIMBW010000001.1, on the reverse strand, counting down.
CAAGCAGGCGCAGGCCCGGGGCCTCAATGGCCCAGTTCAGGTGATATCCCGCAGGGTCGGCGAAACGCGGTGGCAAGTCGCCCGCGACCGTGCCGTGCTGGAACGCAAGCGCGGCCTCTTTCGCGACGTCGAACAAGACCTGGCCGACCGGAGAATAGGTCCGGGACCGCCGCAACGATCCCCAACCGTCACAAATGTCGTGATCATCCCATTGCGCAAGGCTCGGCACGCGGGCCACCAGCCACGCGTAGTCCGCATGTTTCAGCTGCGCAATGTAGCGCGCCGCGAACCGCTCGCGCAGGTGTACGCGCAGATCGTCAAGGTCGTGGGGCAGGGGATCGCGGGGCAGACTGTCGGGCCATTCCTCGCTCAGCGGATGGCCCTGCGTGGCCTCATCGGCGTAGACCTGATCACCCCCGTGGAGCAGCAGCGCGAAGGGCGCCTCGCGGTGCTGCGCGGCCAGGTGCGCCCACATCGCGTTGCGCTCATCCTCATGGCGATCCATGTCGCCATGTTCTTCGCCATTGCACGAGGCATAGGCCAGCCGCAGGTCGCCGCTGAGGTCACTCGCTAGATCATACCGCGTGCCGTCCCATTCATACGCCGAAGGCGCATTGGCGGGCCGCACAAAGCGCGCCCGCCACAGGTGTGCCGAACCGTAGGCGAGAAGGGGCTCCACGGGCACGGCCCCATCATCAACGCAGACCGGAGGGACACTTTGCCCGGCAGGCGCCACGAAAATCGCAGCCAGATGCATCTGGCCCTCGGCCACGTGATCGAGGATCAGAAGCGGCCCGAGGATGCGCTCTACCACTTAGCTCACACGTCCTCGATCCGAAGCGCCACCGGCGCGCCCGCGACCACGCCTGTCGCGGGCAGGGCGGCCAAAGCGGCATCCAGATCAGGCCGTGCGGCTTTGTGGGTGATGATCAGGACCGGCGCGTTGGTGCCGTCATGGTCATACTGGCGCATCCGGTCGATAGAGATGCCGTTTTCGCCCAAGGCCGTCGCGACCTTGGCCAAGGCGCCGGGTTTGTCGACCAGTTCCATGCGCAGGTAGAAGCACGCGGGGCTTTCCGCATTGGCAGGCGGTGCCGTCGTCAGGCTGCCCGCGGGTTGGCCGAAGACTGGCAACCGCAGGCCGCGCGCGATATCGCAGATGTCGCCCACGACAGCGCTGGCTGTGGGGCCTTCACCCGCACCGGGGCCGCGCAGGACGATCTGCTCGACCGCGTCGCCCTCGATCACCACCATATTGGTGCCGCCAACCAACTGTCCCAGCGGCGAGGTTTCGGGCACCAAACAGGGTGTCATGCGCTGCTCCAGACCCCGGCCCGTCATCTGCGCCACGCCCAGAAGCTTGATCTTGTAGCCCAAATCACCCGCGCGGCGGATATCGTCGATGGATACCGCGCCGATGCCTTCCAACCGCATATCGTCGAAAGCCACCTTGGTTCCGAACGCGATCGAGGCCAGAAGCGCCAGCTTGTGACCGGCGTCGATGCCGCCCACGTCCAGGTTGGGATCGGCCTCCAGGTAGCCCAAGCCGTCTGCTTCATCGAAGGCCTCCTGATAGGACAACCCCGCCTCGTCCATACGGGTGAGGATATAGTTGCACGTCCCGTTCATCACGCCCATGACGCGGGTGATGCGGTTGCCTGCCAGGCCCTCGGTCAGGGACTTGATCACCGGGATGCCGCCCGCCACGGCGGCCTCAAAGCGCAGGGCCACTCCCTGGGCCTCGGCCAGTTCCGCCAGCGCCTGCCCGTGGTGGGCCAAGAGCGCCTTGTTGGCCGACACCACGTCCTTGCCCGCCTTCAGCGCGGCTTCGGTCGCGTCCTTCGCGGGGCCTTCATCGCCGCCCATCAACTCCAGAAACACGTCCACATCGTCGCGTTTAGCCAGCGCCACCGGGTCATCTTCCCATGCATAGGCCGCAAGGTTCACCCCGCGATCCTTATCGCGGGTGCGCGCGGAGACGGCAGATATCGTGATCTCATGCCCCGTGCGCGCGGACAGCAACGCCGCCTGCCGCTGGACGATCTTCACCACGCCAACGCCGACGGTGCCAAGCCCTGCGATGCCAAGTCTGAGAGTGTCGGTCATGGAGGCCTCCGGGCGCTTCTGTAATGGTCGCGTCGGTGTAGCGGCTTGGGCGCAGGCCTGCAACGGATCGTGGGTCCGAAAGCGACATCGCCCGAGGGCGCGCGCTAAAGCGCCATGGCACGCAGCCACGCGGCGCGGCGGCGCAGATCCTCGGCGCGGGCTTCCAGGCTGCTGCCCTCTGTGGCGGCGGTGCGGAGCAGCGGCGCCTCGGCCTGAGCAAGCAGGGGCCCAAGGGCCACAAGGCTGGGGTACCCGGCGGCTTGCGCCTCGGGGCTCAGCTCTCCCTGCAGGTCGGGCATGCCAGGGCCGCATGCGACAGGAAGCAGACACAAGAGAAGGGCGGCGGATCTCATGGAACAGGCGTAGCGGATGGGTGGGGGGCAAGTCCAGAAGGGACAGACAAGCGGGTTGAATTGAACGTGTGTTCATATAATCATCCCGCCCATGGCACGCACACAAGGCAGTCACGCGGGCACGACCGGCCCGAAAGTCCGTGAAGCAGCCCTGCGGCTATTTGCGCAGCACGGCTACGCGGCCGTATCAATGCGCCAGATTGCCCGCGAGGTTGGCGTGCAGGCCGGGGCGCTTTACCTCTATACCCCTGACAAGCAAGCGCTTTTGTTCGAACTGATGCGCGGCCATATGGAAGAGTTGCTTGCCGATTGGACGCCTCCTGGCGGCGGCCCCCTGGCAGAGCTGGAGGATTTTGCGCGCCACCACATCCGCTTCCACCTCGACCGGCCCGAACTGGTTTTCATCGCCTACATGGAGCTGCGCAACCTGAGCCCCGAGAACTTCGCCGTGATCGAGGGCCTTCGCGGCACCTACGAGGCGCGACTGGAGGACATCCTGCGTGCCGGTCTGGTCGAGGGCGTGTTCGACGTGGCCGATCTCCGGCTGGCGACGATGGGCCTGATCTCGATGCTCACGGGCGTGACCACGTGGTTCCGCGACGGTGGCCGCCTGACGCGGGCGGATGTCGAGACGATCTATTGGGACATGGTGCGTCGGGCAGTTGGTGCGCAAGCCGCTGGCGCCGTTTGATTATTCCGCTGGAACCACCGGGACGCGTTGTTCTTGCGCCTTCGGAAAGGCGACAAGTCGTCCCTGATTCTCATCCCACAGCTTCAACGTGAACGACCGCAACGCCTCGCCCCATCCAATGGTTTGAACCTCATAATGCTGCCGCAGCGCGCGGTGACACTCGCGCAGACGATAGCTTGGGATGTTCGCATTGAAATGGTGGATGTCGTGATAGGTGATATTGGCCACGGCCAGATCGAACCACCACCCCAGATCAAGCGCGGAAGACCCCTGCAACGCGGCGCGCGCGGGGTTGAGATCCGGCTTCCGATCCCACCACGTATCCTCGAAATTATGCTGCAAATACACAAGGAACACACCGATGCAGCCCGCCGCAAACACCGTGCCGCCGTAGACGACAAGCCCGGGAATGCCCGCGATGTACCACAGCAATAACACCCACAGCGCGAGGCCCACGTTGTGCATAAGCACTTGGAACGGCGCCACTTTCGCTGCGTTTTTGGGCCAACGATAGGCAATCGCATAGGTGTAGATCCCGCCTACGGGGATCAGCAGAAGCGGATGGCGGTAAAGGCGATAGAACAGCCGCCGGAACGTGCTGGCCTCCTGCCACTCGCGCAGGGTCATGGTGAAAATCTCGGTCGTGTCGCGGGCGTCCAGATTGCCAAGGTGGCTGTGATGGGCGTTGTGATTGTGCTGCATTACCGCGAAAGGCGTCAGGGTAAACACGCTAAGCCCATGGCCCGCGATCGTGTTCATCCGCGAGGTGGAGAACAGCGAATTATGCCCGGTGTCGTGCTGCAAGACGTACAGCCTTACCCCGATAAAGGCGTTGAGCACGATCAGGGGCACCACCGCCCAGGCCGCGGGCCAAGCCCAGATGCTAAGGGCAAGCGTACTGAAATATGCAATGAAAGTAAGCGCATAGCTGGTGGCGGCCAGGGTGTCGTTGCGCTTGGTCCAGTCGCGGGTGAAACGGCGAATCTCGCGTTCGGCCTCACGGGTGTAGGTCTGGGTGATCTCGGGATGGGACGATATGGCGTGCATGGGTCCGGTCCAGGTCTCGAATGATTTGATTCAAAGTGTGTCTACTCAGGCAGATAAAAGACGGCGATCCGTCGAGGGGTATGTAGGATGTCGTTTGCAAAGTGCAAAGTGCAAAGTGTCATGGCGGCAAAAACACCGCAACGACACTGCCGCGTTGGTCTGAGTTTGCGCAGGAAATGGCTTAGGGGAATAGGGGTTTTCCTTTGCTGGCCTGCCCTGATAGATGTTTGAACGACGTTCAGGAGACTCCGAGATGGCAGGAAAAGTAGAGGCCCGCAAAGCGGCGTTGCGAGAAAAACTGATCGACCTGGCCGAGGCCCAGATCGAGGCGGAGGGCCTTGCGTCCTTGCGTGCGCGCGAATTGGCGCGGCAGGCGGGCTGCGCCGTAGGGGCGATCTACACGCATTTTGAAGATCTCAACGCTCTGACGCTGGAGGTGAACGGGCGCACCTTCACGCGCCTCGGTGCGGCCGTAGGTGCGGTTGTGCAAAGCGGGCAGGGGCAAAAACCCAACGCGCGGCTGATCGCGATGTCCCATGCATACCTCGCCTTCGCGCGTCAGCATCCCAAGCTGTGGCGCGCGCTGTTCGATGTGGAAATGCGCAGCGACGGCCCGGTGCCGGAATGGTACGGGCACGCCATGGCGCAGCTTTTCTCTTATATTACCGCGCCCTTGGCCGAGATTTTCCCGGACTTCGACGGGGCCGAATTGGACCTGATGACCCGCACGCTGTTCTCCAGCGTCCATGGCATTGTGCTTTTGGGGTTGGAAAACAGGATATCGGGCGTGCCGGGGGAACAGTTGAAAACCATGATCCGCCTGCTTCTGGAGCAGGTCGGTCCAAGAAATTGAACATCGTTCAAAATATTTCTTGAACATCGTTCACAAATTGGGTATAGGCGATTCGCTGAACGATGTTCATTAATTGGAGAGCTAGGATGTTCAGAACGTTGACGACCCTTGTGAACGGCGCCAATGCCCGCGCGGAAGAGCGGGTGAGGGACCACTACAGCATTGAACTCATTGACCAAAAGATCCGCGAAGCGGAGGCGAGCCTGAAGGCGGCGAAGTTCTCGCTGGCCTCGCTGATCCAACGCGAACGATCCGAAGCGCGGCAAGTCGATGCGCTGTCGAACCGGATCGCGGACCTGACGTCTCGCGCCAAATTGGCGCTGGCCGATGGCCGAGAGGACATGGCGACCGAGGCCGCGGGCGCGATCGCACAGCTGGAAAACGAGTTGAAGGTTCGCCACACGACAGTGGAACGGCTGGAGACGCGCATCTTGAAGCTGCGCCACTCCGTCGAAGGCGCCACGCGGCGAATTACTGATCTAAAACAAGGCGCTATCGCGGCGCGCGCGGCCAAGAAAGAGGCCGACATCCAGCGCCATCTGGGCCGCCACGTGAGCCAGGACACGGCGTTCGAGGAGGCGGAAGAACTGATCGCCCGGGTCCTTAACCGCGATGACCCGTTCGAGCAGACGCAGATTCTGCGCGAAATCGACGAGGGGCTGGACCGCTCAGACATGACCGAACGCCTCAGCGATACGGGCTACGGTGATCCGCTGAAATCAACCGCCGCAGACGTGATGCAACGCCTGCGCGCCAACACTTGAACCCAATTGTTTTGGCCTATCGCGCTGTGCGCTACTTGAGGCCCCATAAGGAGAAGACCTATGATTGACCGTCACCATAACACCCTGATTATGAACCTGAATTTCCTTGGCGTCGCCGTCGCCTATGGCCTGCTTGGCATGTCCCTGTGGCTGTCAGTGGACGTACCGCTGGCCACGAAAGGCTACTGGGGAATGGGCATTCTGCTGCTGACCCTTAGCCTCATCAACGTGGTGAAATACCGTTTCGACATGCGCTTCAGCGACGACCGGCTGCGCAAGATCGAGGACGCGCGCAACGAAAAGCTGCTGGAGGACGCGTTGAAAGAAGAGGTCTGACGCGCCCTCACCTGCTGACAAAAAGGCCGCCGGGGAGGGATCCTCGGCGGCCTGGTCTTTTCCCCAACAGGACGGCTCAGGCCGCGACGGGGTATATCAATGGTATATCAATTCCGAAATCAGAGGTTCGGATAGATCGGGAAGCGGTCGCACATTTCCTGCACTTCAGCCCGCACCTTCGCTTCGACCGCACCGTTGCCATCCTCGCCATTGGCGGCAAGACCGTCGACCACCTCTACGATCCAATCGGCGATCTGGCGGAACTCGGCCTCACCAAACCCGCGCGTGGTGCCTGCCGGGGATCCAAGGCGCAGACCAGACGTGATCATCGGCTTTTCAGTGTCGAAGGGAATGCCGTTCTTGTTGCAGGTGATGTGTGCGCGACCCAGGGCCTTTTCGGCGGCGTTGCCCTTCACCCCCTTGGGGCGCAGATCGACCAGCATCAGGTGCGTGTCGGTGCCGCCGGTGACGATGTTCAAGCCGCCCTTGATCAGCTGCGCGGCCATCGCCTGGGCATTGGCGATCACTTGCGTCTGGTAGTCCTTGAACTCGGGCCGCAGCGCCTCTCCGAAGGCAACGGCCTTGCCCGCTATCACATGCATCAGGGGCCCGCCCTGGATGCCGGGGAAGATGGCAGAATTCACCTTTTTCGCGATTGCCTCGTCATTGGTGACGATCATCCCGCCACGGGGGCCGCGCAGGGTCTTGTGGGTTGTCGTCGTCGCGACATGCGCGTGCGGGAACGGCGAGGGGTAGTGGCCAGACGCGACCATGCCTGCGAAATGCGCCATATCCACCAAAAGGTACGCGCCCACGGTGTCCGCAATCTCGCGCATGCGGGCGAAGTCGATGATGCGTGGGATGGCAGAGCCGCCGGCGATGATCATCTTCGGCTTATGCTCGGCGGCGAGCGACGCGATCTGGTCGTAATCGATGTCGAGCGTGTCTTCCCGCACCCCATATTGCACGGCGTTGAACCATTTGCCCGACTGGTTGGGCCGCGCGCCGTGGGTGAGGTGGCCGCCCGCGTCAAGGCTCATGCCAAGGATGGTGTCGCCGGGTTGCAAGAGCGCGGTGAAGACACCTTGGTTCGCTTGAGAGCCAGAGTTCGGCTGCACGTTGACGAAATCACAGCCAAATAGCTGTTTGGCGCGGTCAATCGCCAGTTCCTCGGCGATATCAACGTATTGGCAGCCGCCATAATAACGACGCCCTGGATAGCCCTCGGCGTATTTGTTGGTCATCACGCCGCCCTGGGCCTCCATCACGGCGGCGGAGACGATGTTCTCGGACGCGATCAACTCGATTTCATCGCGTTGGCGACCCAGTTCCTTTTGGGTGGCGGCGAAGATCTCGGGGTCGCGGGTTTCGAGGCTTTCGGTGAAAAAGCCAGCGTCACGATGTGGGGCATTCATGAGGAAACTCCTGCCTTCGGGGAAATGCGGTTGGGGTGCATGTAGGGCAGTTTCGGCGATCGGGGAAGCCCGGATTGCGGCGCTGAGGCTACGTAAAACGGCAAAAGCAGGCCGTCTGAGGCCGCCAAGACCCCGATGCGGGATTGTGTTTCTTATAGGCGCGCGCAATGGTCTGCGGTGTAAGTCCTTGATTGAAAGGGGCATCGGTGCCCTCTGCCCGTAATATTTCATTCCTGGCCTCCGACACGCCCATGGCGCTAGAGGCCAAGGCCGCGTTGGAAGCGCGCTACGGCAGCTTCGCGCCAGCGGATGCAGATGTGATCGTGGCGCTGGGGGGTGACGGCTTCATGCTGTCGACGTTGCACGGAACCCGCGCCCTGCCTGCGCCGGTCTATGGGATGAACCGGGGAACGGTCGGTTTCTTGATGAATGCCTACGCCGAAGAGGACTTGATCGAGCGCTTGGAAAAGGCAGAAGAAGAGGTGATCAACCCGCTGCACATGCGCGCGGAATGCGTGGACGGCACCGTGGTGGATGCGCTGGCGATCAACGAGGTGAGCTTGCTGCGGGCCGGGCCGCAAGCGGCGAAGTTGCGGATCTTTGTTGATGGCAAGCTTCGCATGGATGAATTGGTCTGTGACGGCGCGCTGATCAGCACGCCCGCGGGCTCGACCGCCTACAATTACTCGGCCCACGGGCCTATCCTGCCGATCGGATCAGACGTCTTGGCGATGACGGCGGTCGCCGCGTTCCGGCCCCGGCGCTGGCGCGGGGCGCTTTTGCCGAAATCCGCTGTTGTGCGGATCGAGGTGGTGGAGGCCGCCAAACGCCCGGTGATGGCGGACGCGGACAGCCGCTCGGTCAAGGGAGTGGTGGCCGTGGAAATCCGCTCGGAGCCGTCGGTGGAGCATCACATCCTGTTCGATCCGGGCCATGGGCTGGAAGAACGCCTGCTGCGCGAGCAATTCCAGTAGCCAGTGGCAGTGGGCAAGGTGCTGTGCTAGGGGCTGTTTAACGCTAAACTATATTCGGGAGGGCTTTGGGATGAGTGACGAAAAAAAGGACGGATTGCGCGAGGCTGCCCTGTTCTATCACGAAAACCCCCGCCCCGGAAAACTGGAGATCAGGGCCACCAAGCCGCTTGCCAACGGTCGCGATCTGGCTCGTGCCTATAGCCCCGGCGTGGCGGAGGCGAGCCTTGAAATAAAGGCCGATCCCGCCAACGCGGCGCGCTATACCTCGCGCGGGAACCTGGTGGCGGTGATCAGCAACGGGACGGCGGTTCTGGGCTTGGGCAACATCGGGGCGCTAGCCTCCAAGCCGGTGATGGAGGGCAAGGCGGTCCTGTTCAAGAAGTTCGCGGGCATCGACTGTTTCGACATCGAAGTGAATGAGTCGGACCCCGAAAAGCTGGCCGATATCGTCTGCGCGCTGGAGCCGACCTTCGGCGCGATCAACCTTGAAGACATCAAGGCGCCGGATTGTTTCATCGTTGAACAATTATGCCGCGAGCGGATGGGCATCCCGGTTTTTCACGATGACCAGCACGGCACCGCCATCGTTGTGGGCGCGGCGGCAACCAACGCGCTGCGCGTCACAGGCAAGAAGTTTGAGGACATCAAGGTGGTGTCCACGGGCGGCGGGGCGGCGGGGATTGCGTGCCTCAACATGCTGCTGAAGCTGGGGGTGCGGCGCGAGAACGTGTTCCTTTGCGATATCGACGGGCTGGTCCATGAGGGGCGCGGCGGCTCTACTCCCCAGAAGGACGCCTATGCGCAGGGGACCGAGGCGAAGGATCTGGGCGATGTCATCGACGGAGCGGACCTGTTCCTTGGCCTGTCGGGGCCCGGCGTTCTGACGCCCGAGATGGTCGCCAAGATGGCGCCCGGTCCGATCATCTTCGCGCTCGCCAACCCCACGCCGGAAATCCTGCCCGACGCGGCACGCGCCGTCGCCCCCGATGCGATCATCGCCACGGGACGCAGCGATTTTCCCAACCAGGTCAACAACGTTCTCTGTTTCCCCTTCATCTTTCGCGGCGCGTTGGACGTGGGCGCGACCGAGATCAACGACACCATGCAGATCGCCTGCATCGAAGGCATCGCCGCCATGGCGCGGGCCACGACATCGGCAGAGGCCGCTGCCGCCTATCAGGGTGAACAGCTGACCTTCGGGCCGGATTACCTGATCCCCAAACCTTTCGACCCACGCCTGATGTCGGTGGTGGCCAGCGCCGTGGCAAAGGCGGCGATGGAATCGGGCGTGGCGACGCGGCCGATCGCAAATCTGGACGCCTACCGCGACAAGTTGAATCAATCGGTGTTCAAGTCGGCCCTCGTGATGCGGCCCGTTTTCGAGGCCGCCGCCACCGCCGAGCGCCAGATCGTCTTCGCCGAAGGCGAGGATGAAAGGGTGCTGCGCGCCGCTCAGGCCATGGTCGAAGAAACCACCGACAGACCGATCCTGATTGGCCGCCCCGAGGTCATCGACGCACGGATTGAACGTGCCGGGCTGGTGATCCGGCCGGACCGGGATTTTGAGCTGGTGAACCCCGAAAACGACCCCCGCTACCGCGACTATTGGGCGACATACCATGGGCTGATGGCGCGGCGCGGCGTCTCGCCTGATCTGGCGCGCGCGATCATGCGCACCAATACGACGGCCATCGGTGCTGTGATGGTGCAGCGCGGAGAGGCCGACAGCCTGATCTGCGGCACCTTCGGGCAGTACCTTTGGCACCTCAACTACGTGACCCAGATCCTTGGCGGGGAAGGGCACAAGCCGGTCGGCGCGCTGAGCCTGATGATCCTGGAGGACGGGCCGCTGTTCATTGCCGACACGCAGGTTCACCCGGTGCCGACACCCCAGCAAATCGCCGACTCGGTGATCGGCTGCGCCCGCCATGCGCGCCGTTTCGGGGTGGAGCCTAAGATCGCCCTGTGCTCGGGCAGTCAATTCGGCAACCTCGACAGCGTTTCGGGGCGCACGATGCGCGCGGCGCTGGAAATCCTCGACAGCGAGACGCGGGGCTTTGTCTACGAGGGAGAGATGCACGTCGACAGTGCGCTGGACCCGGAATTGCGCGCCCGCGTCTTCCCCGATTGCCGTCTTGAAGGGGCCGCGAATGCGCTGATTTTCACCTCGACAGATGCCGCGAGTGCCACACGTAACATCCTGAAGATGAAGGCGAATGCGCTGGAGGTGGGGCCGATCCTGATGGGCATGGGCAACCGTGCCCATATCGTGACGCCCTCCATCACCGCGCGCGGGTTGCTCAACATCTCGGCCCTCGCAGGAACGCCGGTCAGCCTCTACGGATAGCTGTGGATAACCCTGTTCATAACCTATGTATATCTGCATCACACGGCGGGCCTCATGGGGCCCGGTGTGTGGCGCGTCGGGGTGTGATCTGGTAGCGTCAGCAGCAGCATATTTATTTCCGGTGTCCCATGTCTGCCGAGGTTTCCCCGCTTCCCAAAGACACGTCCTCCAACGATGCCCGCCAGCGCGCGTCGGGGACGTTGCAGCAATTGTCCCATGACATCCGCTCGGCCATGTCCGACGTCCTTGGCGGCATTCGGCTGGTCGAGACGGCGCGGCTGGACGCGCAGACACAAACCCAGATCGACCGCATTCGCGCGGCGGCGGATACGCTGGCCGCGCTCGTCGATGACTGCCTGCTGACCGCGTCCGGCGAGACGGTGATCAGCACCGAATTCGCCGTGGTCATGGTGGCCGAATGGGTGCGCGCGCTGGATCGGCGCTGGTCCGGCCGCGCGGCGGAACGCGGCAGCCGTTTCGCAATCACCCAAGCAGGCGATCTGCCCGAGCGGCTGAATGTCTCGGCGATCACCTTGGACCGGATCGTCGGCAACCTCGTGGGCAATGCATTGATGCATGCCGCAGGCGGTGACGTCAGGGTTGAGGTGTCCTGTGAGCCGGGCGCGGACTTCGAAATTCGCGTGAAAGATCAAGGGCCCGGCCTCCCCGCCCACGTCTTGCGCGACGGGCAGGGACCGCAGGCCAGCACCGCTGGTAGCGGACTTGGCCTGCGCATCGTGCGCGAATTGAGCGCCGTGCTGCCAGCCAGTTTGACCCTGTCCAACCTGACACCCGCGGGCCACGGCTGCGCGAGCCTCAAGATCCCGTCCGTCAAGGTCGATTGGACAGCAGACGGACCAGTGCCCGTTGCGCCCCCGGATCTGGAGGGCCTGCGCGTTCTGGTGGCCGAGGACAATCTGACCAACCAGACGATCCTGCGCCAGATGCTTGCGGCGATGAACGCGGAAACGGTCTTCGTGGCCGATGGTGTGGCCGCAATGGATGCCCTGGAAAGTGAAGACTTCGACATCGGCCTGATCGACATCGAGATGCCGCGCATGTCGGGCCTTGAGGTAATGGAGCAGGTGCGCGCCACGCCGGACCCCATGTCGAAGATGCCGCTTGTGGCGATCACGGCCTATGTGTTGCGCGATAACCGCGAGGCGATTTATGCGGCCGGCGCCGATGGGATCATCGGCAAGCCCATCGCCTCCAGCGCCGAGTTTGGGCGCACGATCCTGCGTCATGTCGGGCGGCCTGCGGGCGGACCGGATTCGAATGATGTGCTGCTGGGGCAAGGTCTTGGGCCGCAGATGGACCATGAACGCCTGGATTGCCTGCTGGAGACCGCTGGCGCGCCTGGCAGCGCGGAACTTCTGGAGCGCGTGCTAGAGGATTTGACGGCGGTGCTTTCGGCGCTGGACGACGGCGTGGCCAAAGGCTCGGTCCCCGATATCCGGGCGCAGACCCATATCCTTATCGCGATATCCGGTGCGGTTGGGGCGGATCGTTTGTGCCAGATGGCCGAGGTCCTCAACATCGCAGCCAAGCGCAAAAAGCTGGCGCAACTGGCCCAGATCCACGGCCCTCTGCGGCTGGATCTGGTGGATCTGCTGGACGTCATCGCCACGCGGCGGGCCGAGCTGGGGTGAGCGGCGCTTGCGCTGACGAGCGTATCTCCCCACATTGTCAATGACCCGCAGTGCCAATGAAACATCCCACGAGGAGGCCCCCATGGCTGACGAGACCCTGATCGAGCGCGCGGCCCGCGTGCGCGTGAACGCCCATGCCCCGTACTCGAAATTCAAGGTGGGCTGTGCAATCCGCTCGGTCGAGGGGAATGTCTTCGTCGGCTGCAACGTGGAAAACGTCGCCTATCCAGAGGGCACCTGCGCCGAGGCCGGCGCCATCGCCGCGATGATCGCCGCAGGTGATACGCGCATCGCCGAGGTCGCGGTGATCGCCGACAGCCCCACCCCGGTGCCCCCCTGCGGCGGCTGTCGCCAGAAGCTGGCGGAATTCGCCGAAGGGGATGTCGCGGTCACGATGGCCACAACCGGCGGCTTGTCAGAGCGCACGCAGGTGGCCGCCCTTTTGCCGGGGCAGTTCACCGCTGCCCATATGTCCAAATGACCGACGCGCGCGAAATCCTGACCAAGCTGCGCGAGGGCGACCGCTTGACCGAGGCCGAGCTGTTCTGGTTTGCCGAAGGCCTCGCCACGGGCGCCGTCACCGACGCACAGGCCGGTGCCTTCGCGATGGCCGTATGCCACAATGGCTTGGGCGAAGAGGGCCGCGTGCAGCTGACCCGCGCCATGCGAGAGACGGGCCGCATCCTGAAATGGCGTCTCGATGGGCCGGTGATCGACAAGCATTCCACCGGCGGGGTGGGCGATTGCGTGTCGCTTGTGCTGGCACCTGCGCTGGCGGCGTGCGGGGCCTTCGTGCCGATGATCTCGGGCCGCGGATTGGGCCATACCGGCGGCACCCTGGACAAGTTGGAGGCGATCCCGGGCTACACCACCCAGGTCTCGCCCGATGATCTGCAAGAGATCGTGGCGGATATCGGCTGTGCCATTGTGGGCGCCTCCGAGGATATCGCCCCCGCCGACAAGCGGCTTTACGCGATACGTGACGTGACGGGCACCGTGGCGTCGGTCGACCTGATCACGGCGTCGATATTGTCCAAGAAGCTGGCCGCCGGGTTGGAGGCGCTGGTGCTGGACGTGAAGGTTGGATCGGGCGCGTTCATGGGCTCGGAAGCGGAGGCTCTGGTGCTGGCCCAAGCGCTGGTGGCCACGGCGCAAGGGGCAGGCTGCATGACCACGGCGCTGATCACGGAGATGAACCAACCGCTGGCCAATGCGGCAGGCAATGCGCTGGAAATCATTGAAGTGATGAAGGTCTTGACTGGAGCCACTGGGACCTCGGGCCCATCGGCGCTGGAGAAGTTGACTGTGGCGTTAGGCGGAGAGGTTCTGGCGCTGGGCGGTTTGGCGGCGGATGCCGCGGACGGAGAGGGGCGGATCATCAGTGTGCTGGAAAGTGGCGCGGCGGCGGCGGTGTTTGCAGAAATGGTCGCAGAACTGGGCGGCCCGGCTGATTTCGTGGAACGCTGGCCAGATCGTCTGCCTGCCGCGCCCATCATGATGGACGTGCATCCGGGGCAGGGCGGTGTCGTGACGGCAATCGACACAAGGGCGCTGGGTGAGATCGTGGTGCATCTGGGTGGCGGTCGTCTGCGGGGGGATGACCGTATCGACCCGGCGGTGGGCCTCTCGGATATCGCGCGACTGGGGGCGAAGGTTGACGACACGACGCCGCTGGCGCGCATCCACTCCGCCGATGAAGACACGGGCCGCGCGGTCGCCGCGCAGGTGCGCCGTGCCTTCACCCTGTCCGACACCGCGATCGATGTCCCGCCGCTGATCCATGAAAGGATCGCCTGATGGCCCGCGCGTTTCTTGTGGTGATGGACTCTGTCGGGATTGGCGGCGCGCCGGATGCGGGCGAATTCTTCAACGGGGACCGGCCCGATACCGGTGCCAACACGCTGGGTCACATCGCCGAAGCCTGCGCGCGCGGCGACGCAGAGGAAGACCGCAGCGGGCCCTTGCGGGTGCCGACATTGGACGCCCTGGGCCTGGGGGCCGCTTTGACCCTGGCAAGCGGCATGACGGCAAAAGGCCTGGGGGCCGCGCCGGACGGGTTTTGGGGGGCGGCGCAAGAGGTCAGCGCCGGCAAGGACACGCCCTCGGGCCATTGGGAATTGGCCGGCCTTCCGGTGCCCTGGGAATGGGGATACTTCCCTGATACGACAAACAGCTTTCCCCCCGATGTGCTGGAGGCGGCGGCGCGGCTGGCGGGCACCGACGGCGTCTTGGGCAATGAGCACGCCAGCGGCACCGAGATCATCGCCCGGTTGGGCGAGGCCCATCAACAGAGCGGCTGGCCGATCTGCTACACCTCTGCCGATTCCGTGTTCCAGATCGCTGCCCATGAAGAAACCTTCGGGCAGGAGAGGCTGCTGAAGCTATGCCGCGACCTTGCGCCGATCCTGCATGAAAGGCGCATCGGCAGGGTGATCGCGCGGCCCTTCATCGGCACGCCGGGGGCCTACACGCGCACCGGCAACCGCCGGGACTACGCGATCGAGCCGCCGGGCGAAACGCTGCTGGATGCGGTGGCCGAGGCGGGCCGGGAGGTGATCACCATCGGCAAGATCGGCGACATCTTCGCCGGGCGCAACACCGGGACGGTCCTGAAGGGCGCCGACGCGGCACTGATGGACCATCTGCGCGACAGCGTGGCCACCGCGCCTGATGGCGCCCTGGTGTTCGCGAATTTCGTGGAGTTCGACAGCCTTTATGGCCACCGCCGCGACGTCTCGGGCTATGCGCGGCATCTGGAGTGGTTCGACGCGGCGATTGTGCCGGTGCTGGCAGGCTTGCGCGCGGATGACCTGCTGATCCTGACGGCGGATCATGGCAATGATCCGACGTGGTCGGGAACGGATCACACCCGTGAAAGGGTGCCGGTACTTGCCAAGGGGCCGGTTTCGGGGCAGGGGAGCGCCAAGGAACTCGGTGTCGTCGGGTTCGCCGATGTGGGCGCCTCTGTGGCGGCTCACCTGGGTCTTGAATTTCGCGGCGCAGGAGAGAGCTTCCTATGAGAGAACTGCCAAAGGTCGAGTTGCACCTGCACCTCGAAGGCGCTGCCCCACCCGCGTTCATTCGCGGGTTGGCACAGGAAAAGCGCATCGATATCAGCGGTATCTTCACCGAAGACGGCGGCTACGCCTATCGTGACTTCAACCATTTCCTAGAGGTCTACGAGGCCGCGTGCTCGGTCCTGACGGGACCCGAGGAATTCGCACGCCTGACCCGCGCGGTGTTGGAGGAAAGCGCCTCTCACGGGGTTGTCTATACCGAGGCCTTCTTGTCGCCCGACTTCTGTGGCGGCGCTGACAAAGGCGCGTGGCAAGAATATCTGGCCGCGATGGAAGAGGCGGCCGCATCGGTGCCCGAAATCACCCTGCGCGGCATCGTCACCTGCATCCGCCATTTCGGGCCAGAGCAGGCCAGGAAGGTCGCGGCCTGCGCGGCAGATACGGCGGACGATTTCATCGTGGGCTTCGGCATGGGCGGGGCCGAGGATGTGGGCGCGCCCGCTGACTACAAGTGGTCTTTCGACTGCGCGCGCGAGGCGGGCCTGCAAATCACCACCCATGCAGGCGAGTGGGGCGGCGCGAAATCGGTGCGCGACAGCATCGAAGCGCTTGATCCCGTGCGCATCGGCCATGGGGTGCAGGCGATCGATGATCCCGCGCTCTGCGATCTGCTGGCCGAGCGCAAGATCACGCTGGAGGTTTGCCCCGGCTCGAACGTGTTTCTGGGCGTCTATCCGCGCCTCGACAAACACCCGATCGAACGCCTGCGCGAGCGCGGCGTGAAAGTCACGGTGTCGACCGATGATCCGCCGTTCTTCCGCACCACGATGACCCGCGAATACGAGGCGCTGGCCCGGACCTTCGGCTATGACGAAGCGGTCTTCGCCGAGTTGAACCAGACAGCGCTGGACGCAGCGTTCTGCGACGCCGCCACCAAAGAGACGATCCGAAAGAGGCTAAATCCATGACAGATCACCTGACAATCGTTGACCACCCGCTGGTGCAGCACAAGCTGACGCTGATGCGCGATGTCGATTGTTCGACCAAGTCGTTCCGGCAATTGCTGCGTGAGATCAGCCACCTTCTGGCCTACGAGGTGACGCGCAACCTGCCGATGGAGATGGTGACGGTGAACACGCCGCTGGAGCCGATGGAGGCCCCTGCAATCAAGGGCAAGAAGCTGGCGCTGGTGTCGATCCTGCGGGCGGGCAATGGCCTTCTGGATGGCATTCTGGAGCTGATCCCCAACGCGCGGGTCGGGTTTGTCGGCCTCTACCGCGACCCCGAAACGCTGCAACCGGTCGAGTATTACTACAAGGTGCCCGAAGCGATGGAGGACCGCTTGACCATTGTGGTCGATCCGATGCTGGCCACGGGCAATTCCTCGGCCGCCGCCGTGACCCGCCTGAAAGAGGGCGGGGCCCGCAACATCCGGTTCCTGTGCCTGCTTGCAGCACCAGAAGGTGTGGCCCGCATGAAGGAAGCACATCCTGATGTGCCCATTGTGACGGCCGCGCTGGACAGCCATTTGAACGATCACGGCTACATCGTTCCCGGCCTGGGCGATGCCGGCGACCGGATGTTCGGAACCAAATAACCGTTTGAAACCCTTTACTTGGCGTCACGATTTGCCCTAGAAATCCATAAGCGTTTATCTGGGGGATATCGCATGCCTAACAAGAAATGGCATCTTGCCATGGTCTTGAGCCTGTCTGCAGGGCTCGCAATTCCTGGCGCAACGCTCGCCCAAGGCATCCCGGCGGAGATACCGTCTTCATCTTATACCGGCGATCAATACGTCGACAGTCGTGGCTGCGTTTTCGTGCGCGTCGGCTTTGGGGCCGCCACCGAATGGGTGCCGCGCGTGGGCCGGGATCGCAACCAGGTCTGCGGCATGGCACCCACGACCGGCGTGGCCCGGACCCAGCCGGATCTGACAGCCGACAGCAGCGTGACCATCATCGGTGGGGCCACGCCTGCGCCTGCGCCAGCACCGGCGGCAGCCCCCGCTGCGCCTGCGCCTGCGCCCGTCGTGCGAACGGCCCCCGTGGTCGCCGCAGCCCCGGCTCCGGCTCCGGCGCCGGTTGTGGTGCCGCAGGTGCAGACCGCACCTGTCACCATTCAAGCCCCGGCGGTGACGACCGGGTGCCCGAACTTGCCCGCGGCACATCAGCCCTACTTCTCGGGCGAAGACGTGCGGTGCGGCCCGCAGGCCAACTTCCCCGGCTATGTTGTCGAACCCCAATCGCGCTTGGGCGGTGTCGGCGGCGACGCTCAACCCCGCACCGGTACCCCGCGCAGCTTCGCGTTGAGCGCACCGCCACCGGGCTATGAGCTGGCGTGGGACGATGGCCGCCTGAACCCCTATCGCGGCATCGGCACGCCCGAAGGCGAGGCGCAGATGGCGCAGGTGTGGACCAACACGGTGCCGCGCCAGATCGCCTCGGTCCCGCTGACCCGTGGCACCCAGGTGCTGACCCGTCGCCAAGCCGCCGCAGCGGCCTTGGCTGCACGCGGTGACGCATATGTCGCCCCGGAAATCACGGGTGTCCCGACGGGGACGCCGGGCACGCGGGCACGGGCGCCGCTTGATGCCGCGCCGTCGGCCCCCGCCAACGAGGTCCGCGTGGGCGCCAACCACCGCCACGTGCTGGCCGGAACGTTCCAGGGCCAAGGGGTTGCGACAAGCGCTTACACCCGTTTGGCCGCTGCCGGGCTTCCGGCACGCATCGGGCAGGTGCAGCGCCAGGGCCAGACGCTTTACGTCGTGATGGCGGGACCCTACGGCGACCCGCAATCATTGGGCCGCGCGCTGGTGCAGACCCGTGGCGCAGGCTTCACGGGCGCGATTACCCGCAACTGAGATGATTTTCAGACAAAGAGAGGGGGCGCGGGAAACTGCGCCTCTTCTTGCGTTTCTGAGGGCTAGCTTGCGCAGATTTCTTGCAGGCTGACCCAGTCGGCATCGTTCAAGACAACGGGCGCACCGCCTCCGCGCATGGGGTCTGCCTCGATCAGCCCCAGCACCGACTCGCCCGAGACGTCGCGGGCGAACGCATAGGGCTGGGAAGAGATCTCTGCCGCCTCGAACCGCGCCAGCAGCGCGCCGGTATCCACCGGTACCGCGTCGCGGGACAACAGGCGGGCGGCATGGGCGTGGATCGCCTCTTCGGTGATCTCTCCGGTTGTCAGCAGGCGAAACGTGACGCCAAGCCCGGCCTCGGACAGGAATGTTTCCAGCGGATCGCGCGTGGCGCGGCGCGTGGCCTCGGCCAGCAGGTAGCCTGCAAGAACCTCGGGCGTCTCGAAGTCCTCGGCCAACGCGGCGGAGGCGGCAATGATGTTGCCGGGCAGGCTGAGCGTGTCGGGGATGGTGGCGGGAAAAATCACCAGCTGCGGCGCGTTCTCGGTCCCGAAGGTGCGCACGGACAGGCGCAACAGCGCGGTGCGCCCGCCGCGCCCGGTACAGGGGCGGCCCGCGATGTTGGTCATCTGCACCAAAAGCTGTTCGCCAATTTCCACCCGCTTGGCCTCGGGCAGCAGCGACACCGTTTGCCGGGTCAGGGCACCGGGCAGCCAGAAGACGCCCAAGGTCATCGCCGCCACGGTGAACCCCACGCCAAGGGCCAGACGCAGGCGACCCGGGCGGGGGCGCGATTTGGCGATGGCGGCGCGAATACGTTCAATGGCGTCGACCATGTCGGCGTCCGCGATTTCCAGTTCTTCGTCGCTATCGCTGGCGGGCGCATAAAGGGCGGGGGATTTGCCGGGATTGAGGCGTTCCACGGCAGGCAGGGACCAATGGCCCAACGCAGTCCCCGAGGCCGAGGACATCACAAGCGTCGCCTCGCCCAACGACACGACAACCTCGCGCCGTTGATCCTGGGCCTGCTCGCGCCAAAGGCCGAGGGCCTCTAGTCGCCTGTATTCGTTGAGTGCGGTCATCCGCCTGCCGATCGCGTTTTAGCGTTGTTAACCATCAGCCTATAGGAGGCAGCGGTACGGCTCAATGCAAGGCACGTCAGATGCTTTTGGCAATCCCGCGCAGCTCGAATTTCTGGATCTTGCCGGTGGATGTCTTGGGCAGCTCTTTGAACACCACGCGCTTGGGGGTCTTGAAACCGGCCAGCCGTTCGCGGACGAAGGCAATGATCTCGGCCTCCGTCGCCTCGGCGCCCTCCTTGAGTTCTACGAAGGCGCAGGGCACTTCCCCCCATGTGTCATCGGGCTTGGCCACGACGGCACAAAGCGACACGGCGGGGTGGTGCATCAGCGCGCCCTCGACCTCGACGGACGAGATATTCTCGCCGCCCGAAATGATGATGTCCTTGGCGCGATCCGCGATCTGGATGTAGCTGTCGGGGTGCTGCACGGCGATGTCGCCAGTGTGGAAATAGCCGCCCGCAAAGGCCTCGGCGGTGGCTTCGGGGTTCTTGTAGTAGCCCTTCATGATGGCGTTGCCGCGCATCATGATCTCGCCCGTGGCGGTGCTGTCCATCGGGATCTGTTGCATGGTTTCGGGGTCCATGACGGTGATGTGGTGCATGTTTGGCAGTTCCACCCCCTGGCGCGCCTTGATCCCGGCGCGGGCCGCCGCATCCAGATCAGCCCAGTCGCTATCCTGCCAGACGCATTCCGTCGCGTGGCCGTAGCTTTCCGTCAGCCCGTAGACCTGGGTGACGTGGAAGCCCATCGTCTCGATCGCGGCCAGCGTTGCGGCGGCGGGCGGGGCTCCTGCGGTGAAGACCTCGACCGTGTGGGCGAACGCGCGACGGTCCGCGTCTTTGGCATTCACCAGCATGTTGAGCACGATCGGTGCGCCCCCCATGTGGGTCACGCCCTCATCCGCGATGGCGTTGTAGATGGCGCTTGCGGTGATATCGCGGCAGCACACCAGCGTGCCGCCCACGGCGGGCATCATCCACGTGTGGCACCAGTTGTTGCAGTGGAACATCGGCACGATGGTGAGGTAGATCGGAAACAGGGTCATCCGCCACGAAATCGGTGTGCCCATGGTGATCAGATACGCGCCCCGGTGGTGATAGACGACGCCTTTTGGCCTCCCCGTGGTCCCGGAGGTGTAGTTGAGCGCGATGCTTTCCCATTCGTCTTGGGGCATGTGCCACGGCGCGGTGGGGTCGCCTTCGTCCAGCAACTCCTCATAGGTGGTGTAGCGGCCCGTGGCGGGGTGGCCTGCGTCTGCGTCGGGGACCTCAATGATAATGGGTGCGGGGCCTTCCATGGCCCTGAGCGCATCTTCCACCAGCGGCAGGAACTGCGTATCGGCCAGCACCATCGCGCTTTCGGCATGGTCGAAGATATAGGCGACCGTGGCGACATCGAGGCGGATGTTGATGGCGTTCAGCACCGCGCCCGCGGCGGGAACGCCGAAATGCGCCTCGGCATGGGCGTAGGTGTTGGGCAGGAGGGTGGAGACGACATCGCCGGGGGTGATGCCTCGCTTGGCAAGGGCCGAGGCAAGGCGCGAGACGCGGGCGTGGTATTGGGCGTAGGTCTTGCGATGGGCACCGTCGATCACGGCGGTGCGGGTCGGGAACACACGGGCGGCGCGGGCCAGATGGCTGAGGGGTGTCAGCGGCACGAAATTGGCGGGCGTCTTTTCCAGCCCGGTCTCATCTTTCATCCAACCCATCGGCGCATCCTCCCAGAAAGCTGGCAAGAGTTTTGCCGGAGGGGTGGGAAAAAGGGAAGGGGGAATGGGCCGCCTGCCCCCGGCAGGGATGAGAGAAGAGGGCAGGCGGCTGGCAGCCCGAAAGCTGCCGGGGACGATGTCACCACGCAGGCGGCCGGGGTTTCCGTCGGAGAAGCGAGAAGAAATCGGCGAGACATTGCTGATCTGGGGCTGATTTGGGGCTAATGCGGGGCCGATGTGGGCGATTTGCACGGGTCACAAGATATTTGCGGTCTCACAAGCAATTGTGTTGCTTTCAACCTTGGTGCAGACTTATCCACAATCAAAACGAACAAAAACACATGAGGCAGATATGCAGTTTTTCCGCGCTTTCGCGTGCGTGGCCTTGATGGGCGTCGCCGCCCCGGCCTCGGCACAGAATACTGACTGGACCGGCTTTTACGCAGGTGGCCTGCTTGAGCTTGCCCGCGTCGACATCGACACGCCGGGCGGCGTGACCCTGAATGAGGGCAGTGGCCCGATGGTGGGTGCCTTCGGCGGCTACCGCTATGATCTGGGCAATGTCGTGTTGGGGGCCACGGGCTCGGCCACGTTCGGCAACGTCGGGGTGGAGCCGCTGATCCCCGCCGCGACGCCCGATCCGACCCTCGACATGCTGTTCCGGGCGGGCATCGAGATCGGCTACGATCTGGGGCCGGTGCTGGTCACGGGCGGCGTCGGTCAGACCCTCGGGGTGATGACGAATGCCGCCAACAGCCGCCAGTCCGAGTTCGGGTCCTACTACGGGATCGGCGCGGACTACATGCTGAACGAGGATATCATGATCGGCGCGGATATCACGCGCACGAACCTGAACAACTTCTCGGGGCAGGACGTGACGGTCACGTCTTTCGGGATCGGGGCCGCGTACCGGTTCTGACCCGGTTCAACACCCTGCTCAAGCTTGAGCAGGGTGTTAAGCATTTGATTTCAAAAAATATCCCATTATTATAGAAGAATTCACGCGCGCGCCCTCCGTGTCGGTCGTTTGTCACGGGCGCATCGGGCGACAGCGACAGTGGCAGCGGCGTGCGGCCTTATTTGCCTCGAGGGTTTTCGGTCTCGCTCGACAGGACGATGCCCTTGGCGTCGCGCTTGAAGGTCGGCTCATGGCTCTCGCTGGACAGGACGACGCCTTTGCTCGGCTCGCGGCCTTCGCTGGACAGGATGACGCCCTTGGTGGAGGCCTGCTGCACGCGGTTGCCTGCGCCTTGCACGGCGTCGAGGTCATCGTCGGACAGCTCGGTTGCGGGGATATGATCAGGGGTTTTGGTCATTGTGTTGTCCTTTGAAAATGTGAGGGGCCGGAGGTGGCGATCAAATCTCGCCAGTTCCGGTTTGCGCGACGATGCCCTTTTCGCTTTTGCGGAAGGATGGCTCCTCGCTTTCGCTGGACATGATGATGCCTTTGCGGTCTCGCTTGAAGGTGGGCTCTTCGCTCTCGCTGGACAGGACGATGCCCTTGGCGGAAGCTTGCTGCATGCGGTTGCCTGCGCCTTGGACTTGGTCGAGGTCATCGTCGGACAGCTCGGTCGTGGCGGGGATGGATTGATCTTTGGTCACTGTCTTTGTCCTTTGATTGAATGCTGTCCTAGAATTAATTCAAACCTGTCTAGCGGGTTAGACGCGGTTTCCCAATATTGACAGATGCGATTCCCTGTGATCGTGCCCATGAAAAAGGGGGCCGTGACGCCCCCTTTCCCAGATCAAACGTCACAGGCGAGCCTAGGCGGCTTTCCTGTTCCTTGTTGATTATGCCGCGTTCGCGGCGGGACCTTCCCCAAAGCGGCCGTAGAAGCTTTGGCCCTTGTCGGCCATTTCGCGCAGCAGGGCTGGGCAGGCGAAGCGGGGGCCGTATTGCTCGGTCAGTTGATCACAGCGTTCGGCGGCATAGGGCGTTCCGAGGATATCGAGCCAGGAGAACGGGCCACCGGACCACGGCGCGAAGCCCCAGCCCAGGATCGCGCCCACGTCGCCTTCGCGGATGTCCATCAGAACGCCGGCCTCCAACGCGCGGACGGCCTCCAACACCTGGGCGAACAGCAGGCGGTGCTGCACGTCGGTCAGATCGGGCTGGTCGTCCTTGACCGCGTAGCGCGCGCCCAGTCCGTCCCAGAGGCCCGTGCGCTTACCCTTGTCGTCATAGCTATAGAAGCCCGCGTTGGCCTTGCGCCCGAGGCGGCCCTCGGCCTCCATCCAGAAAATCAGCTCGTCCGTGGTGTCGTCATAGTCCGGGTCGCCCGCCTTGGTGGCGCGGGCGATCTTGGCACCGAGATCGATGGAGGTCTCATCGGTCAGTTGCAGCGGACCCAGCGGCATGCCGACCAGCTTGGCGGCGTTCTCGATCAGGGCCGGGGCCACGCCTTCCTGCAACATGCGCACGCCTTCGTTGACGTAAGGCAGGATGCAGCGGTTGGCGTAGAAGAAGCGTTCATCATTAACGACGATGGGCGTCTTGCGGATCTGGCGCACGAAATCCAGCGCCTTGGCCACGGCGACGTCCCCGGTTTGCTTGCCCTTGATGATCTCTACCAGCGCCATCTTGTCGACGGGAGAGAAGAAGTGGATGCCGATGAACTGTTCGGGCCGCGCGGAGGCCTTGGCGAGCATGGTGATCGGCAGGGTGGAGGTGTTGGTGGCGAAGATGCCGGTGTCCAACATGGCGGCCTCGGCCTTTTGCGTGACCTCTGCCTTGACCTTCGGGTCTTCGAACACGGCTTCTACGATCAGGTCGCAGCCTTTGACGGCGGCGTAATCGGTGGTGGCGGTGATGCGGGCGAGGACTTCGGCCTTCTTTTCAGACGTGACCTTCTTGCGGGCCACGCCCTTGTCGAGGATGCCTTCGGCGTGGGCCTTGCCCTTGTCCGCAGAGTCCTGCTTGGCGTCGATCAGGACCACTTCGATGCCTGCATTGGCCGAGACGTAGGCGATGCCCGCGCCCATCATGCCCGCGCCGAGGATGCCGACCTTTTTCACGGTTTGGTCCGGCACAGCGGGGCGGTTCGCGCCCTTTTCCAGCGCTTCTTTGTTGATGAAGAGCGAGCGGATCATGGCCGACGACGAGGGGTTCATCAGGATCTGGGTGAAATAGCGCGCCTCGATCTTCAGGGCGGTGTCGAAGTCCACCAGTGCGCCTTCATAGATGGCCGAGAGCAGCGCCTTGGCCGCCGGGTAGACGCCCTTGGTCTTGCCGTGGATCATGGCGGAGGCCCCCACGAAGGTCATGAAACCCGCGGGGTGATAGGGGGCACCGCCGGGCATCTTGTAGCCCTTGGCGTCCCACGGCTTGACGATATCGGCGGGGGAGGCGTTGAGGACCCAGTCTTTCGCGGCTTGCAGGAGTCCCTCGGCGGGGACGACGTTGTCCACCAGTTGCGCGGATTTGGCCTTTTTCGGGTCCAGCATCCGGCCTTCCAGCAGCACGGGTGCTGCGGCCATGGCGCCGACCATGCGGGAATAGCGGGTGGTGCCGCCCGCGCCGGGAAAGAGGCCCACGAGAATCTCGGGCAGGCCGATCTTGGCCTTGGGGTTGTCGGCCATCACCCGGTGGTGGCAGGCGAGCGCGATTTCCGTGCCGATGCCCGCACAGGTGCCGGGAATGGCGCATGCGATGGGTTTGCCGCCCTTGTTGGTCTTGGGCTCCATGCCTGCGCGTTCAATCTTGCGCAGGATGCGGTGGCCGTTCATCGTGAAGTTGAACAGCCCCTCGGCGGGGTTGTCGCCGGATTCGTTGCGGATCGAGGCCAGTACGTTGAGGTCCATCCCGCCTGCGAAGGTGGACTTGCCCGAGGTGATGACAATGCCTTTCACGGCGTCGTCGGCCAGGGCCTGATCGATCAGGGCCTCGCAGGTCGTGAAGGCCTCCCGGTTGAGCACATTCATCGACTTTCCCGGCACGTCCCAGGTGATCACGGCGACGCCTTCGGCGTCGATTTCCATGGTGAAATCGGTCATTTGGTCATCCTTTCTTCGATCTGGCGGATCGTGGGCAGCGCAGGGGTGGGTTGAAGGACGGTATCGCTGGGGAACGCGGCCTTCATTGAATTGGTGATCGACACGCAAAGCCATTGCCCGTCGCGGTGTTCATAGATTTGGCGGCTTTTGACCGGCGTGAAGCAGGGCGCGCCATCGCGCAGCAGCACGGCGTCGTGATAGCCCAGGATGCGCCCGGGTTCGCTGAAGGCCGCGAAGGTGGCGGTGCGCTTGATGTGGGTCGCGCCCAGTTCGTGCATCCTGTTGCGGATGCGGGTGAAGAAGGGCCGCAGATCCTCGGGGTGTTGAATGTTGAAATCGCCGTCGTAGTGGTGCATTTGCGCGAGAAGGGCGAAGCGGGTGGTCCAGCTGTCGAAATCATCGCTGTTCATGTCGTCGTCCATCTGGGCGATGGCATCGGCGTAGATGCGGATGGCATCGGCCTCGGAATGGGTTGGGGCGGCGCGGTCCAATTGCCATGGGCCCGAAAAGAGGCCCGGCATGGGCGTGGGCGTCTTGTTGATGAACAAGCAGGCGGCCAGTTCATGTTCGGCCATCTGCGTGCGCCATTGCCCGTCTTCAAGCCGCAGCAACTGGCGGCTGTGGTAGGGCTTTGTCAGGTTGACCGCGCCGTGCATGGCATAGGTGGTGTGAAACCCCTCGATCATGTTGGGCGAAAGGAACCGGGCCTGCCGCGCGATGCGGTGATATTCGGTCGCGCCGCGGTTGATCAGCCACTGCGAGACTTTCTGCATGTCCTTGTTCTGATCCTCGACGGTCTCGACCACGGTCGTGCCTTCGCCGGTGCGGTAGATGAAGACGGAGGCGATGTGATCGCGCGCGAAGGTATGGGTATCGCCCGAAAGGACCAGCGCGCTCGTGATGTCGAGGTGCGTCTGGTAGATCTCCTGCGCGCGGGTATCGCACAGGTTCGGATCGGTATCGAGATTGTCGGGCGTCTGGGCCATGGGCTACACGCGTTCCAGGATCGTGGCCGACCCCATGCCCGCCGCGACACAAAGCGTCGCAAGCCCGGTTTCCTTGTCCGTGCGCTCCATCTCATCCAGTAGCGTGCCGAGGATCATGGCCCCCGTGGCCCCCAGCGGGTGGCCCATGGCAATCGCGCCGCCGTTCACGTTCACCTTGGAAGGATCGACGTCGAAGGCTTGCAGGAAGCGCAGGACGACGGCGGCGAAGGCCTCGTTGACTTCGAACAGGTCGATGTCGCCGATATTCATGCCGTTTTCCATCAGGATCTTGGTCGTCACGGGCACAGGGCCGGTGAGGTTGATCGTGGGGTCGGTGCCGATCTTGGCGTTGGCGCGGATGCGGGCACGGGGCTTGAGGCCCCATTTTTCGCCGAACTCCTTATTACCCACCAGAATGGCGGCGGCGCCGTCCACGATGCCCGAGGAATTGCCCGCGTGGTGGATGTGGTTGATCGCCTCCAGATGCGGGTATTTCATAAGCGCCACTGCGTCGAAGCCGGGCATCATTTCACCCATCTCCTTGAACGCGGGCTTGAGCGCGCCGAGCGATTGCATGTCCGTCTGGGGGCGCATGTATTCGTCGCGGTCCAGAATGGTCAGGCCGTTCTGGTCCTTCACCGTGATGACGGAGCGGGCAAAGCGGTTGTCGGCCCAGGCCGCCGCCGCCCGGTTCTGGGATTCCACCGAATAGGCGTCGACCTCATCACGGGTGAAGCCGTATTCGGTGGCGATGATATCGGCGGAAATGCCTTGCGGCACGAAATAGCTGTCCATGGCCAGTTGCGGGTCCACGGCCATGGCGGCACCGTCGCTGCCCATGGGGACCCGGCCCATCATCTCGACCCCGCCCGCGATATATCCGTCGCCCGCGCCGCCGCGGATCTGGTTGGCGGCAAGGTTCACGGCCTCCAGACCGCTCGCGCAGAAGCGGTTGATCGCAAGGCCGGGGATGCTTTCGTCAAGGTCCGAGGCCAGAACAGCGGCGCGCGCAAGGCAGCCGCCCTGTTCCATCACCTGGGTGACGTTGCCCCAGATCACGTCTTCGACGGCGTGGCCTTCAAGGCCGTTGCGTTCTTTCAGGGTGTTGAGCGTGAACGCGGACAGCCGCACCGAGGTGACCTCGTGCAGGGCACCGTCACGGCGGCCCTTGCCACGGGGGGTGCGGATCGCGTCGTAGATATAGGCATCGGTCATGGGGTGTCTCCAAAGCTCTGGCACCGCGGGGCGGGCGAGGGATGATCAGAATATGGGTGGTCCGGGTGCGGCGGTACAACCGGGGCATGCATTTCGGGGCGATGTGGGCACGTTTGCGCCCCCAAGGGAGGCGCCGTTACCCGCAGGACGGGGCGCAATCGCAGCCGCCACAGCCATCACACGACGGGGCCGCGCAATCGAGACCGCCGCAGCCGTCTGCGCCGCCCCCTTCAACGGGGACGCCAAGCTTGTCGGGCGTGCTATCCTGCGCGCCGGCGCTTCCGGCAGCACAGAAAGCGGGCAGGGCAAGGCCGCAAAAGGCGACATCGCCACAGTCGCAGGCATTTCCGAACCAGCCGCTGTCCTTGGATTTCTTGCGGCGCTTGCGCCCGCGACGGGGGCTGTCATTGGCCTGCTCTTCCGCCCAATTGGCATGGACGGCGCAATTGGCCCGGAGTGTTTCGGACGCGGATCTGCAATCGCGAAACCGTTGCCGGATGGTTGGGAGCGCGCCCCAAAACCCGTGATCGCGGATCGCGTGTTTGGCATAGCCCGAACAGCCCGTTCCACCGTGCAGCACCGAATGCGCGCAGCGGAACCCTTTGTAGGGAGAAACGTATCGCTGATATCCCCAGATTGCCCCGAGGGCGAGTTTGCTGACCATCGGCGCGCCTTGTGTCCTTCCTTACGGCGAAGGTGCCAAGGCAGGCGCGCTTTGGCTAGGGGGAAGGTCGCGGGTGCAAGGATCATCCGGGGAAGGCCCGCGCCATCAGGTCGTAGGGGTGTTTCCAGCCGGGCGTCTCAGTAATCCGCGTCAGCCATGCGTCGATGGCCGGATAGTCGGCGCGGGTGAAGGTGAAGGGCTCTTCATAGAAGAGGTATCCGGCACAGGAGATGTCGGCACAGCTGATCGCGTCGCCCGCCAGCCAATCGCGCTTTGTCAGCTCCCCCTCCAGGATCTGCAACGACGCCTTCAGGCGGCCTGCGTGGAAGGCGATCACATCGGCGTTGCGCTTTTCCTCGGGCAGGAAATTCATCAGGAACCGAAGGGGGCCCGCGACGCCCGAGACCTTTTGGTTGTCGAAAATCGTCCAGCGCAACACGTTGCGCGGCGTGTCGCCTGTCAGCTTTCCGGTCGTTTCCATCACCCAATGCTGGATCACGCCGGATTGGGTCATGATTTCGTCGCCGGTGTCGAGGGCGGGAACCTCGCCCATCGGGTTGAGTGCGCGGAATTCTTGCGTGCGCGTTTCGCCGTTGAAGAAATCCACATGGGCGGCTTGCCAGGGAATGCCTGCCAGTTCCAGCGCCAGCGCGGCCTTGTAGGCGTTGCCGCTTTCGCCAAAGCAATAGAGCGTGTTGGTCATGGGGCGCTGCCTTCGATGTCGGTGATGTTGAGGGTCGTCTCGATGCTGATGCGGCCCGCAGGGAACGAATGGACGATTGTCATCGGACACCACCTGTCGCCGCAGGGGCGGTCCCACTCGGTGGCGCTGGTAAGCGGGGGCGTGCCGCCCGCGAAGGGGCGCGAGGCGTGGATCAGCGCGAAGCTCCACGGCACCCACTGTTGCAGGTAATTCGCGATGGATTGCTGACGCGCCTCGGGCACGTCGGGGCCGATGTGCCATTCGATGCGGCAGGTCATGCCGGTCTCTTCAGGGGCCAGCCAGATGGATGGGTGGCCGTTGCCTTCGTCGGCATCAATGGAGCCGGTGGGCGACAGAACCCGGCGGCCCGGCGTGAACAGCGGCGCGGTGACGTCGCCGAAGGAATAGGGCAGGGTTTCGTAGGGCGCGAAGCCGTTGGGGGTGATCTCGGCCAGGGACTGGCCCCGCTCGATCCCGAGGCAGGTGTTGCGGAAGATGCGCAGAAGCAGGTCGGTGCCAAGCTCTGTTGCGAGCGGTTGGGTCACGGCGCCGTGACGCTCGGCGGTGAATTCGGCGTAGCCTTCGATATGGGAAAAGATGTCCAGCGCGCGGGGAGTATCTGTCGCGGCGGGGGGCTGGCCGAAGACGAAGCCCGATTGCGCCGAAGCGGGCAGGGGAGCAAGCGCGATCAGGAGGAGGGCGGCACGGATCATCGTTTGCGGTCCTCCAACTCGGAATTGAAGATCCGGATGCGGGCAATGAATTTTTCTTCGTTGATGACGCTGCCCCAGTTCTCGAACACGAAGGACAGGAATTCGCCCTCGTCCAGGCCCGCCTCCTTGGAGAGGGTGCGCAGTTTTCGGTAGGCGTCTTCTGTCGTGGCGATGTTGGTGCGGCGGGTCAGGCGCAGGCGTTTGGGCATCAGGGATCCTCCCATATGAAACGTGAGCCGATGATGGTGAGAATTCCCACGACAATAAAGGCCCAAGGAATTTCAAGCAGTGTCCGGGTCCGCTCGGACGGGCCAAGATGCATTTCGCTCCAGCCCACGGACCACCCCCAAACGGTCCACGCGAGGCCCACCAGCAAAAAGGTGAGCCCCAGTAGCAGAGTGCGCCGCCGCCGAATCATCAGAAGTTGGCGGCGTCCAGCGCCATGACCGCCTCGCCGCCCGCCTGGATGCGGGTCAGGTGCACGGAGGTCATCGGCAGGGTGCGGGTCATGTAGAACCGGCCCGTCGCCAGCTTCGTCTCATGGAACACCGGGTCAGACGTGCCGTCCGCCAGCGCCTTGAGCGAGGCCTTCGCCATCATCGCCCACATCAGCCCCAGGCAGGTATGCCCGAAGAGGTGCATGAAGTCGGTCGAGCCCGAGAGCGCGTTGTTGGGGTTTTTCATGCCTTCCTGCATGAAGTACATCCCCGCTGCTTGCAGGTCCTTGGAGGCGGCTTTCAAGGGCGCGATGAAGTCTTCCATCCCCTCAACCTCGGCATTCTCCTTGCAGAAGCCCTTCACCAGATCGAAGAACGCCATGACGTGCTTGCCGCCGTCTTGCGCCAGCTTGCGGCCCACCAGATCGAGCGCCTGGATGCCATTGGCCCCCTCGTAGATCATCGCGATCCGGGCATCGCGGGCGAATTGGGACATGCCCCATTCCTCGATATACCCGTGGCCACCATAGACCTGCTGGGCCTGAATGGTCATGTCGAAGCCCTTGTCCGTCAGGAAGCCCTTGATGACGGGCGTCAGCAGAGAGATCAGGCCATCGGCGTCCTTGTCCTCGCCCCGGTGGGCGGCGTCGATCAGCGAAGAGCCCCACAGAAGAAACGCGCGGCCGCCTTCGGCAAAGCTTTTCTGCTCCATCAGGTTGCGGCGGATGTCGGGGTGGACGATCAGCGGATCGGCGGGGCCGTCGGGGTTTTCAACGCCGGTGACGGCGCGGCCTTGCAGGCGGTCCTTGGCGTACTCCAGCGCGTTCTGGTAGGCGACCTCGGCTTGGGCCAGGCCTTGCATGCCGACGCCCAGACGCGCTTCGTTCATCATGGTGAACATCGCGCGCATGCCCTTGTGCTCTTCGCCCAAGAGGTACCCCGTGGCCTCGTCGTAGTTCATCACGCAGGTGGAGTTGCCGTGGATGCCCATCTTCTCTTCGATCTTGCCGCAGGACACGCCGTTGCGTGCGCCAACCGAGCCGTCCTCGTTCACCAGGAACTTGGGCACGATGAACAGCGACACGCCCTTGATCCCCTCGGGGCCGCCGACGATCTTGCCCAACACGAGGTGGACGATGTTGTCGGCCATGTCGTGTTCACCGGCCGAGATGAAGATCTTCTGGCCGGAAATCTTGTAGGTGCCGTCGCCCTGCGGTTCCGCCTTGGTGCGCATCAGGCCCAGATCGGTGCCGCAATGTGGTTCCGTCAGGTTCATGGTGCCGGTCCATTCGCAGGAGACCATCTTGGGCAGATAGGTGGCCTTCTGACCCTCGGTGCCATGCACAAGGATCGCGGAGGCCGCGCCGTGGGTCAGGCCCTGGTACATGGTGAAGGCCATGTTGGCGCCGGAGAACATTTCGCCCACCGCTGTGTTCATCACATAGGGCAGGCCCATGCCGCCGAAGTCTTCGGGCATGTCGATGCCGGGCCAGCCGCCCTCGGACATTTGCGCGAACGCGTCCTTGAAGCCCGTGGGCGTGCGGACGACGCCGTTGTCCATCACGCAGCCCTCGGTATCGCCGACCGCGTTCAGGGGCGACAAAACCTCGGACGCGATCTTTCCGGCTTCGCCGAGAATGGCACCGGTGAAATCACGGTCAAGATCGCCGTAGCCCGGCGTCGCATGTCCCGAGATATTCAGCACATCGTGCAGGACAAACTGGATGTCCTTGGTGGGGGCGGTGTAGCTCGGCATTAGGGGGTCTCCCGAAAGTGATGGCTAGGCGGCGCTGCTGCGACTTGTCAGCATTTCGGCCACAAGGGTCATCTGGTTGCGCAGCTCATCGATGGCTTCATCAAGTTCTGCGCGTTGTTTTTCCATGTCGCTCAGGCGGTCACGGGCAATTGAAAGCGTGCTGACCAACTGCGTCTCCTGGCTGTCGCCGACGTAATAGAGGTCGAGCAGCTGGCGAATTTCTTCGAGGCTGAATCCAAACCGCTTGCCGCGCAGGATCAGCTTCAGGCGCGCGCGGTCGCGGCGGGTGAACAGGCGGCGCTGACCTTCCCGGATCGGGTAGAGCAGTTCCTTGGATTCGTAGAAGCGCAGGGTGCGTGGTGTAACATCGTAGGCGTCGCACATCTCGCGGATCGTCATGGTTTCCGTGGTCATGGCTTGAGTCTCACTATGATCAAACATTCAACATTGAGGTCCATGTGCGAGTCGTTGGGCTACCGTACAAGTCGCGATCAGGTTTACGTAACATGGACGTTGCGTCACTTTGGCGTTGACGAAAGGTTAACCAAGTTGACGCATGGTCATGCGAAACTTTTGCAAAGCGGTTTGGGCGCTGAAAGGGGCTGCCTTGCCGTTGATTCCCGGGCGGTGTAGCGTTTTGAAGGTCCAGATTTGAGGCGACGTGGGGCGACATGAGGTGCAAGTGAAGCCAACAGGGGCTGACGCGCCAACGGGGCCCGAGGGGTCACGTGCGCCCTAGCAAGCCGAGGCACCCAATGAGGCAAGCAAGGCGCTTAACCTGGCTCAGGCCGTATCGGTGATCGGCGCGCAGCAGCGCGCGCGGCCGCCGCGCATCCTGCATCAGTATTGGGACAACGATCCCCCACACCAGGTCCAGAAGCTATTGCGCCATTGCGGCAAGGTCGCGGCGGCGGCGGGGGTGAGCCATCGGGTCTGGAATGACACCGAAGCACGCGCGCTTCTGGCCGATGGGTTCCCCAACGTCGTGGCCGAAGCCTATGACATCGCGCCCCATGCCTCGATGAAAAGTGACGTTTTCCGCCTCGCGGTGCTGCAACGCCACGGCGGGGTCTACGTTGATGCGGACATGGTGCTGCGCAAGGAGCGGGGGGCAGACCTTTGGGCCAGCTTCACCGAGGCGCTGGTGTTCAAAAGTATACCGGCTGCACTGGTTGGTGGCCGGGCGCTCTGGGTCCCGCTGAGGGGGGCTATGAAGCCGCGCTGGCGTCGCGCAGGTCCCGAAGTTCTTCGATGATCTCATCAAGTTCCTTGCGGCGCGCGCGCAGTTCTTCCAGTTGCGCATCGGCCTTGGCGATCCAGATGTCACGCTGGCCTTCCCAGCCCTCGCCACGATCATAAATCTCCAGCCATTGGCGGATCTCTTCGAGCGAGAACCCGAAGCGCCGCCCGCGCAGGATCAGGGTCATGCGGGCCAATTCGCGCGGGCCGTAGAAGCGGGCACGGCCCTCTCGTTCGGGCGACAGAAGCTCGATATATTCGTAGTGGCGCAAGGTGCGGGGCGTCACGTCGAAACGCGCGCACATCTGTTTGAAGTCGAGGCGGTCCTCAGACATATCTTTACGTCCCAAGAAATACGTAACGTTATCCGAGTATGCCGCGAGTTGGCGGGGATGTTAAGTAAAACCCCTTGCGCCTGCCGCGCCTCGGCGTGACACCTAGAAGGGTAACGCGGAAGAGGGACCCATGGCGGACAAGACACTTCAGAACGACAAGTCCCACCCGGTGCGGCGGTTCATCGAAGCCCTGCCGTTTTCCAAGGCCTTGCAGATGGAAATGGAAGAGATGGCGGATGGGCGCGCGGTGATTTCCATGCCCTATTCCAAGGATTTGGTCGGCGATCCCGCCACGGGCGTGATCCACGGCGGCGCGGTCTCGGCGCTGATGGACACCTGCGGCGGAGCGGCGGTAATGAGCCACCCGCAGGTCACAGCGGCCACCGCAACGCTGGACCTGCGCATCGATTACATGCGCCCTGCCACGCCCGGTGAGAGGATCACGGCGCGCGCGCATTGCTACAACGTCACGCGGTCCGTGGCCTTCGTGCGCGCAGAAGCCTTCGACGAGGACCAGACCCGCCCCGTGGCAGCGGCGACCGGTGCGTTCACCGTGGCGGGGGGCTGAGCCATGGCCCGTCCCCGTCCCGAACCTGTCGATGTCATCAAGGGCCGCCGCGACCGCGCCTTGTCGCTGCTGATCGCCGGCGTGCCCTATATCGCGACCATGGGAATTACCTTTGACCGCCGCGGCGACGAGTTGACGGCGGTGCTGAACTACCACGACAAGCTGATCGGCAACCCGCTTCTGCCCGCGATCCATGGTGGGGCGACGGCCTCGTTCCTTGAGGTCGCGGCGATCATGGAGTTGGGGTTCAACATCCTTTGGGATCAGATCGAGACCGGGCGGCTTGATGCCGATGCGCTGACGCCCCAGTCGCTGCCCCGGATGCCCAAGACGATTGATTTCACCGTGGATTACCTGCGCACGGGCCTGCCGCGCGACGCCTATGCGCGGGCGCGGGTCAACCGCTCGGGCCGCCGCTATGCCAGTGTCCATGTGGAGGCCTGGCAGGATAACCGCGAAAAGCTGTTTGCGCAGGCGACCGGACATTTCCTGATGCCCGCGCCGCTGACACCTGACGCCCCGTAGCGCGCCAATGGAAACGTCCCCCGAGGTCACCACGCCGCCCAAACCCTTGACCCACAAACGGGTGCTGAAGATCGCGCTGCCGATCGTGATCTCTAACGCCACGGTGCCCCTGCTGGGCATCGTCGACGTGGGCGTGGTGGGGCAGATGGGCGAGGCGGCCCCGATTGGCGCCGTGGGCATCGGCGCGATCATCTTGTCGAGCGTCTTCTGGATCTTCGGCTTCCTGCGCATGGGCACCGTGGGCCTTGTGGGGCAGGCGGAAGGGGCAGGCGACACGGCCGAGGTCTCGGCCATCCTGACGCGCGCGTTGATGATTGCGGGGGTGGGAGGGCTTTTGCTGATCGCGCTTTATCCGGTGATGATCTGGGCCGCATTTTCGTGGGAGCCGACGACGCCCGAGGTCGAGGCGCTGGCGCGGCAATACCTTTTCATCCGCATCTGGACCGCGCCCTTCGCGATCTCGGTTTTTGCACTGACGGGGTGGTTGGTCGCGCAAGAGCGCACGGGGGCGGTTTTTGCGATCCAGTTGATCATGAACAGCCTCAACATCGCGCTGAACTTCCTGTTCGTGCTGGGCTTTGGGTGGGGCGTGGAGGGCGTGGCCTTGTCCTCGGCCATTGCCGAGGTCGTTGGCGCAGGCGTGGGCCTGTGGTTTTGCCAAAGCGCCTTCGCCCGGCCCGCGTGGCGCGATTGGCCAAGGGTGTTCGAGCGGGCGCGGCTGGTGAAAATGGCGCTTCTCAACGTGGATATCCTGATCCGCTCGGCGCTGTTGGTGGCGATGTTCACATCGTTCACGTTTCTGGGCGCGCAGTTCGGCGATGTGACGCTGGCCGCCAACGAGGTGTTGATCCAGTTCCTATACCTCACGGCCTATGCCATGGACGGTTTCGCCTTCGCGGCCGAGACGCTGATCGCGCGCGCCTATGGGCGGCAGGACCCGGCACGCGTGCGCCGCTCGGCCGTGCTGACGTCGGTCTGGGGCTTGGGGATCTGCTTCGCCATGGGGGCGGCGTTCTGGTTTGGCGGGCCATGGTTGATCGACCTTCTGGCCAAGGACACCGAGGTGCAGGCCATGGCGCGGGTGTTCCTGCCGTGGATGGCGATCGCGCCGCTGGTGGGCTGCGCCGCCTGGATGCTGGACGGCATCTTCATCGGCGCGGCGCGGGGCCGGGACATGCGCAACATGATGATCCTGAGCGCCTGCATCTACGTGGGGGCCGCGGCGGTCCTGATCCCGGCGTTCGGCAATCACGGGGTCTGGGCGGCGCTGTTGATTTCTTTCGCGGCGCGGGGGGTGACCCTGGGTGCCCGCTACCCGGCATTGGAGCGGGCGGCGGGGTGAGGGATCTTGAGTTGTATTTGGCAAGATGAATGAAGGAGCCGGTGCCCGGTTTGCGGGCGCTGCGGTGCGCGGCGCGCCTAGAGCAGGGGCAGGAGCGCCTCTGGCGGGCGGCCGATGGCGGCGGCCTTGGGGGTGATGAGGATCGGGCGTTCTATCAGGATCGGGTGGGTGGCCATGGCGACGATGAGCGCGGCATCATCGGCATCTGCCAACCCGAGGTCCTTGTAGAGCTTTTCGCCCCGACGCATCAGCGCGCGCGGCGCGACGTCCATTTTGGCCAGGAGATCTTCGATTTCTGCCTCGGTGGGCGGGTTTTGCAGGTAAAGGCGCACGCCGGGTGCGTGGCCCGCGTCTTCCAGAAGCGCCAGGGCGGCGCGGGATTTGGAGCAGCGCGGGTTGTGCCAAAGGGTCAGGTCCATTCGTCTGCTCCGGTGCCGGTGGCGGCGGCGACATTGGCAAAGCCGTCGCGTTGAAGGCGCGCGTCGACGCCCTTGGCGATCTTCGTGACCATCGAAAGCCCGCCGTAGACAAGCCCGGTGTAGAGCTGCACGGCGCAAGCGCCCGCGCGGATCTTGGCATAGGCTTGCTCGGCCGAGGCCACACCGCCCACGCCGATCAGGGGCAGCGTGCCGTCGGTGAGGCGATAAAGGCGGGCCAGCGCGCGGGTCGATTTCTCGAACAGAGGCTGGCCTGAGAGGCCGCCCGCCTCGCCCGCGTGGCGGCTGTGCAGGCCGTTGCGGTCCAGCGTGGTGTTGGTGGCGATGATCCCCTGGAGGGGGCTGTCCAGCGCAACTTCGGCGATGTCGGCCAACTCGGCCTCGCTGAGGTCCGGGGCGATCTTGAGGAACAGGGCGACGGTTGACCCGGCGGGGGTGTCCGTCCGGGCGGCATCGACCTGCGCGATTATTTGGCGAAGCGCCGCTTTGCCTTGCAGGTCGCGCAACTTCTCGGTGTTGGGGGAGGAGACATTGATCGTGGCGAAATCGATGTGGGGCGCGCAGGTGCGGAAGACATGGGCGAAATCCGCCACGCGGTCCGCACTGTCCTTGTTCGCGCCGAGGTTGAGGCCAATGGGAATGTCGCGCTGAAGCCCGTTCAGCCGCGCGGCGATGGCATCCGCGCCGTCATTGTTGAAGCCGAAGCGGTTGATGGCGGCCTGATCCTCGGTCAGGCGGAAGAGGCGGGGTTTGGCGTTGCCGGGCTGCGGGCGCGGGGTGGCGGCGCCCACTTCGATGAAGCCGAAACCGGCGCGTTGCAGCGGGCCTGCGACCTCTGCGTTCTTGTCGAAACCGGCGGCGAGGCCGATAGGGTTGGGCAGATCCATGCCCGCAATCCGGGTCGCGACGCGCGCGGACGTGAAGGGGCCGTCGGACGGCCCGACACCCGCCTTCAAGGCCATTAGCGCAAGGCCATGGGCACGCTCGGGGTCGAGCCGCCGCAGCAGGGGAAGGCCAAGTTTCTCCAGCATCTCAGAGGTCCGCGGGGAAGACATGCGCCCCGTCCACCACCGGCAGGGGCGCGTGCCAGATCACATCGGCGCGGCGCAGGGGGCCGTAGAGGTGGGGGAACAAGGCACCGCCGCGCGAGGGTTCCCACTTCAGGGCGGGGCCCAGATCGTCGGCTTCCAGCGCGGCAAGGACCAGCCCGTCGATATCGGCGAAATACTTCGCCGCCGTCTCTGCCGCTTGCTCTGCCGTGGAAAAATGCACGTAGCCGTCGGCCACGTCGATGGGCGCGCCGGGGGTCTCTCCGGTGGCTTCAAGTGCGGCCCATTCCTCCGCAAGCAATATCTTGTAAATCCGCATGAGATCGTTTCCCCCGCGCGCGCCGTAACGTCAAGTGTCACCCTGCCGTCATCAAGCCGCTTTACTTGGACGCGGGCCGACGCCAAGCTGGCATCAGTTCTACAATAACCTTGGGGAGACTACCTATGCTTGCTCGTATTCTGGGCTCGACCGCCATGGTGGCGGGGCTTGCTGTTGCTGCACCCGTTGGTGCCGACACCACGCTGCACCTTCTGCACATCAACGATCTGCACAGCCGCATCCAGCCGATCAACCGGTTCGATTCGACCTGTGGCGCCGAGGATGACGCCGCGGGTGAATGCTTTGGCGGCGTGGCCCGTGTGGCGACGGCCATCAACACCCTGCGCGGTGAGCTGGAAGCCGCCGGTGAGAATGTGCTGGTCCTCGATGCGGGCGACCAATTCCAAGGCTCGCTGATGTACACAACCTACAAGGGCGAGGTCGAGGCCGAGTTCATGGAGGCGATCGGCTTCGACGTCATGGCCGTGGGCAACCACGAATTCGACGACGGCCCCGAGAACCTGGCCCGCTTCGTGGAAATGGTCAGCTTCCCGGTGATCTCTGGCAACCTCGACCTGTCGCAATCCAACGTCCTGTCCGACGAGATGGTGCCCGATCACGTGATCCTTGATGTGAACGGCATTCAGGTCGGCATCATCTCGGCGCTGGCCACGGATACGGCGGAAACCTCCTCTCCCGGCCCCAGCATCATCTTCCAGAATGAGATCGACGCGCTGCAAGCGGATGTTGATGCGCTGACGGAAGCTGGCGTGAACATCATCATCGCCCTGACCCACGTGGGCCTGCCCCAGGACATTCGTATCGCCGAGGCCGTCACCGGCATCGACGTGATCGTGGGCGGGCATTCGCACACCTATCTGTCGTCCTCCGACCCGGACCGCGCGGGCGCCTATCCGACGATGATCACCAACCCCGACGGGGCGTTTGTTCCAATCGTGCAGGCCTATGCCTATTCCAAGTACCTGGGCCATCTAGAGGTGACCTTTGATGACGACGGTAACGTGGTCTACGCCTCGGGCGATACGATGGTGCTGGACGCCTCTGTCACGCCGGATGCCGATATCGCGGCCCGTGTGAGCGAACTTTCGGGTCCCATCGAGGAGGCAATGGCCGAGGTGATCGGCGAAAGCACGGATGTCATCGAAGGCTCGCGCGAGGTGTGCCGGGCAATGGAATGCGCCATGGGCAACCTTGTCGCGGACGCCATGCTGGAGCGGGTGCGCGAGCAGGGCATCGATGTGGCGATCCAGAACGGCGGCGGCCTGCGGGCCACCATCGACAGCGGCGAAGTCACCATGGGTGAGGTCTTCACCGTGCTGCCGTTCCAGAACACGCTGGCCACCTTCCAGCTGACCGGTGCGGGCATCGTGGAGGCGCTGGAGAACGGCGTCAGCCAGGTGGCCGATGGCGCGGGTCGTTTCCCGCAGGTTTCGGGCATGTCCTACACCTTCGACCTCAGCCAGGAGCCGGGCAGCCGGATTTCCAACGTGATGATCGGCGATGCGCCGATCGATCTGGAAGCGGTCTATGGTGTTGTTTCCAACAACTACATGCGCGGCGGTGGCGACGGCTATTCCAGCTTCACCACGGCGGAAAACGCCTATGATTTCGGACCGGGTCTGGAAGAGGTCGTGGCGACGTATCTGGGGGAAAACAGCCCCTACACGCCCTACACCGACGGGCGCATCACCCAGGCGGAGTGATCCTGCAACAGCCTGGATTATAGGCAAATTGAACCGGCGTTGGGCAACCAGCGCCGGTTTTTTCGTGACGCCGCGTCGCCATGCAAAACATGCAAGGCGGGTCTTCGCAAACCGGGGCTGGTGAAAACTGTTGGCGCTAACATATTGGGGTCAAGACAAACAAAGCCACCGCACGAAACAGGAGTTGCACCATGGCCTCGAACTTCACGAACCTTCGCGTTGCCGCTCAAAAGCGCGCCGCCTACAACCGCACCGTTGCCGAAATCTCGGCAATGCCGACGCGCCTTGCCGTCGAAGACCTTGGGATCTTTCCGGGCGATGCCCACGAAATCGCGTACCGCACCGTTTACGGGAAGTGATTAACGGGGTCTAATGCGGCCATGTGTGGCCGCATGACGATGACCCATCCCAATGACGCCATGGCGCAGCTGTTTCAGGCTGCGCCATCCAACGACCTCCCCCAGCCGCCGAACTACAACATCTGCCCCACAAATATGGTGGGCGTGGTGACGGCCTCGGACACGGGACGGGGCCTGAGGCCGACTTCCACCCAACGCGCGTTCCGCCCGATGCGCTGGGGCTTCATCCCCCATTGGTACAAGAAGCCGGGCGGCGGCCCTTTGCTGATCAACGCACGGGCCGAAACCATTGCCGAAAAGCCCGCCTTTCGCGCCGCCGTGCGCGACCGCCGCTGCCTGATTCCCGCCACGGGGTTCTATGAATGGACCAAGGGCGAGGATGACGCGCGGCTGCCGTGGTATTTCTCTCGCACCGATGGGGCGCCGCTGGTCTTCGCCGGCATCTGGCAGGCCTGGGACAAGGGCGAGGAAGAGGGCCCCCTGACCACCTGCGCCATCGTCACCACGGGCGCTTCGGACTGGATGTCCGAGACCCACCACCGCGAACCCGTTGTGCTTGCGCCCGAGGATTGGGCGACCTGGTTGGGCGAAACCGACGCCAAGGCCGCGCCGCTGATGCGGGCGGCTCCCGAGGGAACCTACCAGCGTTGGCGGGTGGATCGGACGGTGAATTCCAACCGCGCCAAGGGCCCGGATCTGATCGCGCCGTTGGCGGCTTAATCCGGCTGGAACAAGGCCCCCGACAGGGCCGCGCGCGTGGTCTGCACCGCCAGCACGACAATCACGACCGACAGGGCGGCCAGAAGCGCGTAGCCGAACATGAGGTGCAGCGTTGACCCGGCCAGTGCGGCGTAGCGGAAGCTGACGACCGCAATGGCGGCCAGCGGAAACGACAGCGCCCAGAAAGACAGGGCGAAGGGCAGCCGCAACAGCGCGGGCAATTGCAGCGCCACAAGCACGGTGAAGAAGTAGCCGAGGTTGATCATCAGATGCGCTACCGCATCCACCGTGCCGCCGTGAAAACCAACCCACCCCAGGAATCCGAGCGCCGGGGGGGCGATCAGGATAACGATGGTTGGTTGCAGTTTTCCGGGCAAGGGATCGTGGAAAATCAAACGGTTGAAGACCAGCGTCAGCAGAATGATCCAGAACAGCATCCCCACGGCGTAGAAGTACCAGCTTAGCTCGATGTAGCCCAACGCCTGACCGCCCAGGGGGGCCATGAGGTTGCCGACGGCGGGGATGAACCACGCGGGCGACAGCTGCCCCGGCCCGAATGCCCGGTGGCTGATCCAGGCGGAAATCACGATCAGCGTCAGCACGCCTTGCGCCGCCGCACCGATAATCCACACGACGCGCGCCAACTCGGGCGAGAGGTCCAGAAGAAACGTCGCCATCAGGAGGATGGCGATGCTGGTGGCGGGAAAGAACGCCAGCTTGATCGGGTGCGTCCACTCGGCCTTCAGCGCCGCCGGATGCCGCAGGCCTTTTAGGGCCAGCGTCGCGAACAAAACCCCAAGCAACACGATCCCAAGGCCGCCCGCAATCAGGGCGGGCAGCGCAAAGCCGCCCGCGCCAAAGGCAAGCGACAGGCCGAAAATCCCCATCGGGATGGTGAAAAAACTGATCGGCGTATGTGCCAGTTTGCTGTGGGGGGCGGAGGTCATTGCACAGTGTCCTTCAGGGGGCGGGCAGGGGGCGGGCCGCAAGCTCATCGGTGACCGCTGGGTCGAGCGGGGTGTCGAATGTGTTCACGATGAAGGCCAAGGTGGAATAAAACCCGACGGTGGCAAAGAGATCGAGCACGCCTTGCGAACCCACCAATCCGGAAAGGGCGGCAAGGGTTTCGGGCGACAGCCGCGATTGGTCAATCACCTCATCCACCGCGCGGGCGAGGGTGGCGTCGTCGGTCCCCATCGCGTCCAAGGGGCCACGGAGGGAAGCGATGCGGGCATCCTCGAACCCCAGCACGCGGGCGCGGGACACGTGGTGCCCCCACTCATAGTCCGAGTTCAGCCGCGCCCCCGCGCGCAGGATCACCACCTCGGACGCGGCAGGGCCCAGGCTGGTGTCCAGCACCACGTGCTGGCGCAGATTGGCCCAGGCGCGCACCAAATCCGGATGATGGGCCATGGTGCGATACACGTTCAGGCGCCCCGCAAAGGCATCTTCCAGATCTGCCAGCGCGTCTGGCCAAGCGTCGGGTGGCAGCGGAGAGAGGCGGGCTTGTGTCATCGCAGGGGTCCTTTGATCAAGCGTTTCCTTGACGTGGCACGACCCAAGGGGAAGGCGCAAGGCACGTCGGTACGGAATTTGTGTATCAAGAAATATTCTTCAAAAAATCATGCATAATAATTTGAAATAATGCGTTTTGACCTCATCCTTGTGCTGCGAACAGGAGGACACCATGAACGCTGCGACCCCCATCACCGATCAGATCATCAACGCCACGGATTTGCGGCGGACCCTTGGCTGCTTTCCGACGGGCGTGGCGGTTGTCACCACCACCAGCCGCTCTGGCGCGCCGATCGGGGTGACGATTTCGTCGTTCAACTCGGTCTCCATGGACCCGCCGCTGATCCTGTGGAGTCTTGGGCTGAAGGCGCTGAGCCTTGCGGACTTCCGCGCCAACGGCCATTTCGCGGTCAACGTGTTGTCCGAGGCGCAGGCCGAGTTGCCGCGCATCTTCTCCAGCCCGGTGGAAGAGCGCTTCGATGGGCTGGAGTGGACGAAAGGCACCGGCGGTGTGCCTGTGCTGGCGGGATCGGCTGCCGTGTTCGAATGCTCGACCCATGCGCGTTACGATGGAGGCGACCATGAGATTTTCATCGGTCGGGTCGAGCGCCATGGCCACGGCGACGCTGCCCCGCTGCTGTTTGCCAAGGGGCGCTTGACGACCCTGCCGGAAGCCGCCACCGCGTGACGCCGGCCCGCCCGCGTCGCGGTGCCTAGCACAGCGGCGCGTTCGGGCTGTCGAGGTATTCGACCGTCGTGAAGCACAAAACCGTGTCGCCAATGTTTTCAAGGTCATGTGTCATGCTTTCGCCCTGCTTGAAGGTGAAGTGACGCGTGGTGCCGATGTCGTAATCGACCTCGGCGACGGTGCCATCCGCATAGCGGGACCGGGCGCGCCCCGGGGTCGTGGCGACCCAGAAGTAATCCAGGACATGGGTGTGAAACGGCAGCCGATCGCCCGGCTGCATCGTGATTAGCCACACCCGCGCCCGCGCGCTTTCGCTAACCATTACCGATCCCACGGCACCGCTTTCGCGGCCTGCCGCAAGGTCCTCGATCAACGCAGGCGTCCAATGGGGCCCCTTGAAGGCGTCTTGGTCGATTTGTGCCATTTCATATCTCCAACAGACTCGCCTTTTATTTATAGAGTGATAAATAAGAACTGCAAAGGCATGTTCGGAGGCGAAATTTTGACAGGTACAGCAGCGGTTATCGGAGGCTCGATCGGAGGGCTGTTTGCGGCTGCGGCCCTGCGCAAGGCAGGGTGGCAGGTGCAGGTCCATGAGCGCGTGGGCGTGCCCCTGTCGGGGCGCGGTGCGGGCATCGTGACCCATCCGCAGTTGCTTCATGCGTTGGCCGAGGTTGGCGCGGACACGTCCGATCTGGGCGTGCAGGTGCACGACCGCGTCGTCTTTGATCGCGACGGCGCGCGGGTTACGACGCTGCCTTACCCGCAGATCGTGACATCCTGGGACCGCATGTATCAAACGCTGCGGCGGCTGATCCCCGATGACGCGTATCATTTGGGTGAGATGCTTGCCTCTTACACCGAGGATGCCGACGGCGTCACATTGCACTTCGAGAGTGG
Source organism: Gymnodinialimonas phycosphaerae (assembly GCF_019195455.1). Classification (NCBI taxonomy): domain Bacteria; kingdom Pseudomonadati; phylum Pseudomonadota; class Alphaproteobacteria; order Rhodobacterales; family Paracoccaceae; genus Gymnodinialimonas; species Gymnodinialimonas phycosphaerae. The sequence goes on along the minus strand of NZ_JAIMBW010000001.1, from coordinate 1,741,927 downwards.
TGCCGAGGCCCGCGTTGATCTGCTGGTCGGGGCCGATGGCTTCCGCTCGGCCGTGCGGGCGCGTCTGTTACCCGATGTCCAGCCTGCCTATTCCGGCTATGTCGTCTGGCGCGCCCTGGCGCAGGAGGCGGATTTGTCGCCCGAGATGCGGGACCGCATCTTTGACGTCTTCGGCATGTTCATGCCCCAGGGCACGCAGATCGTGGGCTACCCCATCGCGGGCGAGAACAATGACCTGCGCCCCGGCCATCGGCGCTATAACTTCGTGTGGTATTTTCCTGTCAGCCAAGACGGCCTGACGGACATGCTGACGGACGCGAGCGGCCAGACCCACGCGATCTCGATCCCGCCGCCGCTGGTGCGCGACGACGTTCTGGCGCAGTTGGAAGAGACGGCCGCACGGGTGTTGCCGGACGTGTTTCAGCACGTTCTGGCCAAGAGTGAACGGCCCTTCTTCACGCCGATCTACGACCACCTCTCGCCCACTTTCGCAAAGGGCCGCGTGGCGCTGTCGGGGGATGCGGCCTGCGTGGCGCGGCCCCATGTGGGTATGGGCGTGACGAAAGCAGCGCAGGATGCGCTGGCCTTGGCGCGGCATTTGGCGGGCGATGTGAGCGCAGGCTTGCAGGCCTATTCGGCCGAACGCGTGCCCTTGTCGCGTGCCGCTTATGAGCGCTCGCAAATGCTGGGGCGGCACATGATGCAGGTGCCGATGCAGGGCGATCCGATGGACGGCCGCCACAACCCCAATATGGACGAGATCATCCGCCTTACAGCCGTGGCGGATTTCTAGAAGGCATCAAGAACGCGCAATCTGACCCCAAAACCGGCTCCTACTTCTTGGATTGCGCTTTAGCCCCGAAGTTCTTCGTAGGACGTCATCACGATGTCGCGGTAGGCGGCCCGGTCCTTCAGTTGTTCGTACCAGCGGGCCACTTCGGGGGTTAGCGGATCACACAGATCGCAGGCGCGGTACATCATCGCGCCCGCCGCGACATCGGCCATTCCAAAGCTGTCGCCGCCAAGCCATTCGGTCTTGGCCAACTGCCATTCCAGCGGCGGCACGGCGGCGAGGAAATCGGCGATCAGCGCCGCCGCATCCAGCACCCGTGCCTCTGGCGCGGTGCGCACAAGTTCGTAGAACATCCGCAGGAAGGCCGGTTGCAGGGTAGAGGTGGTGTATTCCATCCATTGATCCGCCAGTGGCGAAACCCCGCCAGACAGATACCGCAAGATCGCGTGGCTTTCCCAAAGTGTCAGGTCCCCGTCCTGAAGGACGGGAACGCGTGGGACGGGGGTCATGGCGGCGAACGCCTCGGTATCGGTGCCGCCATATTTGCCGCCGACGACCCGGTTTTCAAACGTCATGCCGTGCTCGGTCAGTGCCCAGAGCACTTTCTGGACGTTGACCGAGGAGGGGCGTCCCCAAACGATCATTTGATCGCCTGGGGATTGATCGGCGAGCCTGCCGCGCCGGGAATGTGCAGGGGCGGGGCGGTGAACAGGAACTCGTAAACGCCATCTTCGGCGCAATCCTCGCCCAGTTCTTTCAGGTAGAAGATCTCGCCCATGGAAATGCCGATCGCCGGGATCACGACCCAGTGCCACGGTTGATTGGCCTCGTCGGTCTCGTTCGGGCGCACCTCGCAGCCCCAGGTGTCGGCGCAGATGGCGGCAATGTCATTGGCCTTGATCCAGCGTGCGGTCTCGAAGCTCAGCCCCGGCGCGTCGCCGCCTGCATAGCCGCTCCAATCGCCCGCCGCGAGGCAACGTTCTTGATGGCCCGTGCGCACGATCACGAAATCGCCCTTGCGGATTTCAACGCCCTGCGCCGCGGCACAACCGTCCAGATCGGCATTCGTGATGCCATAGCCATCGTCAAGGCTATCGACACCCTTCCACCGCGCGATATCCAGCAGCACGCCGCGCCCGACCATCTTGTCGCGCACGTGTTCAATGCCCAACCGCTTGGCACCATTCACCGTCACATCCGTCGCCGGATAGCCGTTGTACATCTGCTCATCCAGGAAGATGTGGCACAGCGCGTCCCATTGCGTGCTGCCTTGACAGGGCAGATTGATCGCGTCGTCGGCATAGCGCAGGTAGGCCTTTCCGTCGCCGTCCTGCTCGCCTTGTACGGCATCGGTTCCGGTGGCCAGCATCTGGTGAATCATGTTCCAACGCCCCCCGAAGAGGCCCGATTGGATCTTCTCTTTCAGATCCAGCCCCAGCGCGAAGGTCTTGCCCTTCCGCACCAGCCCCGCCGCCGCGACGATATCCTCGGGCGAGACGTTGTTGAGCGTGCCGATCTGGTCGTCATCCCCCCAGCGGCCCCAATTGGATAGCTCTTTCGCGGTATCGTAAATCTCCTGACGGGTCAGTTTGGCCATGGTGTCCTCCCAAACGGCATATTCTTAATGATCGACCGATAAATAGATGCTAGCGTTGTGCAGACAATCTAGCAACAGGGTGCTTACATGGCCGATACGAGCAAGACATTCGACGTGATCTTTGAAGGCAAAGGGGTGGCGACAGGCAAAATGCGCAACGACATCTCGGTCGAATGGCCAATGATGAAGGAAAGCTTCGAGCTTGCCACAGACGAGGGGCCCTTCCACGGTGGCGATGGCACGGCGCCGCCACCCCTGGCGCTTTTCACCGCCGCGCTGACCGGCTGCCTGATGACCCAGATCAGGGCCTTCGCCAAGCGCCTGAAGATTGACATACGCGGCGTTGAAGTGGGCGCGCGCCTGCATTGGAAAGGGGAGCAGACCGGCAATGATCCCTATGTCACCCACCCCGTCGCGTTCAGCCTTGACGTCGACATCGACAGTGACGCGACGCCGGACCAACTTCACGGGCTGCTGGACGCGGCGAAGAAGGGATGCTTTCTTGAGCAAAGCCTTGCGACCGGTGTGATCGTGGGGCACCGCTTGAAACTCGGCAATGAATGGATCGATGCGTGAATGATGGTTCCCCTCCCTCTCAGCCCCGGCGCCGGATGGCCTCTGGCGAACGGCGCGAGGAGTTCCTGACCAAAGCGATCGAATTCTTCGCCCAGGAGGGATTCGAATCCTCGACCCGTGATTTGGCCAAGCGGCTGGGAGTGACCCAGCCGCTGCTCTACCGCTACTTCCCGTCAAAGGATGATCTGATCGCCGAAGTCTATGACGCGGTCTATGTAAAGCGGTGGCAGGATGAATGGGGCGAGCTTCTGGCCGACCGCTCGCGCCCCGTGCGCGACCGGCTGCTGGAGTTCTATGATGCCTACACCGAGATCGTGTTCCACAACGATTGGATGCGCATCTTCCTGTTTTCCGGCCTCAAGGGTGTCGATATCAACCGCCGCTACATGCAGCTGGTGCGCGAACGTATCCTGGAGCCGATCCTGACCGAGATCCGCCATGAGGCGGGACTGACGGACCTGGTGCCCACGGATGAAGAGGTGGAGGCCGCCTGGATCATGCACGGCGGCATCTTCTATTATGGCGTGCGGACGCTGATCTACGAGGTCTCGATCCTCAACAACAAGAGCTTCGTGATCGAGACGGCCATTGACGCCTTCCTCTGCCAGATCGCCGCCGCCCGTGCCGCCGGAGAGGCGTAGCGCTTCGGGTCTCCTTGCCTTCCAGAAAGTCCTTGCGACTTATTTATAGATCGATAAATTAGCCAAATTGGGGCGGGAAACCCGTCTGGGGGGATGAAATGAAAGCTGCCGATTTTCTGTATGAACGCCCCGCGTCGCTGGGGGATGCCTTGGCACTTCTGGCCGATGCGGATCGCGACGCCGCGCCACTGGCGGGCGGACAAAGCCTGATGCCGATGATGAATTTCCGCCTCGCAGCCCCCGGTATGCTGGTGGATCTTTCGGGGTTGGACGCCTTACGGGGGATCACGCTGGAAGACGGCGCGCTACGCATCGGTGCGATGACGCGGTATGTGGAGCTGACAGGATCTGATCTTGTATCAGATCATGCGCCGCTGATCGCCCAGGCGCTGCCCCACATCGCCCATGCGGCCGTGCGCAACCGCGGCACCATCGGCGGCAGTGTGGCACTGGCGGACCCTGCGGCCGAGATGCCCGCGCTCCTGCTGGCGCTTGACGCGGTGATCACGGTGCAATCCGAGGAGGGATCCAAGGATCACGCCGCCAACGACTTCTTCCTTGGCATGTATGAGACCGCGCTGGAGCCGGGCGAATTGGTTACGGCTATCACGATCCCGCCGCGCGGGGATCGCCGGTTTGCCTTCTATGAACTTGCGCGACGCCACGGCGACTATGCGATGGCCGGTGTCGCACTGTCTTGCGCCACCGACCGCACCGACCACCGCGTGGCCTACTTTTCAATTGCCGACCGTGCGCTGCGCGCCACCGCGGTCGAGGCGGTGCTGGACGCCGGTGGCGCCGTTGATGACGCGATCGCCGCGTTGGAGGGGCTTCCTTTCTCGGGCGATCTGAACGCAAGCGATGCCACGAAGAAGCACCTCTCGGGCATTGTTTTGAAACGCGCATTGGGGGGGCTTTAGGCCATGTCCGACAGCAAGATGATCTCGGTCACCGTGAATGGTGAGACCACGACAGCCGCCGTTCCCGTGCGCCAGAACCTTGTGGATTTCCTGCGCAATACCATGGGCTTGACGGGAAGCCATGTGGGTTGCGAGCACGGCGTCTGCGGTGCCTGCACGTTGGAAGTGGACGGCGCCATGGTGCGCGGATGCCTGATGCTGGCGGTGCAAGCCGACGGCACACAGGTCACGACAATCGAAGGCTACGGCGACCGCGCCGCCGCTTTGCGGGACGCTTTCACCGCCCGCAATGCGCTGCAATGCGGGTATTGCACGCCGGGGATGCTGGCCTCTGCGGTGGAATATATAGAGGGCGGGGGGGCAGCGGACCGCGCCGCCATCCGAGAGCATTTGTCGGGAAATTACTGCCGCTGCACCGGCTATCAATCCATCGTCGACGCGGTCTGCGATGTCATCGACGGAGCAAGCGCATGAGCGGCCCCCTGACGATTTTCGACAAGCCCAATTCCTATATCGGCAAGCCCGTTGACCGCCCCGACGCCAAGCGTCTGTTGCAGGGGCGGGGCAAGTTCGTGGATGACATCCAGTTGCCGCGCATGGTCCATGGGGCTTTCGTCCGCTCGCCCGTGGCGCACGGTCGGATCCTGTCCATTGATCTGGAAGAGGCGCGCGGCGTTCCGGGCGTGATCGCGGTCTACACCGGCGCGGATCTGGCCGAACATGTGACGCCCTACGTGGGCGTTCTCAGCCACCTCGCGGGGTTGCGGTCGGCGCCGCAAATGCCCTTGGCGGTGGACGTGGTGCGCTGGACCGGCGAGCCCGTGGTGATGATTGTCGCCACCTCTCGCGCGGTGGCCGAGGATGCGGCGGCGCTGGTTTATGTCGATATCGAAGAGCTGCCCGTGGCCACGGATATGGAGCGTGCGCTGGAACCGGATGCCCCCGTTATCCACCCTGATTTCGGCTCGAACCTGGCATGGGAACGCACCGTAGAGGTCGGCGACCCCGACGCCGCCTTCGCGCGCGATGATGTCACCGTGGTAGAGCGGACCTTCCGCTTCGGACGCCACACCGGCGTGACGCTGGAGGCGCGCGCCTCGGTCGTGGAATATGACCCGTCCGAGGACCAGCTGACCTGCCACTACTCAGGCCAAGCCCCTCATATGATGCAATATATCTTCGCCAAGCACCTGGGCTTGGCCGAGGAAAACGTGCGCGTGATCTCCAACGATGTGGGCGGGTCCTTCGGCATCAAGATCCACACCTATGGCGACGAAATCGCCACGGCGGCCGCGGCGAAACTGCTGGGACGGCCCGTTAAGTTCGTGGCCGACAGGTTGGAAAGCTTCCTGACGGATATTCACGCCCGCGACCACGTTGTCCATGGCCGCATCGCGGTCACGCAAGAGGGCAAGATCGAAGCACTGGCGTTCGACGATATCACCGGGATCGGGCCGTACTCCATGTACCCCCGCACCTCGGCGATTGAGGCCAACCAGGTGCTGAACCTGACGGGCGCGCCCTACGCGCTGGAGAATTACCGCGCCAACGCCAAGGTCGTGTTTCAGAACAAGAACCTGATGTGCCAATACCGTGCCGTGGGCCACCCCATTGCCATGGCCGTGGCCGATGGCCTGCTGGAGGATGCGGCTGCGGAAATAGGCATGGATGTCGTCGAAATTCGCCGCCGAAATCTTGTAAAAGATGATGCCTACCCCTGTGTCTCGGCCACGGGGATGAAGCTGGACGACCTGAGCCATCACAAGACGCTGGACCTGTTGATCGAGACCATGGACTACGACGCCAAACGGGCCGAGCATGCGGCGCTGCGCGAACAGGGCATCCACCGGGGTCTTGGCCTTGTGTCGATGATCGAAGTCACCAACCCCAGCCCGATGTTCTATGGCATCGGCGGCGCGCCGATCGCCAGCCAGGACGGCGCAACGATCCGGCTGGATGCGGGCGGCGCGATCCACGTGTCCTCATCCGTGACCGAGCAGGGGCAGGGCACCAACACCATCCTTGCCCAGGTTGCCGCAGGGGTCTTCGGCGTGGATATGGACCGTGTGAAGGTCACCACCGGCGACACCAAGACGACGCCCTATGGCGGTGGCACCTGGGCCTCGCGCGGCGCGGGCATCGGTGGAGAGGCAACATTGCAAGCGGCCTTCGCGCTGAAGGAACAGGTGCTTGATGTCGCGGCGGTGATCCTACAGGCTAAGGTGGAAGGCCTTGATATCATTGCAGGACATGTCTGCGATACCGATGGCACGCAGCGCATGAGCCTGTCTGATCTGGCGCGGACCGTTTACTATCGCGGCAACGAACTGCCCTCGGACATGTCGCCCGAACTTGTGGCGACGCGCCACTACCGCGTGTCAGATTTTCCGTTCGTCTTCACCAACGCCGCCATGGCCGCCGAGGTCGAGGTGGACCCGGAAACCGGCTTCGTGAAGGTCCTCAATGTCTGGGCCGTGGAAGATTGCGGCCGCGTCATCAACCCCAAGCTGGTCGATGAACAGATCCGGGGCGGCGTGGTGCAAGGCATCGGCGGGGCCTTCTACGAGGAATGCATCTATTCCGAAGACGGGCAGTTGGAAAATGCCACTATGGCCGATTACCTCGTGCCGATGGCCTTCGAGATGCCCGACATCACCGTCGCCCACGTCGAGACACCGACCAAAACCTCTGTTCTCGGGGCCAAGGGCGCCGGAGAGGCCGGCACCGGCGGCGCGCCCGCCGCGCTGATGAACGCGGTGAATGACGCCCTGCGCCCCCTGGGCGCTTCTATCCACCAAATGCCCATGACGCCTGAACGCATTCTGCGCGCGTTGGGCACCGTATAACCCAAGGAAAGAGACCCAATGACCACGCTATGCTACGCCAAGAAGACCTGTTCCATCGGCATCCACGTCCTGATGGAAGAGATCGGCATTCCCTATGACCTCAAGATCGTCGATTTCTCGAAGAAAGAGCAGAAGACCCCGGAATATCTTGCCCTCAACCCCAAGGGTAAGGTCGCCGCTTTGGTGCGCGATGACGGCAGCGTGGTGACGGAATACGCCGCGATTGCGATGTATCTGGCGCTGGAGCACCCGGAAAAAAACCTGATGCCCACCGATACCGAGGGCATGATTCGCACGCTGGAGGCGATGGATTTCGTTATCGGCACCGTCCACATGCTGTCCTGGCGCATGTTCCGCCGCCCCGATGCCTATTCCGACATCCCCGAAGCGATCGAACAGCTGAAGGTGCGCGGCAAAGAGGCGATGATGGCGGCCTTCGACGTGGTCAATGAGCAGCTGGAGGGCCGCGAATGGATGATGGGCGACACGTTCACCATCGCCGATACGGCGCTTTATTATAACGAATTCTGGGCCGTCGACGTCGCGGGCTGGGACCTGCCGTCGAACGTGAAAGCGCACTACGAGCGGATGAAGCAACGCCCCTCGGTCAAGGCGAACCGAGAGCTGGAAGGCGTGGACTAGGCCGCAGCCCCGGTCTGAAGCAGGATCTGCTTCCAGATCGCAATCTCGTCAAACAAGGTCGTCTCGCGGCGAATGCCGCGGGGGCCGAACTCCACATGGCTCACAGCCATGACATGCACATGCGTGCCCGTGGGGGGGCCAAAGCGCCCCCAGCCATCGTGGGTTCCCGTCAGGGACCAGCGGATCGCACTGCGCGGGGGCAGAAGCGGGTCGTGACGCCCGATCTGGTGGTCGATCTGGAACGTGGCGCTCGGAAACGCGCTGCGCAGGCCGATCCAGAAGGCGTCCGTGGCCTCCCATCCATGAACATCCTGCCCGCCCGGCAGCGACAGGTGGCAGGCGCGGTCATAGGTCTTGGGGATCGCGGCGAAATCCGCATCCATGATGCGCCGCAACAGCGCCCCATGGCGCCGGCCCCATTCCTCATTATTGCCCCGGCCCGTGTAGGGGCCTTCGATGTCCGTAGCGGGGGTCAGTGGCATTTCTGTCTGGCCCGCGAGGATCTGCGCCCGCGCGGCGTCCTGCGCGCTGTGTCCCAACCCGACCGCGATCGCGGCATTGTCGCGAATCAACCACTCGTCCCACACGCGGTTTTCACGGCAGAAGGTGTCGGCGATGGTGCGGAAAGTCAGCTTGGCGCCCGTGGCAGGCCCGAATGCGCCGCCCCGGTGCGTTGCGGTAGAGACGATGCGATGCGATGACAGGAACCCCGCCTTCTCATCCCCCGACCAGATGACATCCTCGCCAAGCAATTGACGATCCGGAAATTCGACCAGCGTCGCCATGGTATTGGCCTTGCCCGCTTCGTTGCCCCGGCTGATTCCGGCGGGCGTGCGCACCAGCAGGTCATCGCCATAGTGCCAGTTCAGCGCCGCGATGTCGCGGCCCTCCCAGATCATCGCGGTGCACTTCAGGATATAGTCGGTCAGGTCTTCGAACTGGGGGTCAAATCCCTGCATTCGTGGTATCCTACTTCTCTTCCAGATCACCTTCTGCATTCACCCGCAGGCCGGTGGCGTGACTTGCTTCTAGCACGCTTGGCGCCCAGTCCACGCGGCCACCGTCGCCGGTGGTTTCCTTGGACCCGATGATTGCCATCAGCATTCCCGGCGCGTCACCGATGTTGCGAAAGCCCCGGTAGACGCCGGGCGGGAATGAGATGACGTCAAACAGGTCAAGTTCGATCTCCTTGTCGCCATTCTCGCCCCAATAAGCGGCCCAACGGCCCACCAGCGGAATGAAGACCTCGATCGTCTCGTGCGCGTGCAGGGCGGCCCCTTTGCCGGGCTCCGCGCCCACGTAGGTGATCCCGAAATAGCGCGAATCGATGATCGAGGGGGCAAGCCCCGCGTCTTCGGTCACGCCGCGCCCGATGACGTTGTAGATATCACGCTCATACTCAGGGATGCGCGTGTCCACAAAGGCCTGAGGCGAGGCTTTCAACTCGCGGTAGCGTGCAACCCGCGCCTGCATCTCTTCAACGCTGATGTCCTTGATTTCCATTATGATCGTCCTCCTTCACGGGCCATTTCCGCCCGATACCAATCGCCGATCTGGCTGGCGGTCATCCATGCCGTACCCTCATGGCCGCCGACGTAATCCAACAGCGCTTCCAGATACTTGATTCGGTGCGGCACGCCGGTGATGTAGGGGTGGATCGAGATCGCCATGACGCGCGCGTTGTCCGCGCCTTCGGCATAGAGCCGGTCAAACTGATCGCGCCCCCGCGTCAGGAATTCGTCCGAGCGGTGGCCTTGCAGCGCGTAGACGGCGATATCGTTGGTCTCGACCGTGTAGGGCAGGGTGGTGACCGGCCCGAACGGCGTCTCCACATCCTGGGGCAGGTCGTCGATCACCCAATCGGCCACATATTCGACGCCGTGTTTGCGCAGCAGGTCCAGCGTCTCTTCCGTTTCGGTCAGGCCGGGGCTTTCCCAGGCGCGGGGGCGGGTGCCACAGAAGGCCTCGATCGTATCGAGGGCGGCAACGATCGCGCCCTCCTGGTGATCCAGCTTGTGCATCGGGCCTTGCAGGAACCCGTGGCCCATGAACTCCCATCCCGCCTCTAGCGCCGCGCCCGCGACACGCGGATAGCTGTTGCAGACATTTCCGTTGATCGCGAGTGAGACCGGGATGTTGCGGTCGGTCAGCGCCTTCCATTGCCGCCAGAAGCCCGAGCGCATGCCGTATTCGTGCCAGCTCCAATTCGGGACGTCGGGCAGCAGCGGTTGGCCCATGGGGGGCGGCAGAACGGTGCGTGGCATCGGCTTTTCGATGCGCCATTCCTCGACGTTCAAGATCACCCAGACGGCGACGCGCTTGCTGTCCGGCAGGTGCAGGCGGGGGCGATCGACGATGGCTTGATAGGGAAAGCGGTCGGACAGGGCCATGGGGCATGCCTCTGATCTGAATGGAAAAAGGGCGGCCCGTTTGGACCGCCCTTCAGGTTCGTCCTAGTTGCCGAGCGAATACTCAAACGGCCACACGTAGTCTGTGCCCGCGACCACATCGAGGTAGGTCTGCATCACCTCGGTGCCCGGCATGCCGCGGCCATCGGCCTCGGCGGCCTGTTGACCGGGGAACGTCGCGAGCGACTCGGCCCATCCGCTTTGCACCTCGGGCGAGATCTCCGAGATCGTGGCCCCGGCTTCCGCCAGGCCCGTCAACCCGCGCTCCTGCGCGGCGTTCAGCGAAGCCCCGGCCTGCGCCTCGTAGGCGGCGCCGACTTCCAGAATGATCGCCTGCACATCTTCCGGCAGACGGTTCAAGCTGTTTTCGTTCATCGTCAGGGCGTTGACCCCCATCGCGCCGAAGCCGATTAGCGTGTAGTAGGGGGCGGGCTCGTAGAAGCGGAAGCCCAGATAGGCCGACGGGAACATCAGCCAGCCGTTGTAGACGCCGGTCTGAAGCGACAGGTAGCCGTCGGGCAGGGTGGATTGCACCGGCTGTGCGCCCGCGAATTCCAGCCACGGCAGGTTGGGCCCTGCGCCACCGATCTTCACGCCTTGAAGGTCTGCGACGGTTTCCCACGGGTCCGTGGTGCCCAGGTGATAGTTGTCCCAGCCGTGCAGGCCCAGAAGCACCTGATCGTATTCGGCGGTGAACTGTTCGGTCAGCCAGGGCACCTGGTCGTAGACGGCGCGGACGGCTTGCATCTGCGCTTCCGAGTCCTGCGGACCGAAGGGGGCGTAGTAGGGGAAGTTGTGCAGGAACAACTTGGCAGGCTCGAAGCACATGCAATAGGCGCCAATGTCGAGGATGCCATTTTGCACCGATTCCAGCGTCTCGGCCACGCCCGCGATGGAGCCGCCGTAGCCCTCCACGAAGGAAATCGTGTGCTCGGTCTCTTCGGCCACGCGGCGCACGACCTCGGGCACGAAAAATTCCGCGACGTCAGTGACATAGACGGTGGGCCCATTGGGGTGCCCGGCGCCGATGCGCAGCGTGAAATCGTCGGCCAATGCGGCCCCCGCCCCAAGCGATAATGATGTTACGGCAAGGGCTGTGCCCCGCAAGATTGCCTTTGTTGCCATTGTTGTCTCCTCCCATGATGGCGATGTGTGCTCAGCGATCGACCACGGATGTGGTTGGCCCGTTATTATTGGTCCAGTTGGGTGATTTCCTTATTTATCGATCGCTAATCAACCATATCTCCTCACAAAAGTGTCCGCCGGTCAAGCATGCAGCGCCACTATTTATCGATTGCTAAATAAGAACTTGACCCCCCGCCCTGATGTATTAGCGTCACCGGAAATGTCGCAGGGCAACAGGCGGGGAGGGTCTGATGGGCGTGCCGATCAAGATTTCGCGGGGGATCCACTTGATCTCTGCGTTTTGGACTATGGCCTTGGCGTTGCTGATTTTCTGCGACGTCATGGGGCGGCAGCTATTCGGCGCTCCGGTGCCCGGGACGAAAGAGATATTGCAGAACTCGGTGGTCACGATTGCCTTCCTGCAATTGCCCCTCGCGATCTACTCGGGCTCCATGCTGCGAACGTCGATCTTTGCCGATGCGGTGCCTGCCGCGCTGCGCCGCATCCTGCGCACGATCACGGCGCTGTTGGGCATCGCGGTTTTCGCGGCCCTGGTCTGGAGCACCAGCGACTCGTTTTTCGACGCCTACCGGATCGGGGAATATGAGGGGGAGGGCTCTCTGCGGGTGCCCACCTGGCCCGTGCGCGGCACCGTCATGGTGATGTCGGCCTTCGTGGCGTTGGCCTACCTGCACATGATCGTCCTGGATTGGCAGGGCAAACTCGACAATGAAATCGAAGCACCGGGGGCCATCGCGCCGCCGGTAGCCGAATAAGGGGCGCGACGTAATGGGAGGTGATATCGTCCTGTGGATGCTGGGTCTTCTGATCCTGCTGATCTTGTTGGGAACGCACATCGGCGTGGCCCTCGCGGTCTGTTCGGGCATCGGCGTATACCTGATGCTGGGCAGCTTCGAGGCGGCGGTCTCGATCCTTGGCAACACGGCCTATGAGGCGATCCGAAAGGACGTTTTCGTGGTGATCCCCCTGTTTGTCCTGATGGGAGATTTCATATCAAGGTCGGGGGCGGCGAGTGACCTTTACCGCATCTGTGACCGCTCTCTGAAGCGCTTGCCGGGCCGTTTGGCCATCGCCACCATCGCCGGAAACACCGTCTTCGCGGCGGTCACGGGCGTCTCGATTGCCGCCGCCGCTGCCTTCTCGCGCATTGCCTACCCCGAGATGAAGCGCGCCGGCTACAAGCAGACATTCGCCCTGGGGGCCGTCGCCGGATCTGCCTGCCTTGGCATGTTGATCCCGCCCTCGGTTCTGCTGATCGTCTGGGCGATCCTGACCGAGTTGAGCGTCGGCGCGCTGTTCATTGCAGGCATCATTCCGGGCATCCTGCTGGCGGTGATGTTTGCGGCCTACGTTATCATTTCGGTCATGCACAAACCCGAGATCGCGCCAGCCTTCAAGGCAGACCTGGTGCCACTGACCCGGGCCGAGGTCCGGTCCGAACTGGTCGGCGGCCTTGGCATCCTTGGCCTGATCATGCTGGTCATCGGCGGCATCTGGCAGGGTCTTTTCACCCCCACCGAAGCGGCTGGTTTCGGTGCCATTGGCGCCTTTGTGATCGGCCTTATCAAGGGCATGCGCGGCAAGGAGATACTGGACGCGATCTATCAGGCGGGCCGCACGACCGCGCCGATCATGTTCCTTTTGATCTCTGCCCAGATGTACTCGCGCCTGCTGGCCATCGGCGGGGCCGTGCCGTTCATTCAAGGCCTGTTCTTCTCCATCGGGGCCGAGCCCTGGATGATCATCGCCCTGATGATGGTGATCTGGATCGTCCTTGGCATGTTGGTCGATAGCGTCTCGATCATTCTTCTGACGGTGCCGATCTTCGCGCCCATCGCCGGGATCCTCGGGATCGACCCGATTGCCTTCGCGATCTTTGGCATTCTGGTGATCGAGGCGGGGCTTCTGACGCCGCCCTTCGGTCTGCTGGTCTATACCGTGAAAGGGGCCGTGCCCGACCCGTCGGTCACGTTGGGGCAGATCTTCCTGGGCTCCACGCCCTACTTCATTCTGATCCTCGTGGCGGCACTGATCGTCTTGTTCATCCCGTCGCTCGCGACTTGGCTGCCCGAAGTGATGTTCTAGTGGTGATGTTCTAGACCCCGACGGCAGGCTCTTCCAACCGCGCCAACTCGGCCCGCACCTCATCAAGGAATAGATGTCCCTCGGGCGGAAGGGGCCTGCGGGCGGGCTCGATCACCACGAATTCCGAGTGAAGCGGCGGATCGATCAGCGGCGAGACGCGGCGCACGTCGCCGCCCGCGTCGGCGCTGCAAATGATCCATGGCAGGATCGTCACCCAATCGCTGGCGGCCACCAGTTCCAACGTGCCAAGCATCGCGTCCATGTCCAGCACCCGGTCGATCCGCACGCCGTGGGTTTCGGCGTATTCCATGATCTTCCCCCGGCGCACGTTCGAGCGCGACGGCACGATCAGTTTCAGCGACGATTGTTCTGCCAGCCGCACCGGAGCCAGATGCGCCAATCCCCGTGCCGCGCCCGAGACCAACATCTCGCGGGAGCGGTTGAGGTGCGTGACCTTCAGCCCCGTCTCCCCCGCGAAGCCGGGCACCAACGCGAAATCCAGCGCCTGGGACCGCACCCGGTCCATCAACGCGCCGCTGTAGCCTTCGATCACCTCCACCTCCACGCCCGGATAGCGCGTGGTGAAACGCTCCAACGCAGGTGCCAGGGCGACGCGGGTGAAGGCGGGGATCAGGCCCGCCCGGATCTTGCCCGTCACCTCGCTTCCGGTCTCACGCGCCTCGCCTTTGGCCTCGTCGAGGGTGCGCAACACATCGATGCAGTGCTGATAATAGCGCTGGCCTGCGGGGGTCGGCGTGACGCCGTCACTTGTCCGTTCAAAGAGGCTGACGCCAAGGAAGGCTTCGACGGATTTCACATGTTGCGAAATCCCTGATTGCGTCGCGTTTTCGCGGGCAGCGGCGCGGGTGAAAGACCGTTCTTCCACAACCGCCACGACGGATTGGAGCTGGCGTAGCGTAACCATGGTGACCCATCAAATTATCTAATGCGATCGGTTATTCATTATTATTTTCCTCTGGGCAAGCGGCGTCCTACCCTAAGGCAACGCGTAGTTACGGAAGAACTACGAAAAAACGTCAGCGTAATTACACTGCTTTCAGGGAGTGCAACCATGGACCTCGGGTTTTTCACAATGCCCATTCACCCCGTCGAAAAGGACTGGCGTCAATGCCTGGCCGAAGATCGGGAAGCCTTTCTTCTGGCCGATGAGTTGGGCTTCACCGAAGCCTACGTGGGCGAACACGTCACCGACGGGGCCGAGCAGATCGTCAGCTGCACGATGTTCATCGCCTCGCTGGCCTCGGCCGTGAAGCAGATGCGCCTTGGCACCGGCACCGTGAACATGCCCAACAGCCACCCCGCCAATGTTGCAGCGCAAGTTGCGATGTTGGATCACATGCTGGACGGGCGGTTCAACTTCGGTATCTCTCCCGGTGGCCTGGCCTCTGATGCAGAGGTCTTCGGCAACCTCGATGCCAACCGCCAGGAAATGTTTCTGGAATGCATCGACACGGTGCTGAAGATCTGGAAATCCGACCCTCCCTACAACATCAAGGGCAAGTATTGGGACATCTCGACCGAACGGACCGCGATGACTGAAATCGGCCAGGGCATCATGCCCAAACCGCTGCAAAATGACCCCCATCCCCCCATCGTCGTGACCGCCGTGGCGCCGTTTTCCAAGGGCGTGACCGAGGCCGCGGCGCGGGGCTGGGACCCGATCAGCGCCAACTTCCTGATGCCCCAATGGGTCGCCAGCCACTGGCCGAAATACAAGGAAGGCTGCGAACGTGTGGGACGCCCCGCCGACCTCGCCAACTGGCGGGTCGCCAAATCCGTTTTCGTGGCCGACGACATGGACACGGCGCGCGCCTATGCCACCGATCCCGACAGCCCCTACCGCTTCTACTATAGCCAACTGTTCACCAAGCTGAAGAAGCACGGGCGGATCAATCTGTTCAAGGAACACAAGGACCAACCCGATGACGAGGTGACGCTGGACCACGTATGCGAGCGTCTGATCATCTGGGGCACGCCCGAAAAGGTGACGGACGAGCTTCTGTCTTTCCGTGAACAGACGGGCCAGTTCGGCACGCTTCTTGTGGCCGGCAAGGATTGGGCCGACACGGACCTTGCGCGGCGTAACATGGTGCTTCTGGCCGAGAAGGTGAAGCCCGCCATCGACGTGGCGGAATCCGCGTTGCGGGCCGCAGAATGAGCAGGGTGGATCTGGGGGGGCGTGTCCTCAACACCCGCGTGGACGGGAAGGGGGATCAGTGGATCATCCTCTCCAATTCTCTCGGGGCCGACCTCAGCATGTGGGATGATCAGATCGCCTCGCTGACCGCGCGCTACAAGGTTCTGCGCTATGACACCCGCGGCCACGGCGGCAGCGACACGCCGGGCGCCATGGCGACGTTCGCGGACCTCAACGGCGACGTGATCGCCCTGATGGACCACTTCAAGATCGAGAAAGCGGCCTTCATGGGCCTGTCGATGGGTGGCATGACCGGCATGGGCCTTGCCGTCGATCACGCCGACCGCATCACCCGCGTGGTCTGCGCCGATGCCCGCGCCGACGCGCCCGAGCCGTTTCGCGCCAATTGGGACGCCCGCATTGCCGCGATCGAGGCGGGCGGGCTGGAGGCCATCGTCGACGGCACCCTCGCGTCCTGGCTGACAGAAGACTGGCGCGCCGCCAATCCCGACCGTGTTGCCCAGATCCGCGCCATGGTGCTGGCCAATGACCCGCAGGGCTACATCGCCTGTTGTCATGCCCTCAAAGGCCTTGATTGCCTGCGTCGGTTGCCCGAGGCGAAGGTCCCGATCCTCTTTGTCGGCGGTGATCAGGATATGGGGGCGGCCCCGGCGGTCATGCAGGCCATGGCCGATGCCACCCCCGGGGGCGTCTACACGCAAATTCCCAACGCAGCGCATGTGGCCAACATCAATGCACCCGAGGCGTTCAACGCCGCTATCGCGGAGTTCCTGGGGCTATAGACGAACATTCAGGAGGCCGTCGATATCCGTCACGGCCTCCAGATGCGTCGCCAATCCATCCAGCGTTGCCTCGACCGTCGCATCATAGCTGATGGTTTGCGCAACGCCGAACTGAGCCAGCCAGGCGGCGCGGAAGGCATCATCGCGGAACATACCGTGCAGGTAGCTGCCTGACACGCGCCCGTTGGGGCAGATCGCGCCTTCGGGCTGGCCGTTGACGATGGCGAAGGGACGCACGGTGTCTGGGCCATGGGTGCGGCCTATGTGGATCTCGTACCCCTTGAAGGGGGTGCCGGAGGGCGCATGGACGGCCGCCGTTTCCGTCAGGCGTTTGTCGCCCGTCATCACGGTGTCCACATCCAGCAAACCAAGGCCCGCGTCCATGCCCGCAGGCCCCTCGATCCCGCCCGGATCCGTGACGCTACCGCCAAGCATCTGATACCCGCCACAAATCCCAAGGACATGCCCGCCGCGCCGCAGATGCGCGGCAAGGTCCACGTCCCAACCCTGCGCCCGCAGATACGCCATATCCCCGCGCGTGGACTTGCTGCCGGGGATGATGACGACGTCCGCATCACCGGGAATGGCGGCGCCGGGTTCCAGCATGGTCAGCCGCACGCCCGGCTCTTGCGCCAGCGGGTCCATATCGTCGAAATTCGCGATCCGGCTGAGGCGCAGGCAAACGATGTGTAGCCCCTCCGCGCGCGTCCGCGTGGTGATGTCGAGCGCATCCTCGGCGGGCAGGTTGCCCGCGTCGCCGAACCACGGGATCACCCCGAACCCGCGCCAGCCCGTGCGTTGCGCGATCATCTTGTAGCCGTCGTCAAATAGCGAAGGATCGCCCCGGAACTTGTTGATCATGAAGCCGCGCACAAGACGTGCATCTTCCGCGCTGATCACCGCTTGCGTGCCCACGATCTGCGCGATCACGCCGCCCCGGTCGATATCGCCGCACAGCACCACGGGCGTGGCCGAGGCCTGCGCGAAACCCATGTTCGCGATGTCTCCCGTGCGTAGGTTCACCTCTGCCGGAGAGCCCGCCCCTTCCACGATCACCAGATCATGGGCCGCTTTCAATCGCTCGAAGCTTTCCAGAACCGACTTCAGCAACTGTGGCTTCAGTCCCGCATATTCCCGCGCCCGCACCGTCGTCAGCCGCTTGCCCTGCACGACAACCTGAGACCCTGTCTCGGATTCAGGCTTCAGCAAGACCGGGTTCATATCCGTGTGCGGCTCCAGCCCGCAGGCCAGCGCCTGCAACGCCTGTGCGCGCCCGATCTCTCCGCCATCTGCCGTCACGGCGGCGTTGTTGGACATGTTCTGCGGCTTGAACGGCGCGACCGATAAGCCGCGCTGGCGTGCAATCCGGCACAGGCCCGCCACCAACATCGACTTGCCGACGTTGGAGCCGGTGCCCTGGATCATGATGGCGCGGGTCATGGGTCAGACGCTGTAGTCGGCCAGGAATTCCTTGGCCCAAGCTGGTGTGATCGGCCAACTTCGGAGGCCTGTCTCCACCCAAACGCGGCTTTGCTCATCCATCGATCCTCTCGCAAGCAACGTCTCCAAGAACGCGTCGTGCGGGTAGACGTAGCAGTGTTCTGCGTCAAAGAACGCGACATAGATCTCCTTGCCGACGTACTTTTTGTCCACAACCAATCGACCTTTGAGTTGCACCCTCAGAAACGCCGATCCATCGATGTGACAAGCAATCAAATCTGCGCCCTGCCAATCGTCAGTCAAGCGCAAGCAGTTATACCCATATTCCGCAAGTCGTGCCGCCAACTTGTGAAAATTGTAGTTCTCTTGCTGGCGCGCATTCAGCGACGCATAGTCGATTTTCGAGAAGAGCAACGCTGCCCCATCGGCTGAGGCGGCTTCGCTCAAAACTCCACGCCCTTCTGGGCCTTCACGCCATCGCGGAAGGGATGCTTCACCAGAGTCATTTCCGTCACCAGATCAGCCGCCTCGATCAGTTCCGGCTTAGCGTTGCGCCCCGTCAAACACACGTGCGTCATGGGCGGCTTCTGGGTCAGAAGGAAGTCCACGACCTCGTCGATGTCCAGGTAATCGTAGCGCAGGGCGATGTTGATCTCATCGAGCAGTACGAAGTCGATCTCGGGATCGAGGATCTGTTCTTGCGCGATTTTCCAGCCGTTCTGTGCCGCCGCGATGTCGCGCGCCTTGTCCTGGGTTTCCCACGTGAACCCTTCGCCCGAGACGAAGAACCGGCACTCATCGGCGAAGCGTTCGCGCAGGAACGACTTCTCGCCGGTGTCCCAATTGCCCTTGATGAACTGGACGACGGCGCAGCCCATACCGTGTTGAATGGATCGCATCACCATGCCGAAGCCGCTGGAACTCTTGCCCTTTCCGGGCCCGGTGTGGACGATGATCAGGCCCTTCTCTTCGGTCTTGGTCTCCATCATCTTGTCGCGCGCAGCCTTGATCTTGCGCATCTTCTCGGCGTGGCGGGCGTTCTCGGCGTCTTGATCAGCGGTCATCGGTCACTCCTCCTGCGGCATTGTCGAAGGCTTGGCGGCAATCGCCCGGATTGACAAGCCCCGCGCCCCGTGAACAGGGTTTTCCCCGATGGTGCCTGCGGCGCAAGCCAATGGCCTAAGAGGGAACGCGGTGTGATACCGCGGCTGCCCCCGCAACTGTAAGCGGAGAGCGGCCCTGCGTAAGCCACTGAACCCAGATGGGTTTGGGAAGGCGCAAGGACCGCTGAGACCCGTGAGCCAGGAGACCTGCCATCGTGAATGTAACGTTTGACCCGGGCGGGGTGTCCCGGAGGAGGAATGATGACCAACGACACGACAAGAGCCCCGGCCCCGATCCCGGCCCAGACCCCGACCGAAGTTCTGGTCTGCGTGAAATGCCTGCGGGGCACAGATGCGCCGGAAGAGGGGCTGCGTCCCGGCGAGAGACTTTACAACGAACTGATCCAGCGCGAGATGCCCGAAGGCGTTACGATCCGCCCGATGGAATGCCTGCAAAACTGCGACAGTGGCTGTTCCGTCGCCATCCGCGGGGGCGACGCCCGCTGGACCTATGTTTACGGAAACTTCCAAGAGGGGTCGCATCCAGACATGCTGGCCGAGGGCATTGCCCTTTATCACGCGACCGATGATGGCCTGATCCCGTGGCGCGCGCGCCCCGAACACTTCAAACGCAACTGTATCGCGCGCATTCCGCCGGTCTCTCCAAAGGAGAGCTGAAATGAAAAGCATTCGTAAAGGAGGCCTGACCCATGGCTGATCTCGCAAAACTCCCCGTCACCGTGGTGACCGGCTTCCTTGGCTCCGGCAAGACGACGCTGATCTCGCATTTGATCCAGAACCCCGGCGGCAAGCGCCTTGCCGTGGTGGTCAACGAGTTTGGCGACGTTGGGGTCGACGGTGAAATCCTCAAGGGCTGCGCCATCCCCGATTGCCCGGCCGAGAATATCATGGAGCTGGCAAACGGCTGCATCTGCTGCACCGTGGCTGATGATTTCATTCCGACGATCGAGGCGCTGATGGCGCTGGAGCCGCGGCCCGAGCATATCATCATCGAGACCTCTGGCCTCGCGCTGCCCAAACCGCTTCTCAAGGCGTTTGACTGGCCTGATATCCGATCGAAGATCACCGTGGACGGCGTGATTGCCTTGGCGGACGCCGAGGCCGTGGCGGCAGGCCGTTTTGCGACCGACGTGGCCCGCGTCGATGCGCAGCGCCTCGCCGATGACAGCATCGACCACGAAACGCCCCTGTCGGAGGTCTTCGAAGACCAGATCTCTTGCGCCGACATCATCTTGTTGACCAAGCCGGATCTGGCAGGGCCGGACGGCGTGGCCAAGGCCAAGGCGATCATCGCGGCACAAGCGCCGCGCCCGATCCCGGTGATCGAGGTTGCGGAAGGGGCCATCGACCCCCGCGTGATCCTCGGATTGGAGGCGGCGGCAGAAGATGACATGGACGCGCGTCCCTCGCATCACGATGGGCACGACGACCACGAGCACGATGACTTTGAATCCATCGTCGTCGACATCCCCGACGTGACGGACCCGCTGGAGCTGGTGGCCCGGATCGAGAAATTGGCGAAGACCCAGAACATCCTCCGCGTCAAAGGCTATGCCAACGTCTCGGGTAAACCGATGCGTCTGCTGGTGCAGGCCGTCGGCGCCCGCGTCCGTCACCAATATGACCAACCCTGGGGGGACCGCCCGCGCCAAGGTCGCCTCGTGGTGATTGCCGAACATGATGACGTCGATCCCGCCGCCATCCGCGCCGTTCTTGCCCCCGCGCAGGCCGCCGCCGAGTAACATGCCATGCACGTCGTCTTCCGCGAAAGCCACGGGTTAGAAGAGACCGAGACCCCGACTGATCTGGCACAGACGCCAGCGGATCTGGTGGTGCTCTCGCTCTCGGACTCCGACCTTGGCGCTTTCGCGGCGGGCTGGCATCGTGCCAATATCGGCGCGCAAGGGGGCCTGCCCTCCCTGCGGTTGGCCAACATCGCGGCGCTGAAGCATCCGCTGTCCGTCGATACCTATATCGAACAGACGCTGGAGGGCGCGAAGGGCATTCTGATCCGCCTTATCGGTGGTGTGCCGTACTGGCCCTACGGTTTGCAGCAGGTCGAGGCCCTTTGCCGGGCCAAGGGCATTGCGCTGGCTGTTCTGCCTGCCGATGGCCGCGAGGATACGCGGCTGGACGCGATTTCAACGCTTCCCGTGTCCACCCTGCGTCGCCTGCAACACCTCTGTGACGCCGGCGGCGAGGTCGCGGCCCAAGCCGCGCTGGCGCAAATGGCACTGGCCTCGGGCCTTTACGCGGGCCCGGTGAGCGGCGCCAAGGGCCTGGCCAGTGTCGGCGGCTGGACGCCCGAGGATGGCGTTTGCTGCCCGGTCCTTGCGGGGCAGGGCGATACCCCGCTCATTCTCGTGACCTTCTACCGGTCGTACCTCGTTTCCGCCGACCTCTCTCCGATCCGCGCGCTGTTCACGGCATTGCGCGCCAAAGGCTTCGCCGTCATGGGCCTGTTCGCGCCATCGCTCAAGGCGCCGGGCGCCGCCGAATGGATGACCCGCCAGGTGGCCCATCTTTCACCGGTAGCGATCGTCAACGCCACCTCGTTTTCGGGCAAAGGGGCAGGGGGCACATCCCCGCTTGATGCCGCCGATGTCCCCGTCTTCCAGGTAGCGCTGGCCACGTCGGGAGAGGACGCCTGGGCCGGGGCGGAACGGGGCCTTTCGCCCGCGGATCTTGCCATGCACGTGGTCCTGCCTGAGGTTGACGGACGTATCTTCGCGGGCGTGGCGTCGTTCAAGGAACCCGATGACCGCGACGCGGACCTCCAATTCGCGCGCTATGCTCACAAGTGTCATGTGGAACGCATCACGCACCTGGTGGACCGCGTTGCCGCGTGGCACGCCCTGGCGACAAAGCCACCCCGCGACCGCGCCCCGGCGCTGGTTCTTTCCACCTATCCCGGCCGCGCGTGGAACGCGGCCCATGCGGTCGGCCTTGACGCGATCGCGTCGGCCAACGCCATTTTGGGCGACCTCCGCGAGGCAGGCCACGACGCGCCGGGCGCGATCATGGGCAACGACCTGCAAGGCGCGAAGCTCATCTGGCCCTTCGACGCCTACAAGGCCGCGCTCGCAAGCCTTCCGAAGTCCCTGCAAGAGGCCCTCCACGCCGCGTGGGGCAGCTGCGAGGAGGACGCGGAAGCGACCGAGGAGGGGCTGGCCTTGCCCATCACGCGGCGCGGCAAAACACTTGTCGCACTTCAGCCGGAGCGCGGCATACCGTCGTTGCGCGACGCCGAGTACCACGACCTGGCCCGTGTTCCCCGCCATGGCTACGTGGCATTCTATCTTTGGATGCAGCGCCACGCCGATGCGCTGATCCACATCGGGGCGCATGGCACATTGGAATGGTTGCCGGGGAAATCCGTGGCCCTGTCCAACGCATGCTGGCCCGACGCGCTGACAGGATCGTTACCCGTGATCTATCCGTTCATCGTCAACGACCCCGGCGAAGCCGCCCAAGCCAAACGCCGTATCGGCGCGATCACCCTCGGTCACGTGCCGCCGCCGATGAAAGCTTCCAAGACCCCGACGCGCCTTGTCCGATTGGAAGCGCTTCTGGACGAATTCTCCAACGCTGACGGCCTCGACCCCAAACGCCGCGACCGCCTGCAAGACGACATCCGCGCCGAGGCGCAGGCCCTTGGCGTCGAAGGGGACCTGGGCCTCGACGCCGCCACCTGTTCGGCCGAGGCGTTGACCCGTATCGACCGTTTCGTTTGTGACGTGAAGGAAAGCCAGTTCGGCGATGGTCTCCACGTCTGGGGCCGACCCGAGCATGGCCAATCCGGCTTCGACAGCACTGCCTCCGCCCATGGCGAGCGGAACTCCCTGATCGACGCGCTCAACGGCAAACGCATCGCGGCGGGCCCTTCCGGCTCTCCGTACCGGGGTCGCACCGATGTGCTGCCGACGGGGCGCAACCTCTACACCACCGACCCGCGTTCTGTCCCGACCCGGGCCGCCTACGCCCAAGGTGTCGTTCTGGCCGACGAATTGATGCGCCGCCATTTGCAGGACGAGGGTGATTGGCCCAAGGGTCTGATCGTCGATCTCTGGGGTTCGGCGACCATGCGCACGGCAGGTGAGGAATTCGCCATGGCGCTCGCGCTTATCGGCGTGCGCCCGGTCTGGGACGCGGGCTCGGAACGGGTGTCGGGCCTCGAAGTCCTTCCGATTGCCGAGCTTGATCGCCCCCGCATCGACGTGACTCTGCGCGTCTCGGGCCTGTTTCGCGACGTGTTCCCGACGCTTTCCGCGTTGTTCAATCAGGCCATTCGCGCCCTCGCGGCCCGTGACGAGGCGCCGGACTGGAATCCCTATGTCGGCACACAATCCGCCCGCGTCTTCGGCCCCGCGCCGGGCAGTTTCGGGGTTGGGATTGGCCCGCAGATCGGGGATTACTCCGAGGCCGCCCGCGCCGCAGCGGGCGAGGCCTGGCTTGCGGCCTCCGCCTACGCGCTTGACGGTGACACGATCCACCGCGATGCCTCCGGCCTGCGCGACCGCGTGGCCCAGGCCGATGCCTTCGTCCACCTGCAAGACCTGCCGGAAACCGATGTCCTCCTGGCCGAGGATTATGCCACCCACGAGGCCGGGTTCCTTGCCGCTCAATCCGTCACCGGAGGGGCCGCGAAAGCCTATCACCTTGACGTGACGAACCCCGACCAGCCCCGCGCCCGCGCGCTGACCGAAGAGATCGCCCGCGTCGTGCTGGCGCGCGCGTCCAACCCCGACTGGATCGCCGGCATGGCCCGCCACGGCTTCCGCGGCGCCGCCGAGATCGCCGCGACTTTGGAAAACATGGCGGCTTTTGCGCAGTTGGCCCCGGTGGTGCCATCGCATCTTTTTGACCTCTATTACGAGGCGACCCTGGGCCAGGCGGAGGTGACCGCCTTCATCGAAGATGCCAACCCCGGCGCGCTTGCGGCAATGCGAGACCGCTTCGCGGCGCTCCATGCGGCAGGACTTTGGCACTCGCGCCGAAACTCGATCCTCGCGGATCTGGAGGCGGCGGAATGACGGCCCCTTTGATCAAGGGGTGGTGCCCCGGCGCTTACCGACCCATGGCGTCGGGCGATGGCCTTGTCGTGCGGGTCCGGCCATGGATGGGAGAACTTACAGCCCTCCAAGCCCTTTCGCTTTGCGCCGTGGCAGAGCGCTTCGGGACCAGCGCGTTGGAGGTGACCAGCCGCGCCAACCTCCAGATCCGGGGCGTGTCCGAGGCTGACCACGGCGCGGTCATCGACGCGCTTTTGACTGCCGAGCTTCTGGATGCTGATCCGGCAATGGAGGGGCGCAGAAATTTGCTGATGACGCCCGACTGGCAGGCAGGCGACGTGACCCATGGGCTGGCGGAAGCGCTGTTGGGGGCTTTGTCGCACCTTCCTGATCTTCCGGCGAAATTCGGCTACGCGATTGATACGGGGACGGAGCCGTGGCTCGCCGAGGCCCCGGCGGATATCCGTTTGGAATGCGATGCGACCGGTGGGCTGATCCTTGTGGCGGACGGGGCCGGGAAGGGGCGCGCCGTGACGCCCAAGGCTGCAATCCCCGCCCTGATAGAAATGGTGGGCTGGTTCGTGAACACCGGGGGACGCGACGCGGGACGCATGGCGCGGCACCTGCGCGCCACACCGCTGCCTGCCGATTGGGAAGAAATCCCCCGTCGTGTGGCGCAGCCGCCCTCGGCCAGTGCTCACGGCACGCTTGTCGGCGTGCCCTTCGGGCAGATCGATACCGCGGCGCTTCGGGCCTTCATTGATGGCGGCGCCGTGAAGACCGTTCGCGTTTTGCCGGGACGCTTGCTTCTCGCCACGGGCACCGCGCTGTCGCGCCCTGACGGGTTCTGCGCCCCCGATGATCCAATCCTCAACGTCCATGCCTGCACCGGCGCGCCCGGCTGCCCCCAGGCGCTTGGCCCCACGCGACCGCTCGCGCGGGCGCTGGCGCGTACCCTCGCGCCGGGTGAAACGCTCCATGTCAGTGGGTGCACCAAGGGGTGCGCCCATCCCCGCGCGGCAGATCGTACCTACGTGGCCACGCCATCGGGGTTCGACCTTGTCAGTTGCGGCGCGCCGTGGGATGCGCCCATAGCGCGCGATCTCACGCCTGACGTGATCCTGAAACCGACCCCGCAAGGATAGACAGACCACAGCATGCCTTACGAATACGAAAAAAACGGTGCCGCGATCTATGACGAGAGCTTCGCAACGATCCGGGCAGAGGCCAACCTGGCGCGCTTTACGGTCGATGATGAGCAGGTCGTGGTGCGCATGATCCACGCGGCGGGCCTTGTGGGGTTAGAGGATAGCGTCAAGATCGCCCCCGGTATGGTGTCGGCGGCGCGTACCGCGTTGGACAAGGGCGCGCCGATCTTTTGCGACGCCTACATGGTAAGCGAGGGCGTGACCCGCAAACGCTTGCCAGCAGAGAACGCCGTGATTTGTACGCTCCGCGACGCCCGCGTTCCCGAAATGGCGGTGGAGTTGGGCACAACCCGGTCGGCTGCGGCGCTGGAGCTGTGGCGCGACCGTCTGGATGGTGCTGTCGTGGCCATCGGGAACGCGCCGACCGCTCTGTTTCATCTTCTGGAAATGCTTGAAGATCCCGATTGTCCCCGTCCCGCCGCGATCATCGGCTGCCCCGTGGGCTTCGTGGGTGCGCGCGAAAGCAAGGAAGCGCTGTGGGACGCCGCGCCCGTGCCCTCGCTAATCGTGGAAGGACGCCTCGGCGGCTCCGCCATCACGGTCGCCGCGATCAACGCCATCGCGAGCCGCGCGGAATGAGCGGCAGGATTTACGGCGTCGGCCTCGGCCCCGGTGATCCGGATTTGATGAGCGTCCGGGCCGACCGCCTGGTGCGCGGTTGCAAACACATCGCGTTCTTTCGCAAGCTTGGCCGCAGCGGCCGTGCGCGCACCATTGTCGAAGGGATGCTGCGTGCGGATGCCGTTGAATTTGCAATGGAATATCCCGTAACGACCGAAATCCCACTCAGCGACCCGCGCTACAACGAAGTGCTGTCGGCGTTCTACGAGGCGTGCACCGACCACCTGCGCGCCCTGTCGACCTCGGGCGAGGACGTGGTCGTTCTGTGTGAAGGCGATCCGTTCTTCTACGGCTCTTTCATGCACCTGTTCACCCGGCTCAAGGGCGATTGCGACGTGCAGGTCGTGCCCGCAATCACCGGCATGTCGGCGGCGTGGACCGCCTCGGGCGCACCGATTACATGGGGCGACGACATCCTGTCGACGGTCATGGGCACCCTGGACGAGCCCACGCTGATTGACGCCATGACCCGTGCGGATGCGCTGGTGGTGATGAAGATCGGGCGCAACTTGCCGAAGGTGCGCCGGGCCTTGGAGGCGGCGGGAAAGCTGGACCGCGCGGTGCTGGTCGAATACGCCAGCATGGAGGGGCAGAGCGTGCGACCCCTTTCTGAGTTCGACCGCGAAACGCTGCCCTATTTCTCGATCATCCTTGTCCATGGGCAGGGGCGACGCCCATGAGCGGTTGGGTCGTCATTGCGGGTCTCGGGCCGGGGGCCGAGGCGATGATCACGCCCGAAGCGACGGCGGCCATTGACGCGGCCACGGACGTGGTCGGCTACATTCCATATGTGCGTCGCATATCCCCGCGCGCGGGCCTGACACTGCATGAAAGCGACAACCGGGTCGAGCTGGAGCGCGCGGCCCACGCGCTGGAGATGGCCTCGGAAGGCCGCCGCGTGGTTGTCGTCAGCTCTGGCGATCCCGGTGTCTTTGCCATGGCCTCCGCCGTGTTCGAAGCGGTCGAGGCTGGGCCGCCCCCATGGCGCGATCTGGACATTCGTGTTCTGCCGGGCATCACCGCGATGCTCGCCGCATCGGCGGCCGCAGGCGCGCCCCTGGGACATGATTTTTGCTGCATCAACCTGTCGGACAACCTCAAGCCCTGGGCCTTGATCGAAAAACGCCTGCGTCTCGCGGCGGCGGCCGATTTCGCCATGGCCTTCTACAACCCGCGCTCCAAATCGCGACCCGAGGGGTTCGCAAAGGCGCTTGCGATCCTGCGAGAATGCTGCGCGCCCGAGCGGGTGATCATTTTCGCCCGCGCCGTCTCGACGTCCGAACAAGCCGTGCGGGTCACGGCCCTGGCCGAGGCCACGCCCGAAATGGCGGACATGCGCACGATGGTCATCGTCGGCTCGTCCCTGACGCGTGTCATCGCGCGCGAAGGTGCCCCGATTGTCTATACGCCAAGGTCGGTGGAGGCATGACGCAGCCAGTCCAATACTTCCGCCGGAGCGGCGACCTGGGGTCGGTCCGGAATGGCGGGTCGATCAATCATGATGACCGGCAGGCCAAGGCTCCGCGCGGCGGCGATCTTGGCGTAGGCCCCTGTGCCGCCTGCGTTTTTCGACACGACAAGCTCGATCCCATGGGCGAGAATCAGCGCCTCATCATCGGCTTGGGTGAATGGCCCGCGCGAGATCAGCACCTCGGTCTGCGGCAGGGGCAGCGCCGATTTGGGCGGATCTACCAGACGCAGCAGGTAGAAGTGCTGCGGGTTGGGCGCGAACTCGGCCAAGTGCATGCGCCCCACGGCCAACATGACGCGGCAAGCTGGGCGGTCCAGCGCCGCGACCGCGCCCGCGATGTTGGGCACGTGGGTCCAGGTGTCGCCCTCCTGCGCCACCCATGGCGGCCGCGTCAGGGCCAGCAAGGGCACCTCCGCTTGGGCACAGGCGGCGATGGCATTGCGGCTCATCTGGGCCGCAAAAGGATGCGTGGCATCGACCACATGCGTGATGCGTTCCGTCGTGAGATAGTCTTTCAACCCCGCCACGCCGCCAAAGCCACCGACGCGTTGTGGCAGGGGCTGGCGCACGGGCCGCGCGACCCGGCCCGCGAAGGACACCGTGCCTGCGATACCGGCCTCCGCCACCGCGCGGGCCAAGGCCGTCGCCTCGGTCGTGCCGCCAAGGATCAGGAGGTTGGGTGTCATGGCTGAGGCTCCGTGGATCACGATTGTCGGGCTTGGCGAAGATGGACCGGAGGGGCTATCGCCCGCAAGCCGCGATGCCCTTGGTGCGGCGGAAATCATCATGGGACCGCCACGTCATCTGGCGCTTCTGGGGGACACCGAAGCCGAGCAAATCCCCTGGCCGGTGCCGTTCGCCGACGGGATCGAGATCCTGCGTGGCTTCCAGGGGCGCGGGGTCGTTGTTTTGGTCTCGGGCGATCCGTTCTGGTTCGGGGCAGGGCGGGCGATTTCCAAGGCGTTCGCGCGGGATGAATGGCGTGCGATCCCGGCGTCCTCGACCTTCGCCCTCGCGGCGGCGCAGATGGGGTGGCCGTTGGAGGATACACTTTGCCTTGGGCTGCACGCGGCGCCGCTGCAACGATTGCGCCGACACCTGGCGCCGGGGGGGCGGGCCATCGTGCTGCTGCGCGACGGCGCGGCGGTAACGGATTTGGCGGGCTACCTGTCGGAACAGGGATTTGACGCCAGCGCCATGACGGTGTGCGAAGCCCTTGGCGGTCCGCGCGAGAGGATCAGCCACTTGTCTGTCGCCGAGGCCCTCACGGGCAGCTTCTCTCACCCCGTCTGTGTGGCGTTGGAGGTGGCGGGCGCAGGTCCCGTGGTGCCCTGCGCCTCGGGCCTGCCCGATGAGATGTTCAAGACCGACGGCGTGATGACCAAACGCCCGATGCGGGCGCTGACCCTGTCTGCGCTGGCTCCGCGACCCGGGGAGCATCTGTGGGACATCGGCGGCGGCTCTGGCTCCATCGCAGTGGAATGGGCGCTGTCCCACGATACCTGCACGGCCAGCGTGATCGAGGTGCGCGCAGACCGCGCCGCCCTGATCCGCACGAACGCCGAGGCTTTCGGGGTGCAGGACCGCGTCAGCGTCGTAGAGGGCAGCGCCCCCGACGCGCTTGATCCCCTTGCGGTGCCTGAAGCGGTCTTCATCGGCGGGGGGCTCGGCCCCGCGATGCTCGCCCGCATCACCAGATTGCCCGCAGGCGTACGCATCGTCGCCAATGCAGTCACCCTGGAGGCCGAGGCGCTTTTGACCCAATTCCATGCCACCCACGGGGGCACGCTCATGCGGGTCGAGATCGCCCATGCCACGCCCCTTGGCCCCAAGCGGGGCTGGTCGTCGGCCTATCCGGTCGTGCAATGGAGCGTGACGCTATGATCGCGGCGGGCTTCGGATTTCGGGCCTCGGCCACGGTGGACAGCCTGCGCGACGCCTTCGCGCGGGCGGGCGATACCGCAGACACCGTCAGTGTGGGCGTCTTTGCAACGGCCCACGACAAGGCCGGGGCAGAGGCCCTCGTGGCGCTGGCCCATGACCTTGGCCTGCGCGTCATTGGCTTGCCCGAGGACACGCTTATCGCGCAGACCACGCTTACCCAGTCACAGGCTTCCCGTTCCGCGCGCCAAACCGGGTCGGTCGCCGAGGCTGCGGCGTTGGCCGCTGCGGGCCCGGGCGCGCAGCTTTTGGCCGCGCGCGTCGTGTCCGCCGACCGAATGGCAACCTGTGCCCTCGCCCAAGGAGACCCCATATGACAGTACATTTCATCGGCGCAGGCCCCGGCGCGCCGGACCTTCTGACCCTGCGCGGGCGCGACCTGATCGCGTCCTGTCCCGTGTGCCTTTACGCGGGCTCCTTGGTGCCCGAGGCGATCCTCGATCACTGCCCTGAGGGCGCGCAGATCATCAACACCGCGCCGATGGCCCTGGACGATATCATCGGCTCCATCGCCGTGGCGCACGATGCGGGCAAGGATGTGGCGCGGCTGCATTCGGGTGATCTGTCGGTGTGGTCTGCGATGGGCGAACAGATCCGCCGCCTCGACGCCCTCGGCATCCCCTACACGGTCACGCCAGGGGTGCCGTCCTTTGCCGCCGCCGCCGCCAGTCTGGGGCAAGAGCTGACGCTGCCGGGCGTTGGTCAGTCGCTGATCCTGACCCGCACGCCGGGGCGCGCGTCCTCCATGCCGGAGGGTGAAAGCCTTGAGAACTTTGGCAAAACCGGCGCCACCCTGGCGCTGCATCTCTCCATCGGGAACCTTGCACAGGTCGTCGCCGACTTGGTGCCGCACTATGGCGCCGAGTGCCCTGTGGCGGTGGTTTACCGCGCTTCCTGGCCGGACGAGAAGATCATCCGCACCCGCCTTGGCGTGCTGGAAGATGGCATGGACCCCAGCATCGCGCGCACCGCGCTGATCCTTGTAGGGCCAGCGATCGGGGCCAGTGACTTCACGGAAAGCCGCCTTTATGCAGCGGATTATGACCGTCGCTACCGGCCACAGACCGCCGACAGCCCTTGGTCGGAATGGCAACATGGAGATGACTGAAATGACGCTTCCGCCCGGTCTTCTGGTCTCGGCCCCGTCGTCGGGAACCGGCAAAACCACCGTCATGCTGGGGCTTTTGCGCGCGCTCCGCGATGACGGAATGACCGTGCAGCCGTTCAAATCCGGCCCCGACTACATCGACCCCGCCTTTCACCATGCGGCCTCGGGGCGGCCGTCGTTCAATATCGATACCTGGGCCATGGACGAGGCGCTTTTGTCCGCCATCGGGAGCCAGGCCCAAGGCGCGGATATCTGTGTGGCCGAAGGGTCCATGGGCCTTTACGACGGGGTCGCCACGCGGGGGCAGGCGGGGTTCGGGTCCTCCGCCGAGACGGCGCAGCGCATGGGCTGGCCGGTCGTTCTGGTCATCGACGCAGGCGGGCAGGCGCAATCGGCGGCGGCCACGGCGCTGGGGTTCCAGGCCTATATGCCAGATCTGCCCATTGCCGGTGTGATCCTGAACCGTGTGGCCTCGCCGCGTCACGAGCGGTTGATCCGCCGCGGCATGGATCATGCGGGGCTGAAGGTTCTGGGCGTGCTGCCCCGCCGCGGCGATCTGGCATTGCCTGAGAGGCATCTGGGACTGATCCAAGCCATCGAGCACCCCGATCTGGAAGCTGCCATCGTAGGCTACGCCGCTTTCCTGCGCGAAAACGTGGACCTTGCCGCGATCCGGGCAGCGGCCCTATCTCTTCCCGGTCGCAGCTCTGGAGCCCTGCCAAGACCACCGGCGCAGCGTATTGCGCTGGCGCGTGACGCAGCGTTCTCCTTCACCTATCCGCATTTGCTCAAAGGGTGGCGCGAAGCCGGTGCCGAGATCCTCGCCTTCTCTCCGCTCGCCGATGAACGCCCGGACCCGCAGGCCGACGTCGTCTGGCTGCCCGGTGGCTACCCGGAACTGCACGCGGGCCAATTGGCCGCTGCCGACAATTTTCGTGCCGGGTTGCACGCGCACGCCCAGACCAAACCCATCCACGCAGAGTGCGGCGGCTACATGGCCCTGGGTGCCGGGCTGATCGACAAGGATGGGGTTCGCCACCAGATGGCGGGGCTTTTGGGGCTGGAGACGTCCTACGCGAAACGCAAGTTCAACCTTGGTTACCGCCGGGCCGTGCTTTCAGAAAACATACCGGGTTTTGGAGCCGGGACGGCGTTGAGGGGGCATGAGTTTCACTATTCCAGCATCCTTCAACAGCCTGATACGCCCTTGGCCGAGGTTTTCGACGCTGATGGAAACGCGGTTGCCCAAACCGGGTCCAAACGCGGCAATGTCACGGGAACCTTCTTCCACATGATCACCGAGGAGGCGCCATGACAGGCTTCGTCTCCTTCGTAGGCTCGGGTCCCGGTGACCCGGAACTGCTGACCCTGAAGGCCGTGGACCGCTTGGAACGCGCCGATGCAGTGCTGTTCGATGATCTCTCCTCTGGTCCGATCCTGTCCCACGCGCGCCGTGGCGCGGACCTTGTGGGGGTGGGCAAGCGGGCTGGACGTCCGTCTCCGAAACAAAACCACGTGAGCCGTCTGTTGGTGGACTACGCTAAAACGGGCCAGCGGATCGTGCGGTTGAAATCTGGGGATAGCGGCCTTTTTGGCCGGTTGGAGGAAGAACTTATCGCCCTGCGCGAGGCGGGCATCCCCTACGAGATCATCCCCGGTGTCCCCTCGGCCATCGCCGCCGCCGCCGCTGCCGGCATCCCGCTGACCCGGCGCCTGACAGCACGGCGGGTGCAATTCGTCACCGGCCACGATGCATCTGGCGAACTACCCGACGACATCGACCTGAACGCGCTGGCCGATCCCACGGCCAGTACGGTCATTTTCATGGGCAAGCGGACTTTCCCGAAGCTGGCGGCGGCCCTGATCGACCGCGGTCTGCCCGCTGACACGCCCGCGCTTCTGGCCGAGGCCGTCAGCACGCCGGAGCAGGCCTTGCACCGGATGACCCTGCAAGACCTGATCACCCATCTCAGCACCGAGATCGGCTCTGCGCCCGCGTTGATCCTGTACGGGCCACTTGCCGATGCGGATTGATCTTTGGCTGATCGGTATCGGCACGGGCAACCCCGAGCATGTGACGCTGGAGGCGCAGCGCGCGTTGCGCGAGGCGGCGCTGATCCTGGTGCCGCAAAAGGGGCCCGACAAATCGGACCTTGCGGTCTTGCGCCACCGGATCATCGCGGACGCCGGTGCAACCGCGCCCGTGCAGGAATTCGACTACCCCACCCGTGACCCATCGTTGCCCTATAAGGACCGCGTGCGCGCCTGGCATGACGAGATCGCGTGCCGCTGGCAGGACGCGATTGCCAAGGCCAAGCCCGATGGCCCCGTAGCATTGCTCGTTTGGGGGGACCCGTCGCTCTATGACAGCACGTTGCGCATTGCCTCGCGCCTAGACCCAACGCCAACCCTCCGCGTCTTGCCCGGCATCACCGCGCTGAATGCGCTGACGGCGGCCCACGCGATCCCGTTCAATACGCTCGCGGGGGCCGTGACGGTCACGACGGGTCGGCGATTGCGCGATCACGGCTGGCCCGAAGGGGCAGAAACCGTCGCCGTCATGCTGGACGGGCAATGCAGTTTTCAGGCTCTCGACCGGGATGACCTGATCATCTGGTGGGGGGCCTACCTGGGGATGGCAGAGCAGATCCTCGACCACGGCCCCCTCGATCTGACGGGCCCGAGGATCGTGGCAGCACGCGCCCAGGCACGGGCGGATCATGGCTGGATCA
The DNA here is from genome assembly GCF_019195455.1 of Gymnodinialimonas phycosphaerae. Lineage (NCBI taxonomy): Bacteria > Pseudomonadati > Pseudomonadota > Alphaproteobacteria > Rhodobacterales > Paracoccaceae > Gymnodinialimonas > Gymnodinialimonas phycosphaerae. The sequence goes on along the minus strand of NZ_JAIMBW010000001.1, from coordinate 1,708,655 downwards.
TGGACACATATCTATTGCGCCCCAAGGGCCTGACATGACCGCGCGGGTGGCGCTGTATCTGTGCGAAACCTGCGATCCAAGTGCTTTCGCAGCGGCCCGCACTGGCTTGCAAGCGGCCTTGGACGCGGCGGGCCTGCACGCGGATGTTCACGCCCAACCCTGCATGAATGCCTGCGCTGATCCGGTCAGCCTTGCGCTACAGGCAAGCGGTCGCGCGACGTATTTCTTTGCGGGTGTTGATCCTATTGCGGACCGGGCGGACATCGTGGCCACTGTCGCGCTTTACCTCGGCAGCGCGGACGGCTGGATCGAAGACGCTACCGGGTGCGGCCGCCTGCGGCACTGCCTCAGGGGCCGTGTGCCCGCGCTTAATTCTGGATCGTAACACTCGCGCGCAGGGGTACATCGCCGACCGCCAATTCCCGGTGATCGTTGGCGTTGAGCGTGACTTCCACGATCACATCGCCGTCGGGCAAGCCATCGAGGTGCACCCAAGGCCCATAGAACCGCCCCAGCTTCACCCCGTTGATATAGACGTGGGCATGACCTTCGCCCTCGGCATGGGCAAGGCTGGCGTTCTGGGGCGAGAAGGTGAAATTCTCGGTCAGGATATGCAGGTTGTAGCCCGTGAGGGGGTCCGTCCCCACGGTGATCGCCAAGGTGGGAGCTGTGGCGGAAGGCTCCAGCGACAGCAGCGCACCATGGTCCGCATCGCCATGGCCTGCAATACCGTGGGCTGAATGGTCGTGTCCGTCCAGCGTGATCCCGTTGGCGGCGGCGATCGTGAAGCCGATGCCACCGCCGAAGATCAGGCCAATAGCCAGAAGGGGGAGACCTGTGTTCATGGGCCGATGCCTCCGCTCAGGTGGAGGGCGCCGGGGCAGGTGCCCCGATCTGCCGAGACCAGAAATAGCCCGAGAACGCGCCCAGAAGCGCCCAGGCGGCCATGCCGACGCCGAACGCACGGGCAGCGAAAAGCGCGCCGATCTCGGTCGGGACGGGGCCGGTGAAAACCTCGGGCTCTGGCGCGCCGTAGACATGGGGGGCCAGCAACAACGCCGCCGCACCGGCCCAAGCCATCCATCCCTTGCCGAACCCGATCAGCGCCATCGCGACCGCCGCCATTCCCACGGTGGCAAACCACCAGATCTGTCGCAGGACAACATCCGCAGCCGCCACACCGGGCACCTCGGGCGCCAGCGAGAACCCGGGCGCGAAGTGCACCGCGACGAAGCCCGCAAGACCCCAGATCAGGCCCGTGCGCGCGGAAATCTGCGCGCCCCGCTCTTCGGCGAGCGCCATCGCGGCCAACATCACCATGGCATAGGCCGAGTAGATCAACATCGTGAATACGATGGACAAGCCGTCGCGCACCAGGTCGAAGCCGCCGACGTCCTGCGCTGCCGCGATGTTGGAATCCGCACCAAAGTGCAACAGCGCGCCGGACTCGTAGAGTTCTGCATGGAGAAGGACAGGCTGAACGAACCAGAGCTGCAAAAGGGCTGCAATCAGCCCCGAGGCAGCGCCAGCGAACAACGCGCTGGTCAAAAGTCGCGTAATCATCGGCTTAGTGGCAGGGGAAGCCGGTGGCGTGGCGCACGTCGTGGGCCGCGTCATGCAAGGTGGCGGCCTGCACATGGCCTGTCACGACCATCAGGCCAAGGCCCATGGCGGCGACCAGAAGGGCGGCCCCCAGCGTCGAGATGCCGGATTTGGACTGCGTGATGGTTTGCGTCTGGGTCGTCATATCATCGTGCTCCTTTTTGCCGTCACACCCGACGGCCCGTTTGCGTTTCTCACATCCGGCAGGTCTCCTGGCTCGCGGCGTGATGGTCTGGCTGGCCTTCCCGGATCGCTCCAGTGGCATCTTCAACCTGACGCACCGCTTACAGTTGCGGGGGCAGCTGCAGACTTGGCCCCGCCTGAACATGCGCGGACCACACTGCATTCCCTTTTGCTTCCCATCGACACGGATGTGCCTGAAGGAACCGAATGTCATCTTTCCATGACAGAGGCGCGCGGGCGATGTCAAACGGAATGCACAGCGCCGAAGGGACATTTGGGCCGAATGTTCCCCAGCATTGTTGGGGTTGGCGCAGGGCGACATGTTTCGCGCTGATCCCGACAGCGGGTCACGCCGTGGCCGGGTCCAGTAACGCGCTCAATTCGGAGGCGGGGCAGGGGCGGGCCACGTAATAGCCTTGGACCTGCGTGCATCCATGGGCCTTGAGCCAATCGAACTGCGCCTGCTCTTCAACGCCTTCCGCCACTGCGGTCACGTCCAATTGTTGGGCCAGCGCGAGGATCAGGCGCACGATCGGCCCCGAACCGGGCAACAGTGAGATGAAAGAGCCATCGATCTTCAAGCAATGCAGTGGAAACCGAGAGATGTAGGACAGGTTGGAATAGCCGGTCCCGAAATCATCGATGGAGATCCGATACCCCATCCTGGTGATCGCCTTCAACTTGGCCGCGATCCCGTCTTGATCACCGATAAGCACACTCTCGGTGATCTCCAGCTCGATCTTGTGAACCGGAAAACCGGGCCGCGCGGCAAAGCCCTCCAACATTTCCAGAAGATGCGGGTCCGAGAACTGGCGCGGTGAGATGTTGAGCGACAGTTGCACGTCATAGCCCGCCTCATGCCACGCGGCAGCCTGTGCAAAGCCGATTTCCAGGACCTGCCGCCCCAGCACATGGATCAGCCCGGTATCCTCGCAAATCGGAATGAAATCGTCGGGGGGCACAAGGCCACGCTCGGGGTGGCGCCACCGCGCCAGACCTTCCACCGCGACGATCCGGCCTGTCGCCAGATCAAGGCGGGGCTGGTAGTGCAGCTCGAACTGGTTGGCATCAAGCGCGACCTCGATCTCGGCCTCGGTCCGGCTGCGTTTGTCGGCTGCCGCGCCCATCTGGTCATCGTAAATAACGTAGCGGTTGCGCCCGTTGTTCTTGGCCAGATACAGCGCGATATCCGCATGGCGCAGGGCCACGTCGATGTCGGTCCTGGCGGGATCAAAAGCGGAAATTCCCATGCTGACCTTCGTATTGATGGAGATGGAGCCGATTTCCGTGGGCGCAGACAAGCCCTTGAAGAAGCGTTCGACCCGCTCTTGCCAGGGGGCGGCGCTGGCCTGGCTCAGGACGATCAGGAATTCGTCGCCGCCCAGGCGCACGACCAGATCGTCGGGCTGTCCGTGACGAATGGCACGGTCGGCCAGTTCCATCAGAACACGGTCGCCAATCACGTGCCCATAGGTGTCGTTGATCTGCTTGAACCGGTCGACATCGAAATAGATCAGCGCCGTGGTCGCGGCCTTTGCCTCGGCCAGCTTGGCCACATGCTGGTGCAGGTACGAGCGGTTGAAACAGCCCGTCAGCTGGTCCCGACTAGCCAGATACCGCGCCTGATCGCGGGCCAGTTTCAGCTCGCTCACATCGATCGCGGTGACGAGGATGGCGGGTTGGCCCGTCACCGCATCGCTGCATTTCTTGGCGGAGACGTCGAACCAGCGTGCCCCTGTCTTGGTGTGGATTTCCGCAATCTGGCGATGCTCTCCGCCCCCTTCGAGACCCGCAAGCAGAACCGCGTGGTCGGCGGACGACACGAACAGATCCCGCAGCGGAGCGCTGGGGTTTCCGCTTGCGTTGTGGGCGGCGGGATTCGTGTAAAGCGGCGGCCCATCGGCGCTGAACAGGGTGACCATGACATCCGTGTGCAACAACGCTTCGACACTGCGCAGGTTGTCGGGCAATTCATCTCGCTCGGGCAGGGCCTCGCACAGCATGCCCATGCGCCCATCCGAAAGGCGAAACCCGCTGTAAAGCACCAGCACGCTGGTGGGAACGCCATTGGGAAACAACGTCCACAGTTCTTTGAACGTGGCGTCGTGGTCAATGAAATCGGCCTGATATTGTTTGAGGCGTCTGGAAACAGTCGCCGTCATGTCTTCTGCAAGATCACGTTTTTGCAGATCTTCCTCGGAGGCGGCCTGCCACAAGGTGCAAGCGGACGGGTTCGCGTGCACGATCCGACAGGCATCGATGTCATAGACCCAAGTGGGCGTCTGCAGACGCCGCGCGGCTGCGAATTGATCGATCTTGTCAGCCCTCGCCATGCCAAAGCGTACCGACCGCAGCATTCTTCGGCAAGCGCAGCCGCTGTCAGAGGTAGGGAATGTAGAAGTCGCGCAAGGCCTCGGGGGCAAGCATGGCGGTCTTCTCGACCTCGGCGGTTTTCATGAAGACGTGATTGTCAACCAGGTCCTGCCCGACAGCGGCACTCAGGGCGGTATCGGCGGCAAGGTCGGTGATCGCTGTGGCCAGGTCCGGGGCGACGCCGACGGTGGCGTCCGTCCGCTCGAACCCATCGCCGGTCTCTTTTGGTTGCAGTTCGTAGCCGTTCTCCACCCCCAGCCGCGCGGCTTGCAGGATCGCCGCGACGGCGGTGTAGGGGTTGGCCGCCGCATCGGCCGTGCGATGTTCCAGCCGCGCCTTCGGGCCGCCTTCGCTGCTGACCCTGATGGTGACATTGCGGTGATCGCCGCCCCAGTTCTGCCAATGACCCGAGAGCGAGCCCGGTTGCAGCCGGTCATAGGAATTCCCCGAAGGCGCAATCAGCCCCGCCAGCCCTTTGTGGTGATGCAAAAGCCCCGCCACGCATCCCCTCGCCAGATCGTTCAGATGATCCGGCCCGCTTTGGCCGCCGTCCGACAAGGTGTTCTCTCCATTGGTTCCGGTGAACGAGAAGTTGACGTGCATGCCGCTGCCACCCGCCTCCACAATTGGTTTCGGCATGAAGGACAGGATCACGCCCTCGCCCAAGGCGACCTCACGCGCCAATTGGCGGAAAAGGACAATGTCGTCGATCGCCTGCACCGCGTCGTCAAATGTCAGTGTGTATTCGAATTGCGGGCTGTCGTATTCCGCCGTGATCATCTCCAGCCGGAAGCCGAGGGCATCGGCGACCTCCCAGATCGCGTCGTTGAACCCGCGCGGGTCGGTGAAAGCGCCGGTGCCGTAGACCACACCGCCGAAGCTGTCGTAGGGGACCAGCCTGCCGTCCGCGCCGTGCACAAAGGCGAAGGCCTCCAGCTCGATCCCGACCTTTGGCGTCAACCCGCGCGCCTGCCAATCGGCGACCGCGCGTTTCAACGCGCCGCGCGGGCAAACGGGCAGGGGGGTGCCGTTGGTATCATAGAGGTCCCCGATCACGATTCTGGTGTCGGCCTCCCAACTGTCGCGGATGTCGTCGCCGCGCCAGCGCAGTTCCATATCCGGCAAGCCCTCCATCATCATGGACCCGGGCGCAGGCAGCAGGTCCTTGTCGTAGTGCACGCCGAAGGTCGAGCGGCAGAACCGCGTGTTGTTGTCCCCGATCTTGGACGCGGGCAGATATTTGCCCCGCATGATGGACAGGTGGTCGCAAAAGACGGCGCGCAGACGTGGGTTCATGGAAAAGGCCTCCTCAGGCGCGTTTGATGCGGACAGGCAGCGACTTGAGGCCGCTGATGAAGTTTGACCGCAAGAACTGCTGCGGTCCATCGGCTTCGATATGGGCGATCCGTTTGGACAACTCCTGGAAAAGCACCGTCACTTCCAGCCGCGCCAACCACATGCCCAGGCACAGGTGCGGGCCACCGTGACCGAAGGAAAGGTGTTTGTTCGGCGTGCGGGTCAGATCCACCCGGTCGGGCGCGGTGAAATAGGCCGTATCGCGGTTGCCGGATGCGAACCAGTACAGCACCTTGTCGCCTTCGCGGATCGTCTTGCCGTGCATCTGGTAATCCTGGGTTGCGGTGCGGCGAAAATAACTGGTTGGGGTGGCCCACCGGATGATCTCATCCGCCGCCGTGTCCCAGATGTCGCCTTGCTGCATCTGCGCCAGCAGGTCCGGCTGGTGACACATCGCCTGCATGCCGGCGGCGATGGAATAGCGCGTTGTATCATTGCCGGCGGCGACCAGCAGGCAGAAGAAATTGCGGAACTCCGTCTCGGAAATGACAGAGCCATCGGGGCCCGGTTGCAGGATCAGGTGCAGCACGCCGGTTGTGTCGCCGCTGGCGTTCTTGGCCGCCATCAGGTCCTTGGCATAGGCGTAAAGCTCGGCCCCGGCGGGCGAGTTGAAGGGCATCATCCGAAATTCATCCGTGCTCATCTTGTCGAGCACGTGAGAGGTAAAATCCGGATCCGTATTGGCGATCAGCGCATCGCCTTTCTCCACCAGCCAGGGCAGGTCTTCTTCGGGCGTGCCAAGGATGCGGCCCAACATGCGCATCGGCAATTCGCGGGCAATGCACTTGGTGGCGTCGAAACTGCCGTCTTGCAAGACCTCATCCAGAATATCGCGGCAGAGGCCCCGGATGTCTTCCTCGAACCCGGCGATCACGCCCTTGGAGAACGCGCGCGCCAGCTTGATGCGCATCTGCATATGCTCGGGCGCGTCCGTCTCCTGGAAGGTGCGCCGCGCCAGGTATTCCTCGTAGCTCTGGTCCTCCATCCGGATGCCCTGCGCCGAGGAAAACACCTTCGTGTTGCGGTTCATCTCCAGAATGTCGTGGTAGCGGGTCACGGACCAAAACCCCTTGCCGCTATCCCAATCCGTCCAACTCAGCGGGTCATCACGGCGCAGGCGCGCAAAGGTAGCCAGCGGCGGGCCCGACACGAAGGTGTCGTGGCTGGATAGATCCGCCTGGCCGTCATCGATCGGTGTCCAAACGGTCATCAACTCCGCCCTTGCTTGATATACTTAACATGACCATAAATATGCATTGGCAAAAAGGAAGCCCAAAAATGCACCTCGCCATTTTGATGACCAACACGGACGAAAGCGCCTTTGCGCAGGCGCATCCCAAGGATGGTGAGAAGTTCACGGCGCTGATCCACAGCGTTCGGCCCGCGTGGCACGTCACGTCGTTCTCGGTGAAGGACGGTGTCTTTCCCCCTGATATCAATGCGTTCGATGGGGTGATGGTCACGGGTAGCCCGGCCTCCGTTCTGGATGATGACCCATGGGTCGCGCGGCTTTTGCAGGTCATCGAGCGGGCCTTTGAAGGCCGCACCCCGATGTTCGGCGCGTGCTACGGACATCAGGCGATAGCACTGGCCCTTGGTGGCGAGATCGGCCCAAATCCCGCCGGGTGGGTCTTTGGGCTGACCCGATCCACCATCATTGACCACGCCGAATGGATGGCGGGTCTGCCCGACAGCTTCACCCAATACGGCGCCCATAACGAGGCCGTCACCCGCCTGCCTGCGGGGGCCACACCGCTGTCCACCTCGGACGCCTGCGCGGTGACCGGATTTCGCATCGGCACGTCGGTTTACACCACCCAGAACCACCCCGAAATGACGCCTGCCTTCATCAAGGCCCTCGTTGCAGAATACCGCGACAAGCTGCCCGACGGGGTCGGGCAGGCGGCCGAGGCATCGCTGACGCAAGATGTTGATATGCGCGTCTACGCCGAGACCATCGCCCGTTTCTTCGAGCAGGCCTCAGCCGACTGAGGCGATCAGGTCCATCACCGTTTGGCGGTCGTAGTTGAAGTGCGCCGACATCGCCGCCTGTGCCTCTGAAGCGCGGTGGGCAAGGATATGGGACGCGATCGCCGCGTGATCCTCGGCGGACGCCGCCGCCGCACCGGGGTTGCGGTAGCGCATCCGGTAATAGGCCATCAATTTGCGCGCGTTGGTCTTCACCATATCGGCCAGGATGTCGTTGTGGGCGGCACGCACGATTACCTCATGAAAGCGCAGGTTCAGTTGGTAGTATCCAGCCGGGTCGCTGTGCCCGTGGGCCGCCGCATGGGCCGTGCATCCCGCTACCACGTCGCGCAATTCACTCGCCAGGGCGTCCGTGATCCGTTGCGCCGCAAGACCTGCCGCGAAGGCTTCCAGATTGGCGTGCACCTCCAGGATCGTCAGGAACTCCGCCACCGAGGGTTGGAAAATCACAGCACCCTTGCGCGCATTGCGGGCGACCAGCCCATCGACCTCCAGCCGGATCAGGGCCTCGCGCACCGGCGTGCGCGACACGCCGCATTCGGCCATCATCTCTTTCTCATCAATGGGGTGGCCGGGCAGAAGCGTGCCCGCATCGATCCGGGCGATGATCAAATCGATGACGGCGGTGGTCTGGGTCGTCACGTCGGGCCTCCTTACGCTGCGCCCCAGCCTACCCAAGCCCCGTGGCGACGACCAGCGCGCGTTGTGCGCAGACCCGGCGCCGGTTTAGGAAGGGTCGTATCCAAGGACTTGAGGCCGCTATGTCGAAACCGTCTTCCCGCAAAGGGCTGAGCCTCAGGTGGCTGGAGTTGTTCCAGGTCTGTGCCCGCACCGGCTCGCTCAGTGAGGCGGCGAAAGAGACGGGCCTGTCGATCAGCACCGTCTCGCACCACCTGCGCGCGCTTGAAGATCACCTGGGGGTGGAGCTGTTCAACCACACGCGCCGCCCCATGGTCCTGACCCCCAAAGGCCAGGTCTTCCTGCGCAATATCGACGTGGCACTGCAATCGATCCGCAAAGCCACCGCCGAGGCCGCGACGGGCGATCTGGCCGAGGCGCGCTACCTGCGCCTGGGCACGATCGAGGATCTCGACAGTGACGTGACGCCTGCCCTCGCCGTGCACCTGTCGCGCAAGATGCCCGATTGCGATTTCCTCTACCACATCTCGACCAGCCACGAGATCCTGGAAATGCTGCGCGACCGAGAGCTTGATCTGGGCATCACCACCACCCCGCCCGAGCGGATGCGCGACCTTCAAGATCACCCACTTCTGCGCGATCCCTTTGTCGTCGTTCTGCCCGCGAACGAAGGTGCGGCGCCGCTGGCCGAGGTCGTTGCCGGCAAGACCACGCTTCCGTTCCTGCGGTTCTCCAATGATCTGATCATCGCAGGTCAGATCGAAGCGCAGTTGCGCCGCCTTGGCGTGAGCCTGCCCCACAAGGTCGAATGCGGCAGCAACCAGACGCTGATGGCCATGGTCGCGGCGGGGGCAGGGTGGACTATCACCACGCCGCTGCTGTTTTCGCGCGCCAAACGCTTCCAGTCCAGGCTGCGTCTGCATCCGTTCCCCGGCAAGCGCTTTTCCCGGACCCTGTCGCTTGTCACAACGCCTGATTGCGCGCGGTCGGTGATGGAGTTGGTGAACGCGGAAATCCGTGCCTCGCTTGACGCCCAGGTCATTCGCCCGTTGATTGAGATGACCCCCTGGCTGGAAGGCGCCTTCGCTTTGATCGACGAGCCCTGACCGTGGCCGGGCCTGACCCTGGTGGACGTCGAACCGCGGCGTCCCCCTCTGGCGCTTTCATCGTGCAGGCCGCGGCCCACGGCAACAGTCCTTACGTCGGCAGGCGCGTCACAGTTGAGAAAATCCGGGATTACTATTCCACTCTTTTCGAAATAATGACGAACCGCTAGGCACAGGCGGCAAAAACCGCTTTCTCAAGCGCAACTGGTTTAGGAGAGAGTCGATGAAGTCGCGCACCAAGGTTGCTGTTATCGGCGGTGGCATCGCCGGGTGTTCCACCCTCTACCACCTGACCCAGGAGGGGTGGACGGACGTCGTCCTGATTGAACGGGATGAGCTGACATCCGGCACCACATGGCATTCGGCCGCGCAGGTGACAAACTTCGGCATGAACCAGACGATGGTGGGCCTGAAGTCCCATTCCATCGCCCTTTACAAGAAGCTGCGCGACGACCCGGAATATCCCGTCGGCTACCACCACGGTGACGGCGGCATCCGTCTGGCCAATACGCAAGCGCATATGCAGGGCTATCGTCACTTCGCGTCCATGGCGCGGGGGATGGGCGTGGAATACGAGGTGATCGATGCCGAGGAATGCGCGCGCCGCCACCCGCTGATCTCGACCGATAACCTTTTGGGTGGCCTTTGGGATGGGGAGGACGGCGATATCGACCCCGCGCAGCTGTGCCAGGCGCTGGCGTTCCATGCCCGCAAAGCGGGGGCAGAGGTCTATCGCCAGACCAATGTCACCGGCCTGACCCAGCATAAGGACGACACCTGGACCGTGGAAACGGACAAGGGCAGCATCGACGCCGATATCGTCGTGAACGCTTGCGGCTACCGCGTCAACGAAGTGGGCAGGATGATGGGCGTGCACCACCCCGTCGCCTCGATGGAGCACCAATATTTCGTGACCGAGGATATCCCGGCCATCGCCGAGGCCAGTCACCGGATGCCGCTTCTGCGCTGTCCGATCAGCGATTACTACTCGCGGCAGGAAAAGAACGGCCTGCTGGTCGGCTTCTACGAGCAGGACTGCAAGACTTGGGGTCTGGACGGCATCAGCCCCAGCTTCACCAATGACCTGTGCCCCGACGATCTGGATCGGGTGATGGACGTGCTGGAAGGCGCGTTCGAGCGTATGCCCGTTCTGGCCGAAGTCGGTATCAAGCGGATCGTAAACGGCCCGATCACCTACACCATCGACGGCGCGCCGCTGGTCGGCCCGATCCCGAACAAGCGCAACGCGTTTTGCATCATTGGCCTGCGCGCGGGCCTGGGCGAGGGCGGCGGCCACGGCTGGCTTCTGGCGCAGCAGATCGTCCATGGCGAGGCGCAGTATGACACCTGGTGCATCGACCCGCGTCGTTTCACCGGCCACGCCAACGTGGAATTGACGGCGCTGAAGGCCATTGAAGATTACCAGAACGAATTCCGCTTCCACTTCCCCTACGAACATCGCCCCGCAGGCCGCAACGCCAAGACCACGCCGTTGACGCCCGTTCTGGCGGCGGAAGGCGCGGAATTCACCGTCGTGAATGGATGGGAACGGGTCGATTACATCAAGCCCGCGCCGGACTTTCACCCGACGCTCGGCTTCAACTTCGACGAGGCCTTCGACGTCGTCGCCGAAGAGGTGCGCAATGTGCAGGAGAACGTGGGCCTGTGCGAGGTGAACGGCTTCAACCGGTTCGAGATTACTGGCGCGGACCGTCACAGCTTTCTTGACCGTATGTTCTGCGGCACCGTCACCAAGCGCGATGGACGCGTCGGCCTGGGCTATATGCTCAACCATCAGGGCCGGGTGAAGGCCGAGGCCACGATCGCAAACCTTCCTGCCTCGGACCGGGGCCCTGCGCGGGTCTGGTACGGTTCTGCCGCCGCCGCCGAGACCCACGACATGGACTGGTTGCAAGCGCATCTGCGCGCCGACGAGGACGTGCAGATCAAGAGCCTGACCAACGACCAGACGATCCTGGTGCTGGCAGGCCCCAAATCCCGCGACGTGCTGCAAGCGGTCAGCCGCGAGGATTGGTCAAAAGAGGCCTTCCCATGGCTTTCGGCCCGCGAATGCTTCATCGGCTACGCGCCCGCGACCGTTCTAGGTGTCAGCTTTTCGGGCGAATTGGCCTATGAGATCCACGTGCCCAACGCGTCGCTCTATGCGGCCTACACGGCCCTGCGCGCGGCGGGCAAAGCCCATGGCCTGAAGCTATTCGGGGCTCGCGCGGTGGAGTCGATGCGGATGGAGAAGGGGTTTGCCCACTGGAAGGCCGAACTGCTGACCGAGTTCGACCCCTTCGAGACCGGGCTTGACCGTTTCGTGAAGCTGGAGAAAGGCAATTTCATCGGCAAGGCGGCGCTGGAGGCCCACGTGGCGGCCGGCCCCACGAAGAAACTGGTGACACTGCAGATCGACAGCACCCAGGCCCCGGCCCATGGCGGCGCCTCGCTGATGCGGGGCGGCAAGGTGGTGGGTACCGTGAGTTCTGGCGATTGGGGACACCGGGTGGGCATGAACCTGGCCTATGCGTTCATCGACCCGGATCTGAGTGAGATTGGCACGGTGGTTGACCTGGACCTTTGCGGTGACCTGATCCGCGCCGAGGTGATCGCGCCGTCGCCCTACGATCCGTCCTACGCCCGGATGCGCGCCTAGGACCTTCAGGGCGCGCGTCCTTTATCGTCCCCCGCTCAAAGCGGCAGGGCGGTTTCTGGCCAAACGCGGCCAAGTGAACTTGACCCGGATTTCCCGTTGAAATATGCGGAGGGCACACAGCGCGGGCGTTGTGTAATGGTAAGACCTCAGCCTTCCAAGCTGATGATACGGGTTCGATTCCCGTCGCCCGCTCCAATCTCTTCCTTCAAGACCAGTAGCTCTGCCGCGCCCGCCGCGTGCAGGCGTGATGGCACGAGAGCGCGCTGCCGTGCCGTCGCAGATGATCAGAAGACGAAGTCGAAGGCGTCGAGATCGGTGTAGAGTACGTCCCTGAGAAGGATCGAATTGCCGTTGCCCGTGTCGATCAACACGTCGTTGCCGACCTGCGATGCCGCCGCCGTGCCGTTGCCGGTGCCAAGCACATCCGCCAGCGTGTTCAACGATGTCAGGCCCGAGAAGTCGATCATCTCGAAGTCGTTAGTCGCCTCGAAATCGGTGATTTCATCCACGCCGTGGTTGTCGTTGAAGATGAAGGTGTCCGCGTTGAACGACCCGGTCAGGGTGTCGTTGCCCACGTCGCCGATCAACGTGTCAAAGCCCGAACCGCCGACGATCGAGTCGTTGCCTGTGCCACCATCAAGGTAGTCACTCTGGGTTCCACCGCGCAGCAGATCGTTGCCGTTACCGCCAAAGAGGCTGTCGTCGCCTTCACCGCCCCACAATTTGTCATTGCGGTTGCCGCCGTTGATCGTGTCGTCGCCCCGGCCCCCTCTCAGGCGGTCGGCACCCATTTCGCCCAGGATCAGGTCATCGCCATTGCCGCCGCTCAACAGGTCGCTGTCTTTTCCCCCGATCAGCGTGTCGTTGCCCATGTTGCCTTCCAGGGTGTCGCGGCCATCGCCGCCTTCCAGTTGGTCAAACTGGTCGCCACCGGTGATGAAGTCATCCCCTTGACCGCCAAGGATGGTATCTTCCCCTGCGCCGCCTTCGATGGAATCCGCGCCACCGCCACCCTCGATCATGTTGGCGACATCGTTGCCGAAGATCGTGTCGTTGCCGCTGCCGCCGATCGCGTTCTCGATCACTGCCCCATAGGCGATGGAGAAGTTGCCGACGTAGCCGCCGATGTCCGAAAACACGCCTGCCTCCAGCGTCAGAACCTGGGCCATCGTGTAGCCCGACAGGTCAATCGTATCTGTACCCTGACCGTCGTAGACCGTCATCAGCGGCGTGGTGTTGAGGGTGAAGTCGTAGACCGAATTCGCCTCTGTGGCGTTGAACCCGTAGATCGTGTTGCCCGCGTTATAGTCGAGGTCGGCGCCATAAAGCTGGTGGATCGCCATGAAGTCATACAGCATGAATGTATCGGGATAGTCGAGGCCCCCGCTGACGCCGGTGGCGGTCTCGCTGAAGTAGCTCATCACCGTGTATTGGTGCGAATCCTGAATGAACTGCGCGCTGTTGGCGTAGGTGATGGAGACGCCAACGCCGGCGTTGTAATCGCCCGGGTGTGCGAGGCCGATGGCGTGGCCGATCTCGTGCAGCATCGTGTAATAGGCATAGGTGCCGATGCTAAAAGACTGACCGTTGTGGAACGAATTGTTGTTCAACCAGACGTCGCCCGCGTTGGCATTGAAACTGGTATTGCCGCCCCCCGAGCCGGGGTAATAGGCATAAGCGCCGGCGCCATCGTTGGCTTGATAGGCCCCGAAAAGCAGCGTCGCGTTGTTCGACACCCCGCCCTCGTTCACCTGAGTGAAGTTGAGCCCCGAGATTTCGTCCACGTATTGCAGCGCGTTTTGTGTCAGCGCCACCTGGTTGGCGCTTAACTGGATCAGCGGCGTGCCATTGCTAGGGTCAACGCCCGAAGCGCGGACCGCCCATGTCAGGTTGACCCCGGTTTCCGGTGTGGTCACCCACGCCTGGTTGGGACGCATGAGGTTGCCTGCGCCCATCTCCAGATTGAAGCTCGCCACCTCGCCCTCGGTCACCGAGACGCCATAGGTCCCGTCATCCGTCGACGAGTAGCTTCCGACTTCGATGTAGTACGTAGTGGTTTCGGTCACGGTGACGGTCAGGTCAGCATTCAGGCCCGGCCCGCCATCATCATCATAAGAGATTGCGTTTCCGTTTTCGTCGCGCAGGGTCATGGTGACGTCGTTTGCCGCCGACCCAAGCGCCCCCACGCCCACGGCCGCGATCGTGTACGTGCCGACCTCCAGCGTGACCTCGATCCAATCGGTATCGGTGCCCGTTGACAATTCACCCATGAATAAGTCGCCGCTGTCGATGTTGGCGTTTGTGGCCGTCGTGTTGGCCGCGTCGCCGGTCTCATCGACCGTGATGCCGACCGGGACCGCGGGAATGAGGTCGGTATACTCGCATTCCATAACTTGCGGATTGAAGGTCGAACAAACAAGGCACATGGGCGCTATCCTATAGGACTGGTCAGTTGGCTACGACATCGGGGCGGGTTGCCGATGCTGTGAAAGTCGAAGGAATGCCCGCCAAAAGAGGCAAGACTTTGCCTTGGGTGGGCAAGTTCTGTAGCAAAATAGTGGCAGGCGTGGGCAGGGCTGGATCTTGTACCGCCCCGTCGCGCTGAACGTCACCGCAAAGACGCTCTGCATCCGCAAGGGCCGTGCGCAGGACTTCCGCTTGCTCCTCTGGTGACAGCAGTGGAGATCCCTCGCGCGCCTCATCCAGACGCGCTTGGGCCTCGGCACAGGTTTGTGCCGCAAGGGGACGGTTTGGATCGGCGGGCACCGCAAGGGCAGGCCCTGCGAGCGCACTCAAGAGTGCGGCCCCGAAAACGAACCGTTCCGTAATTGTAGAGCCTGTGCGCAATTCGATCTGCCTCAATCGTTAAGCTCTTCGATACAATACAGAAGTAAATAGAAGGTAAAAACTCTCGCCTGCGGGGAAACGCTGCGTCGGCATGTCACCGCGCGTCCAGCGGGACTTGCAGGCTAGACCGAAGGGCAATATCGACTGTTATTCAACGATCTGCCCTTCCCGTGGGCAACCCGATGAGGCGACCGCAAACCATGTCCAGCGACCAAATTTCTGCCCCGGCGCCTTCTGCGCCCCCCGCGGCTGGCGCGCCCGCCCCCCACGGTGCCTCGGAAGAGCGGGAGCGGTCAAAAAAGATCAGCAGCCTCCGCGGGCTTGTGCCGTTCCTGGCGCCTCACAAGCTGATGCTGGCAGGCTCCATCGCCGCACTTGTGCTGACGGCGGTGGTGTCTCTGACCTTGCCTCTAGCCGTGCGTCGCGTCGTTGATGGGTTCGAGACGGAATCGACGGAGGTTCTCGATCAGTACTTTCTGGCCGCCCTCGCTATTGCCGGTCTTCTCGCCATTGGCACGGGGCTGCGCTATTACCTCGTCACGCGCCTCGGCGAACGGGTGATCGCGGATATCCGCAAGGCCGTTTTCGATCGCATGATCGGCATGAGCCCCGCGTTTTATGAACGCATCATGACCGGAGAAGTCCTGAGCCGGATCACCACCGACACCACGCTGTTGCTCAGCGTGATCTCGTCAAGCATGTCGATCGCCCTGCGCAATCTGCTGATCCTGATCGGTGGCATCGGCTTGATGCTGTGGACCTCGCCGAAACTGGCGGGGGCGGTTCTGCTGATCGTGCCGCTGGTCATTGTGCCGATCGTGGTGCTGGGCCGTCGTCTGCGTGTCTTGAGCAGGCAGAACCAGGATTGGATCGCCGAGTCCTCGGGCAACGCCTCCGAGGCGCTCTTGTCCGCCCAGACCGTGCAGGCCTTTACCCACGAAATCCCCACGGCCAAGCGGTTCACCGATGTGACCGAACTGTCGTTCGACAGCGCCAAGAAGCGCATTGCCACCCGCGCCGTGATGACGGTGATCGTCATCGCCCTGGTTTTCACGGGCATCGTCGGCGTGCTGTGGATCGGGGCCCGCGACGTGCGGGCCGAGGTGATGTCCATCGGCGCCCTGATCCAGTTTCTGATCTATGCGATCATGGTTGCGGGCTCTGTCGGGGCCCTGTCCGAGATCTGGGGCGAGTTGCAGCGGGCCTCGGGTGCGACCGAGCGTTTGGTAGAGCTTCTGGGAACCGGCGACACGGTTGCCGACCCCGTGAATGGCGTGGCGCTGCCCATGGGCGGGCGCGGGGCCATCGCCTTCGATAACGTCAAGTTCCACTACCCCACGCGGCCCGAAACGGCGGCTTTGGACGGGGTCAGCTTCACCATCCAACCGGGCGAAACGGTGGCCCTCGTCGGTCCTTCGGGCGCCGGGAAATCGACCGTTTTCCAATTGCTTCTGCGGTTCTATGACCCTGAAAGCGGACAGATCACCATGGACGGCACGCCGCTGCCCGACATGGCGCGTCAGACCTTCCGGTCCGCCATGGCGCTGGTCCCGCAGGACCCGGTGATCTTTGCTGCCTCGGCCCGTGACAACATTCGCTTCGGGCGGCCCGGCGCTACCGACGCCGATGTCGAGGCCGCCGCCAAGGCCGCCGCCGCCCACGATTTCATCACCGCGCTGCCGCAGGGCTATGACACCTACGTCGGCGAACGGGGCATGATGCTGTCGGGCGGCCAGAAACAGCGCATCGCCATCGCGCGCGCCATCCTGCGCGACGCTCCGATCCTGCTGCTGGATGAGGCCACCAGCGCGCTCGACGCGGAATCCGAGCGCGCGGTGCAGGATGCCGTGACCCGGATGTCCAAGACCCGCACCACTTTGATCGTTGCCCACCGCCTTGCGACTGTGAAACAGGCCGACCGGATTCTTGTCTTCGAAGACGGCAAGATCGTCGCGGAAGGCACTCACGATGCCCTCGTGGCCGATGGCGGCCTTTATGCGCGACTCGCGCGGTTGCAATTCACTGAAGGTCTTGCGGCGGAATAACCGCGTCTGTCGGGGCCCAAAAGCACAAAAAGTCTTGGGTGCCGTTGCGTTTGCAACGACAAACACTTGTCACCTCCCAGTGATCTGAGTGAGGATCACGGCAACAAAAAATGCGCGGCACATGGGGGGAGGAGTTCCATGAGGCGCGCGAGGGGAGGACAAGAACCGATGACTTATGCAACCGCATTGGACCGAGACGCCATTGTGCAGGAAATGGCTTGGGAAGATCGTGACCTTCCGGTCACGACCTACGGCATGTTGACCCGCACCGCTGCCGAACACGGAAATCGTCCAGCGCTCAGCTATCAGCTGACCTCCGGTCCGACGGATCCCAACGAGACGCTCACGTGGAACGCCTTGCGCGATCAAGTCACGCAAGCGGCGAACCTTTTCCGGTCGTTGGGCGTCGGCGAAAACGACGTGGTGGCCTACCTGTTGCCCAACGCCACGGAAACGGTCGTGACCTATCTGGGCGGCCAGACTGCGGGCATCGTCAACCCGATCAACCCGCTGCTCGATGCTGAGCAGATCGCCTCGATCCTACGGGAAACCGGCGCGAAGGTGCTGGTCACGCTGCGTGCTTTCCCGAAAACCGATGTGGCACAAAAGGCGGCCGAAGCGGTTGCCATGGCGCCAAATGTAGAACACGTCCTGGAAATTGACCTGCTCCGCTACCTGACCGGCCTCAAGCGGCTGATCGTGCCGCTGATCCGGCCCAAGAACCCTGTCAGCCACAGCGCTCGCGTTCAGAACTTCAATCAGGCCGTCGCCGCGCAGCCAAAGACCCTGACCTTTGAGGAGGGGACCGAGGATCGCGTCGCCGCCTATTTCCACACCGGTGGCACCACCGGAATGCCCAAGGTGGCGCAACACCTGTTCTCGGGCATCATCTACAACGGTTGGGTGGTGAACCAAGTGCTGTTCAAGCACGACTCCGTGGCGATGTGCCCGCTGCCGATGTTCCACGTCTTCGGTGCCACGATCGTCATCGGCGGTGCGGTGTCATCGGGCGCTCATGTGGTCCTACCCACGCCGCAGGGCTATCGGGGCGACGGCGTTTTCGACAATTTCTGGAAACTGTGCGAGCGCTACAAAGTCACCTTCCTGATTGGCGTACCCACCGCGTTTGCAGCCCTTATGCAACGCCCGGTCGATGCTGATATCTCGTCCATGAAAATGGCGTTCAGTGGCTCGGCCCCGTTGCCGATCGAGCTGTACAAACGGTTCGAGAAAGCGTCTGGCATGAAGATCTGCGAGGCCTACGGCTTGACAGAGGCGACCTGCGCCGTGTCCGCCAACCCTCCCGATGGCATGAAGAAAATTGGCTCCGTCGGGCTGCCGTTGCCCTATGTCGACGTCAAGATCATCTCCATCGAGACCCATGAAGAGGTACCCTTGGGCGAAGCGGGCGAGATCTGCATCTCTTCACCAGGCGTCTATATGGGGCAGACCTATACGGAAGAGGCCAAGAACAACGATCTGTATTATCCCGGCCCGAAATCCAACGCTCAGTTCCTGCGCACGGGCGATCTGGGCCGAATGGACGAAGATGGCTACCTCTGGATTTCTGGGCGCGCCAAGGACCTGATCATTCGGGGTGGCCACAATATCGATCCCGCCGAGATCGAGGAGGCTCTGGCCGGCCACGAGGCCGTGGCCATTGCCGGCGCCATTGGTCAGCCGGATTCCTTTGCGGGTGAATTGCCTTGCGTCTATGTGGAGCTGGTGGCGGGTTCCAAGACCACCGTGGACGAGTTGATGGCCTTCGCTTCCGAGCATGTTCATGAGCGCGCAGCCATCCCCAAGTATGTGGAAGTCCTGGACGAACTGCCCAAGACCGCCGTCGGCAAAGTGTTCAAGCCGGACCTGCGCAAGATGGCGATCACGCGCGTCTACAACGAGGCGTTGGAAAAGGCGGGCCATGCGGCACGGGTGATCGAGGTGCGCGAAGACAAGAAACGCGGTTTGGTGGCCTACCTCGATCAAAACGGGGCTGACGCCGAGGCCGTGGGCCATGTCTTGGGTGAGTTCACCCGTCCCTGGGAATGGCGCGGCGCCGCGTGATCTTGTGACGGTCCCGACCCTCGGCAACGACCAGGCGCGCCGGGTGTTCCTGGCGCGTCACGGCCTGATGGATCCGCCCTCGGGCGGGGCCAGGGGTGCGGCTTTGGCGCAGGTGATCCACGGGTTGGGCTTTGTTCAGGTCGACAGTGTCAACACCTTTGCCCGCGCCCATGACCTGATCCTGTGGTCGCGGCGTCAAAGCTATCGGCCCGACGGGCTGCGCTGGATCAATGACCGCGCCCGCGCCACATTTGAACATTGGACCCATGACGCCTCGATCATTCCGATGGAATTCTACCCCATGTGGCGGATGCGGTTTGACCGGGACCGGCGGCGCTTGCACTCGAAATGGAAGGATTGGCACGGGCAGGGGTTTCATCCTGAAATCGACAAAGTCCTCGCCCGTGTGCGGGATGAAGGGATGTGCTGCTCCTCCGATATGGAGGATGAAACTGTCGAAAAATCAACCGGTTGGTGGGATTGGAAGCCCTCCAAGGTCGCGCTGGAATACCTGTGGCGATCGGGCGAGTTGGCGGTCGCCAAGCGGGTTGGTTTTCGCAAGTTCTATGACCTGAGTGAGCGTGTGATCCCGCCGGAGTATCTCAACGCGCGCCTCTCGGACGAAGAGATCGTGGATTGGGCCTGCACCGCGGCGCTGGACCGTCTGGGGTTTGCCACCAGCGGCGAATTGGCCGCCTTCTTCGACCTGATCCGCCCCGCTGACGCGAAGGCTTGGGCGGTTGAAGCGCTGGCCTCGGGCCGTGTGCTGGAGGTCGACGTGAGCGGCGCCGACGGACGGCTGCGCCGATCGCTCATTTGGCCCAAAGAGTTGGAATCAATTGATAATCCTCAGACCGCGCCCTCCCGTATTCGCGTGTTGTCACCGTTCGATCCTGCGTTGCGCGACCGCAAACGGGCCGAACGGTTGTTCGGTTTCCACTACCGGATCGAAATCTTCGTACCCGCCCCGAAACGGCGCTATGGCTACTACGTCTTCCCGGTCATGGAGGGCACGCGCCTGATCGGTCGCATCGACATGGCACGCGAGGAAGGCGTTTTGCGCGTCCGCGCGTTCTGGCCCGAGAACGGCGTTCGCATGGGGACGGGGCGAGAGGCGCGCCTGCGCGCCGAATTGGACCGCGCGGCCCGCTTTGCAACGGATGGAGAGATCGCGTTCGCCTCCGATTGGCTGCGTGCCCCGACCAGCTAATCATTGACAGAAACGGTTCTGTGCCGTTGCCTGTGGCAAGGTTATCCACAGGGATGCTTATGTTGAATTCGTTCAAAAACAACCGCTTTGGGCGCAAACTTCATGTCAGGCTGAAGGCGGCAGCGGTTTTGCTTGCCATCACCAGTTGCGCGCCAACTTCGCAAAGTGGCACCTGTGGGCGGCCCGACCTGGCCTTTGGGGGCGATGTCTTGCTGCATAGCCTGATCCAATCCGATGCCGCCGCCCGGACCGAGGGTTTTGCCCCCGCTTTCGCTCCCCTCGGGGGGGCGCTGTCCCGCGCTTTGGTGACGAGTGTGAACCTCGAAGGCCCCGCCGCCCGCAATATCGCACCCTCCGGGCGGGAGGTCCCCGATCCGGGCACGCTTTTTGACGGCCATATCTATTCCGGCTATCCCCGGTTCAACTATCATCCCTCCATCGCGGGTGTGCTTGCGTCGGTTGGTGTGGATGTGGTGCAGACCGCCAACAATCATGCCATGGATCGCGGGGCGATTGGGGCGGATCGGACCCTTTCGGCCTTGGCCGCTGCGGGCCTTGCCACCACTGGAACGCACCCAAGGGGCGCGACCGCGACATGGCACACAACGCGCCAGGTTGCCGGGTACAATATTGCCTTCCTCGCTTGCACATTCTCGACAAATGGACTGGCTGACCCGGGTGGTCAGGCGCTGCGATGTTATGGAAACCAACCCTCTATCCCCACACTTATTCACACACTGAATACGCAGCCGGGCATCGACGGTGTCGTGCTTCTGCCCCATTGGGGCACCGAATATTCTGCTCGCCCGACCGCCCGCCAACGCACGCTTGCCCGCGCGGCCGCCGAGGCCGGGGCCATCGCTATCGTCGGCGCTCACCCCCATGTCCTGCAACCGCTTGAGACCATCGTCACAAGCGACGGTCGGCGCGTGCCTGTGGCGTTTTCCCTGGGCAACCTGATCTCCAGTCAATGGCAGTTGGCGCAACGCACCGGCGCGATCCTGTACCTTGACCTGTCGGCCACCGCCCAAGGGCTTGAGGCGACCGGGGCGCGATACCTGCCCACGCGCGTAGAGCGCACGACCGAGCAGGGGGTCGCCGTTTTCCCGGCCGCAAGCCTTGCCACCGGGGCGGCCAGCCTGGCCCATGCACAACGCATCCTCGGGCCGGGGATGGTGACGCCCGACGGTTGCCTGGCACCGTAGCGCGGCCTTGACCCAAAGCCCGCGATCCCTATCGTAGCGAGACCTCTGGCGGGCGGTCCCACATGCCACATCCAAAATCCAAGTATCTGACGTCCCTTCCTGTTTTCGCGGAGAAGCCCTCGGCCCCCGGCCCGCGGACCATCGTGTGCTTCGGCACCGCCCGCGGGGGCACGTCGATGGTCGCGGGCGCAATTCTTGGCCTCGGCGTACCGATGGGCGAGGGGATCGGGCGCAATCTGGAGGACCCGGCATTCAACATGGATTGGCACAAGGGGACGGCCGCCGAGTTCACGGCCCACGCGCGCCAGATCATCGAAACGCGAAACGCCGCACATCCGGTCTGGGGGTGGAAGTTTCCCAACGCCGCCCGCTATCTGGAGAGCCTCGTGGCGGACCTCCGCGCGCCGCATCTGGTCTGCGTCTATCGCGATCCGGTCCCCATGGCCCTGCGAGCACGTCCGTCCATGAAAGAAGCCGCCAGCGTGGTGGCGAAGCGCCTGAGGGCACAGGTGCGTAATACGGCGATGATCGAGGCGTTGGGCGTGCCCTGTCTGATGGTGTCCTACGAAAAGGCTGCCGCTCATCCAATTGTATTTATTGAGGAATTGGCAAGTTTCCTGAACCTGCCTGTCCCGGCCCATGTCGACGAAATCGTCGATTTCATGACCCCCGGAACCTACAAGGACCCCGATCAGTTGCTGTCGCGCCTTGGCCCGCAGGGGTAGGCCCGCGCATCCGGGCTGCGCCTGTGACCAGCCTGTCTAAAGGACCGCTTACAGGGTTGAGGGGGCGCGCGCGTCCGGCGGCACGTCCGCAAGACGCCCCCCGGCGTCCAGCTCCAGCGCGGCGCGCCAGATCAGCCTTGCGCGGATCATCGGCGTGTCCCGCGCGGTGATCTCCGTGTCGTCCAACAGGCACAGCGGCACGTCCCAGGCAGGGCCGGGAAGGTCCCGCCACTCCACGTCCAGATGGATCGCCGCATGGTCAAACAGCCCCCGCAGGGCGCGGGCGGGCAGACTGGCGCCAAAGGTGACTTCGGCGTCCCGGGCGGCGGCGCTCTCGTGTTCCCGCTGCTCAACCCCGGTCCGCGCCCGTGTCATCAGGCGGGTCAGACCTCGGGCGTGATAGCCAACCCGCGCCACCACGACAGCGCGGCGGTTATCCACAAGAGCGTCGTCTGGCAACTCATTGAGGAGACGCGCAAAATAGGCCGTGCCGCGGCGCGCCAATAGAAGGTCCTGCAACGGCGCCTCGGGCGCATCGTAGCGCGCGCCAAGGCCTTGGCGCGCAATCAGCGCGGCGCGCTCAGGTGCCGTCGACATGAGTGCGGGCGAAGTGCAGACGCTCCATGATTGGCGCGTCCGAGAACCGGAACAAATCGAACTGCGACTCTGCTTGCAACGCCCAAGGCACCCACGACGGCACGGTGAACAAATCGCCCTTCTCAAGCCGATACGTGACGCCATCCATGACCACTGCGCCGCGCCCGTCGAACACCTGAAACACGGTCGAACCGACCTCGCGCCGGGTGGGCGTCTCGCAGCCTTCGCGCAGGCGGTGAAACTCGCAGCGGATCGTCGGCATCACATCGCCGCCCGTGGTGGGGTTCACGTAGCGCACCGCCGCATGGCCCTGTTCCACCGTGGCGGGCTGTCCTTCATCTTCCAGCAAGAGCTGCTCGGTCAGAGCGCGGTCCGTGTGCTCCCAGCGGAACGCGGCGAGGGGGCTGGAGACGGTATCCTTCAACCCCGACAAAGGCCGTAAACCGGGGTTCGCCCACAGCCGTTCGCCGCGCGAATAATTGGGCGTGGCATAGTCCGTCACCCGCTCGGATCCGAACTCGAAAAACCCTACATCCATCTGTTGGGTAAAGGGAATATCCAGCCCGTCGATCCAGGCCATCGGCGCGTCGCGGTCATTGTGGTGGCCGTGGAAGCGCCAGCCCGGCGTCAGCAGCAGGTCGCCGCGCGACATACGCACCGGATCACCGTCCACCACCGTCCAGACGCCTTCTCCTTCCACCACGAAGCGGAAGGCATTCTGGGAATGGCGATGCTCGGGCGCGGTTTCTCGTGGGCCGAGGTATTGGATCGCGCACCACAGCGTGGGCGAGATATAGGCGTTGGGTGCCAGGCCCGGATTGGCCAGGCCAATCGCCCGCCGCTCGCCGCCGCGCCCCACGGGGACCAGCGTGCCAGCGGCCTCGGCCAAGGGCAGCAGGTCCCCCCAGCGCCAGACGTGAGGCACCGCCTTGGGGGCAGGGGTCATCGGCATCAGGTCGCCCAACTGCGTCCATAGCGGGATCAGCGATTGATCCGCAAACCCTTGATATAGCGCACGAAGTTCGGGGGTGTCCTCAGGTTGCATGCCGTGGCTGACGCTCTCATGGGTGTCCTCGCTCATGCGGGGGCTCCGATGGTTACAGACAGATCCGGTAGCCCGGCGATGGAAACGGTGCACGTGTCGCCGACCGTCAGCGCGCCAACGCCAGCCGGGGTGCCCGTCATGATCAGGTCTCCCGGCGCGAGTGTGACCAGCCCCGAGAGGTAGGCGATGATCTCGGGCGTTGACCAGATCATCTCGGACAGATCGCCGGTCTGTTTCACCTCGCCGTTGACCGTTAACCCGATGGCGCCTTGGTCCAGGTGGCCGACATCTGCGACCCGGTGGATCGGCCCGATCACGGCAGAGCGGTCAAAGCCCTTGCCCATGTCCCACGGGCGGCCCGCCTTCTTGGCCACGCCCTGGACGTCGCGACGGGTCAGATCGTTGCCGCAAGCGTAGCCAAAGACAAGAGATAGCGCGTCGGCCTCGGCGATGTCGCGCCCGCCCTTGTCGAGCGCCACAACCAGCTCTGCCTCATAGTGCAAGTTCGACGTGGCGGGAGGGTAGGCGATGGTCTCGCCGTCGCCTACCAGCGCATCGGACGGCTTGGAGAAGAAGAACGGGGGCTCGCGGTCATCATGGCCCATTTCGCGGGCATGCTCGGCGTAGTTGCGGCCGACGCAGAAAATGCGCCGCACCGGGAAATGGGCGGTCATGCCCGCCACGGGGACCGTGGGCGTGGGCATGGGGTCAAACACGTAAGCCATTCAAATTCCTCCCATTTCAAGCGGCAAGCCGTTTGATTTGTAGATCCATGTCAGTTGAGTGTACCAGTCCTGCGGGCTCATGCCTTGCATGATTTCGTTGCGCACGGCGGCGCGGGCGTCGTCTGGATGGTAGATGTAATCGCCAATCAGACGCGAGTTCATCTGCACCCGCGCCGTGCGCGTCGCGCGCATGTCCTGATAGTGGGTCAGCGCGACCTCCACATCCTCTGCGCCGTCCAGCGCAACCGCCAGCGCCACACCGTCCTCCATCGCCATGCAGGCGCCTTGGGCGAAGTATTGCAGCATCGGGTGGGCGGCATCGCCAAGCAGCGCGACACGGCCGTCGGTCCAGCGCGACACCGGATCACGGTCGCACAGCACCCATTGCTTCCAGTCGCGCCCATGCTCGATCACCGCGCGGGCGCGGGGGTGAACATGTTCGAACCCTTCGGCGACTTCGGCGTTGGTCACAGGCTTGCCCGACACCGCCTCTAACGCGTCGCGGTGGTAGGTCACGACAAGGTTGAAGACCGTGCCGCCCTTCAGGGGGTAGTGCACGATATGGCACTTCGGCCCGGCCCAGAGGGTCGCGGCGTTCATCCGCAGATCCTCGGGCATCGCGTCGCGCGGAATGACCGAGCGATAGGTGGTATGGCCCGACACGCGCGGCGCGCCATCCCCCAGCATTTGCGCGCGAACGGGGGACCGCAGCCCCTCCGCCCCGATCAGCGCGCGGCCCCTTACGGCACCGTCGGCCAGGTGCAGCGTCACGGAGGTGCCGTCTTGCGAATACCCCGTCGCCGTGGCCTGCGTGCGCAGGTCCACCAGGCCGCTGTCGATACAGCGTTGCAACAGCAACTGATGCAGTTGGGCGCGATGAACCACGGCATAGGGATTGCCGAAATGCGCCCGGAAGGGCGCGTCGAGCGGGATGCGGGTGATTTCCTCAGCCGTTTGGGCGTTCAGCAGGCGCAGCGCGTCGATGAACACCGCCGTCTCGCGCATCTGCGCGCCGATGCCCAGGGCATCGAAGCAATGGAACCCGTTGGGGCCGATCTGGATGCCCGCGCCGATCTCGGCCATTGTGGGGGCCTGCTCCAACACGATCGAGGCGATGCCTTTGCCCGCCAGCGCCGCCGCTGCTGCAAGGCCGCCTATGCCGCCCCCGGCGATCAGAATCGGCAAAGTCATGGCGTCCTCCCGTATATCGTAAGTATACATACTATCGGAGCGGAAGAACGGTCAAGCCCCGGGAGGAGGGGACTTGACCGGGCGTCTTGTTATGTAGCGAAGGCGCGCAGGGTGGCGCGGCTGCCGTCTTTCCAGATCGCAGAAAGCCAACCGGTGAACGCCTCGGAAAATACCGTGTTTTCAGCCAGATCACCGTAGAGATGCGCCTGTTCCAGCCATGCGGCAGGGCGGGTCTTGGCCGCCAGCGCACAGGCGTGCAACTCGTCCCAGAACGGGTCATTGGCCTCGATCACGCCGCCATCCTCGCGGGTGCCTGCGCACATCCGTGCCCAAAGCGCCTCAACCAGGGCCAATGCCTCGGTCGAACCGCCTGCCGCCACGGCCTCGCGCACGATGGGCAGGATGAACCCGGTGTGCCGTGACGATCCGTCGAAGGCAACGCGGCGCGTGGTGTCCTTGATCGCGGGGTTGGCAAAGCGCCGCTCGATCAGGTCGAGGTAATCCACCGGAGCCATCCCCGGCACGGCGTCGACGTAGGGCACGATTCCGTCGCGTTCGACCTTGCGGAAGAAGGCGGCAATATCGGCGTCGGCCATGCAATCGGCGATGGTGGTGCAGCCCAGAAGCTCTCCGACATTGGCGATGACCTGATGGCCGCCGTTGAGGATCCGGATCTTCATCGCCTCGTAGGAATGAACATCATCGGTCAGCGTGGCGCCGACCTTTTCCCACGCCGGGCGCCCGGCGCAGAAGTCATCTTCAATGACCCACTGGCGGAAATTCTCGTGGCTGACGGGGGCGGCATCATCGATGCCGAAGTCCCGCGCCAGGGCGATTTCCGTGGGGCCGGTGGCGGGGACGATGCAATCGACCATAGAATTGGGGAAGCTGGAATTCGCCTCGATCCAGTCGGCCAACTCCGGGTCGCTCAACCGGGCGAGGCCCACGACAGTCTGGCGCACGATGGCCCCATTGCCTTGCAGGTTGTCACAGCTTTGTACGGTGAAGGCGGGCAGGCCTGCGTCGCGGCGTGCGCGCAGGGCGGCGATGATCGCGCCGAAGGCGGTGCGGGGCGCGGCGGGATGGGCGGCATCATGCTTGATATCGGCATGATCCGCGTCAAATCCATGGCTCACCGGGTCGATGTAATACCCCCCCTCGGTCACGGTCAGGGATACGATGCGGATCTCCGGCGCGCCCATGGCCGCAATCAACGCACCATTGCCCTCTTCGATCGGCAGGTAGTCGATCATCCCCCCCGTCACCTCGGCCGAGGTGCTGGCGGGCGTCAATTCGATCAGGGTCGTCAGGTAATCCTGCGCGGCCAGACGGTCGCGCATGGCGGCGTCATAGGCGCGCACGCCCGCGCCGATGATGGCCCAATCGTGCGCCTCTCCGGCCTGCATAAGGCGGTGCAGATACCACGCTTGGTGGGCGCGGTGGAAATTGCCCAACCCGATGTGCACGATGCCCGGCGTCAGGTCGTCGCGCGTGTAGGTCGGCACCGTAATGCTGTCGGGCAGTTGCGCAAGCGTCTCGCGGCGCAGGGGCAAAGGCGTGTCCATATCTCTCATCGTCTTTCCCATCAGCCTTTCCCCGCTCAACTCAACCACTGCCCGCCGTCGACATTGTAGGTCTGGCCCACGATGTATGCGGCTTCGTCACTGGCCAGAAACACGGCCATGCCGGTCAGATCCTCGGCGACGCCCATGCGCCCGTAAGGCACGGCCTCGCCCACTTCGCGCTTTTTCTGGCCCGGCGCCTTGCCTTCGTACTTGGCGAAGAAGGCGTCGACACCGTCCCAATGTTCGCCATCCACCACCCCGGGCGAGATGGCGTTCACGTTGATGCCATGCCCGATCAGGTTCAGACCCGCGCTTTGCGTCAGGCTGATGACCGCGGCCTTGGAGGCGCAATAGACGGCCACCAGCGGCTCGCCACGACGTCCCGCCTGGCTGGCCATATTGATAATCCGGCCCTTGATCCCGGCCTCGATCATGTGGCGCGCAACGGCCTGCATGGTGAACAGCGTCCCGCCCACGTTGATGTCGAAGACGTCCGCGTATTCCTTGTAGGTGATCTCGACCAGCGGGGCGGCCGTGAACACCGCCGCGTTGTTGATCAGGATATCGATCTGCCCCAGGCCCTCGACCGCGGCGGTCACACCCGCGGCGATGCTGTCTTCGCAGGCCACGTCCATTTCCACCGCTATCGCGCCGATCTCCGAGGCGGTCTCTTGGGCCCGCGCCAGATTGATATCGGCAATCGCCACGCGCGCGCCTTCGGCGATGTAGCGCTCCGCAAAGGCGCGCCCGATGCCGCGTGCTGCCCCGGTAATCAACGCGCATTTTCCGGCAAGGCGTGTCATGCGATGCGCAGACCGCTTGCGTCGAAGCGGTGCAGCTTGTCGGCCTGCGGTGTCAGGTAGACGTCGTCGCCTGAGTGCAACTCGAACTCGCCGTTCACACGTACTGTGATATCCTCGGCGACGCCGGTGTCGTGGACGTAGAAGAACGTGTCGGACCCCAGGTGTTCGGACACACCGACGCGGCCCTTCCACATGCCTTCCGTCTTCGAGACATCGATATGCTCGGGGCGGATGCCGATGGTGGTGGCGTTGTGCTTGGCGGCTTCGGCCCCGTCGATCTGGTTCATCTTGGGCGAGCCGATGAAGCCCGCGACAAACAGGTTCTTGGGCGCGCGGTACAGCTCCAGCGGGCTGCCAACCTGCTCGATGTGACCGGCACGCAGGACCACGATCTTGTCGGCCATTGTCATGGCTTCGACTTGGTCGTGGGTCACGTAGATCATCGTGGTCTTCAGACGCTCATGCAGTTCCGTGATCTCAAGGCGCATTCCCACCCGCAGGGCGGCGTCAAGGTTCGACAGCGGCTCGTCAAAGAGGAACGCGGCGGGTTCGCGCACAATCGCGCGGCCGATGGCCACACGCTGACGCTGACCGCCCGAAAGCTGGCCGGGGCGGCGGTCGATATAGTCGCTCAGGTTCAGGATGCTGGCCGCCTTGTCGATGCGACGCTCTTGCTCGGCCTGGTCCATGCCCGCCATCCGCAGCGGGAAGGCGATGTTCTTGCGCACCGACATATGCGGGTAAAGCGCGTAGGACTGGAACACCATCGCGAGGCCGCGCTTGGCAGGCGGCGTCATGGTGGCATCCTCGCCGTCGATCCGGATCTGCCCGCCCGATACATCCTCCAGGCCTGCGATCAGTCGCAGAAGCGTCGACTTGCCGCAGCCCGACGGGCCGACGAAGACGACGAACTCGCCCTCATTGATTTCCAGATCCAGCGGCGGGATGACTTCGACTTCGCCGAAAGACTTTTGCACTTTGTCAAGTGTAATGCGTCCCATAATCGTTTCCTTTCAATCCCTTAGAGGGTTGCTCAAGCTTGAGCATTTATTTGACGGCACCAAAGGTCAGACCTCGGACAAGTTGCTTCTGGCTGAACCAGCCCAGGATGAGGATCGGCGCAATGGCCATGGTCGAGGCCGCCGAGAGTTTCGCGAAGAACAGCCCTTCGGGTGACGAATAGCTTGCGATGAAGGCCGTCAAAGGCGCCGCGTCGACCGAGGTCAGGTTCAGCGTCCAGAAGGCTTCGTTCCACGCCAGGATGAAGTTCAGCAACATGGTGGAGGCAATGCCCGGCACGGCCATGGGCGTCAGGACATAGAGGATCTCTTCCTTCAGACCCGCGCCGTCCATCCGGGCGGCTTCAAGGATCTCACCGGGGATTTCCTTGAAGTAGGTGTAGAGCATCCAGACTATGATCGGCAGGTTGATCAGCATCAGAATGACGACCAGCGCGAACCGATTGTCCAGAACCCCCAGCTGAATGCACAGCAGGTAGATGGGGTAGAGGACGCCCACGGCTGGCAGCATCTTGGTGCTCAACATCCACAGCAGGATGTCCTTGGTCCGGTTCGAGGGCACGAAGGCCATCGACCAGGCGGCAGGTACCGCGATGATCAAACCAAGGATCGTGGAGCCCCCGGCAATCAGGATCGAGTTCGACAGGAAGCGGGCGTAGTTGGACCGCTCCATGACCTCGCGGTAGTTTTCCAGCGTCCAGTCGAAGAAGAACAGGACCGGAGGGTTGGCGATGGCATCCGCTTCCGTCTTGAACGATGTCAGGATCGTCCAGAGGATCGGGAAGAAGATCATCAGTCCCACGAGCCACGCGAGTGCGGTGTTCAGGGCCTTGCGGTTGTTTGTGACAGCTCTAGCCATGTCCAGTCCCTCACTTGTCCAGGTTTTTGCCGACGATGCGCATCAGGAAGATGGCAACGATGTTGGCAAGAATGATAGCGTAGACGCCGCCTGCGGATCCAAGGCCCACGTTCTGGCTTTCCAGCACGCGCTGGTAGATCAGGTAGGTCAGGGTCCGGGTTCCGAATGCACCGCCCGTGGTCACGAAGATCTCGGCGAAGACGGCCAGCAGGAAGATCGTCTGGATCAGGATCACGATGGTGATCGCGCGGCTCAGGTGCGGGAGCGTGATGAAGGCAAAGCGCGCGATTGGGCTTGCGCCATCCATCTCGGCGGCTTCCAACTGCTCGCTGTCCAGCGATTGGATCGCCGTCAGCAGGATCAGCGTCGCAAACGGCAGCCACTGCCAGGACACGATCATCACGATGGAGAACACCGGCATTTCCGATAGCCAGACCACCGGGTCGGCGCCGAAGAACCGCCAAATGTAACTGAAGACGCCGTTGACCGGATCCATGAACATGTTCTTCCACACCAGCGCGGATACCGTGGGCATCACGAAGAAGGGGGCGATCACGAGGATGCGGACAACGCCCTGGCCCCACATCGGCTGATCCAGAAGGATCGCCAGCAGAACGCCAAGGCAGATGGAGATCAGAAGGACACCGCCGACGATGATGAGCGTCGTCATGATCGAGGGCCAGAATGAGTTGGACGAGACGAAGCGGACGAAGTTGTCCAAGCCTACAAATCCATTGTCGCCGCCGCGCAGCGGCCGGTAGTCGCGGACCGAGAACCACAGGGTCATGCACAGGGGCACAAGCATCCACACAAGGAGCAGAAAAACCGCCGGGGCCATCATGATCCGCGCTGCGGATCTGGAGTGCTGGGTTGCCATGGCAGATATCCTCCTCGTTCGGGCGTTATGCGCCCGGGGAACCGGAATTAGATGATATTGGGAAGGGTAGCAGGTTAAGTGGAAGGCGGCGAGCGCCGCCGTCTTCCGATCTTGTAGAAGGATCGCTTACTGGTAACCAGCAGCTTCCATGGCTTCGTTGGTGATCGCCTGGGCGTTCGCCAGCGCTTCTTCAACGGTCTGCTGACCGGCGTAGAAAGCCGAGAATTCCTGGCTCACTTCGGTCGCGATACCGGCAAACTCGGGGATCGCCGCGAACTGGATACCCACATAGGGGCTCTCTTCGACGGTGGAGTTGTTCGGATCAGCCGACAGGATCGAGTCCAGCGTCATCTGTGCGAACGGCACCTCGATGTAGTTCGGGTTCTCGTAGAGCGACGTACGTGCGCCGGGGGGGACGTTCGCCCAACCTTCGTTTTCGGCAACCAGCTCGATGTAGCCCGTACCGGTGGCCCACTCGATGAACTGGATCGCTTCTGCCTGCTGCTGCGTGCCGGCAGGTACTGCCAGTGCCCAGGCCCACAGCCAGTTGGAGCGAACGCCCAAACCGTTGTCGGGTGCCAGTGCGAAACCGACCGAGTCGGCAACGGTGCTGTCATCGGGGTTGGTCACGAAGGATGCCGCAACCGTGGCGTCGATCCACATGCCGCAGAGGCCCTGGTTGAACAGGTTCAGGTTCTCGGTGAAGCCGTTGGTGGCAAAGCCCGAGGGACCGGATTCCTGCATCATGTCGTTGTAGAAGGTCAGCGTGTCGAGCCAGGGCTGGGTGTCGAACTGAGCCTGCCAGTCCATGTCGAACCAACGTGCGCCGAAGGAGTTGGACATCGCGGTGATGAATGCACCACCTTCGCCCCAACCGGGCTTACCACGCAGGCAGATGCCGTTGATGTCGTTCTCACGGTCGGTCATCGCAGCCGCGGCTTCGCGGATGAATTCCCAAGTCGGTGCATCGGGCATTTCGAGGCCAGCGGCCTCCATCAGGTCCGTGCGGTACATGACCATGGACGATTCGCCGTAGAAGGGCGCTGCATAAAGCGTGCCGTCGTGGGACAGACCGCCGCGCATGGCGGGCAGGATGTCGTCGGCGTTGTATTCTTCAGACAGGCCGTCCAGCGGGACGAGCCAGCCGTTGGATCCCCAGATCGGCGCTTCGTACATGCCGATGGTCATGATGTCGAACTGGCCACCGTTGGTGGTGATGTCCGTGGTCACGCGCTGACGCAGCACGTTCTCTTCCAGCGTAACCCACTCGACGGCGATGCCGGTCTCTGCGGTGAACTGGTCAGTGTAACCCTGCATCCGCACCATGTCGCCGTTGTTGACGGTCGCGATGGTGATGGTTGCCGAGTGTGCATCTGCAAATGCGGCGGTGCCGGCTGCGCAGATTGCAAGCGCTGTCGTCGCGCCAAGTGCTCTCTTGAGAGACATCCGAGTTCCTCCCTGAAGTTGGATGTTGTGGCGGTAAGATGC
This sequence comes from Gymnodinialimonas phycosphaerae, assembly GCF_019195455.1. NCBI lineage: Bacteria > Pseudomonadati > Pseudomonadota > Alphaproteobacteria > Rhodobacterales > Paracoccaceae > Gymnodinialimonas > Gymnodinialimonas phycosphaerae. The sequence continues at coordinate 1,676,483 of NZ_JAIMBW010000001.1, read as the reverse complement.
GGGCAATCCTACTGTCGGTCAACGAAAAACTTTACGCGCGTAAATTTTATTCGAAAGGGTTCTTTTTCCGCTTAAAGATCAAGCAGATGCACGAATGATAAGTTTCGCGGGAAAAAGGGTTTCGTGCCGATTGGAGAAGCGGCTACCGTTTTCGATCAACTCGAAAAGCGTGTCGACGCTGCTTTTGGAAACCGAATCGTAGTCGTGTGCGGCGGTGGTCAGGGCCGGGCAGGTGAAGCGCGAGAACGGGTGATCATCGTGGGAGGCGACGCGCAGGGCGCAGTCCTCTCCGGCGCCGACCCGCAGCCCCCGCTCATAACACGCCGCCAGGAAGCCGATGGCCAGTCGGTCGTTGCTGCACAAGACAGTATCGCTGGGCAGCTGCCCGGTCGACAGCACATGATGTGCGCCCTGACGGCCGATTTCCTCGAACGCCCACCCGTCGCCGTCGATGCTGACAACTCGCGGTTCCAGCCCGCGCTTCTCCATGGCCGCGATATAGGCGTTACGGCGCTTGTTGGCGTTGGGGTTGGCGGGGTTGCGCATCTCGAAAAAGCACGGGGGCATACCCTGGTGGGTGATGTAAGCCACTGTTTGTTCGACAAAACTTACGTTGTCCGAGCCGATGAATGCCTCTCCCATGCCGTCGATGTTGCTGTCGAACAGGATCGTGGGGACGTCGCGACAAAACTTTTCCACCACGCTTTTGTCCGAGGCGCGTCCCAGCGGTGCCAGCAACACGCCGGCGGGCTTGATGGCGCGCAAACTGTCAAGGTTCTCGGCTTCCAGATCGCGGCTGCCGTGAGAACTGAGCAGGATCGGGCGGAAGCCCGCCTCGATCACCATCATCTCGATGTTTCGGGCGATTTCGGCAAAGAACGGGTCGGCAAGGTAGGGGACCATGATCCCGATGTTCTTGGTCAGCCGCCGGTTCTGGTTTACCGCATAGATGTTGGGGCGGTAATCATAGCGCTCAAGCGCCTGCTCGATGCGCGCGCGCGTCGTGGCGCGTACGCTTTGCGGATCGTTGAAATACTTCGAGACCGTCGGGCGGGAGATCCCACTGACGGCGGCGAAGTCCTCCATGTTTCTGATCTCTTGTTCGGCCATTTGACCACCGTGCCTCCCACGTCTTGACGAAAGGCTAATGGTTTGAGGGGGGATTGAGAAGAAAAATCTTGGCGCGCGTAAAGAATGGAGTGCCCTATGGGTCCTGGAAAGCCTGATCCGCGGTGTGCCAAGACGCGCCAATCCCCGGCCTCAAACAGCGCGAAGCGCGGTGGGCCAATCCCCGACCTCAAGTGGCGCGAAGCGCGGTAGGCCAAATAAAGAAGAAGGATGGTGCTGTGAGGGAGGATTGAACTCCCGACCTCACCCTTACCAAGGGTGTGCTCTACCACTGAGCTACCACAGCATTTCGTCTCGGTTCTTAGCCGTGCCGCTTGGGCCGTGGCAAGTGGGTCCGAGCGGTACCCATTCACAAACTGCCACCAAGTCGATGCTCAGCAACATTGCGCCGCGTCCTAGACGCATCGCGGCGACCTTGCAAGCGCAATCTGGACGCCCCCTACCGGGCGCGCTAAAGGCTAGGGCCATGGTGCACAAGACAACCACGGGCAAAGGCCCCAGATCCACCAAGCCGGGCCGCGAGGATCGGTTGAAGGCGGCGTTGAAGGCCAACATGGCGCGCCGCAAGGCCCAGGCCCGCGCCCGGACGGGCGCAGATGAACGAGTTGCCCGGACGGGCGCAGATGAGCAAGCTGCCCGGACGGGCGCAAATGAACAAGCTGCCCGGACTGGCAGAGATAAGATGGCCCAAGGGCATGACGCGCAGGATCAAGCCGGAAAACCGGCGGACACGTAATCGAGAGGCGACACGCAGATGGACAGGATCGTTGTGAAGGGCTCCGGCCCGCTGAGTGGGCAGATCCCGATTGCAGGGGCAAAGAACACCTGTCTCAAGCTGATGTGCGCCGCGTTGTTGAGTGATGAGCCGCTGACGCTGACCAATGTTCCGCGCCTGTCGGATGTGGCCACGCTGTCCGAGCTTCTGGAAAGCCTGGGCGTGCAGATCGGGCGGCTGGACGATGGCCAGACCCTGGCATTCTCCGCCAAAACCCTGTCGTCGCAACTTGCCCATTATGACATCGTGCGCAAACTGCGCGCTTCCTTCAACGTTCTGGGCCCGCTTCTGGGCCGCACCGGAGAGGCAATCGTGTCGCTTCCCGGCGGCTGCGCCATTGGGGCCCGCGCGGTGGATTTCCACCTCGAAGGCCTCAAGAAGATGGGGGCGACGGTGGACCTCAAGGACGGCTACGTCCATGCGGCGGGCGACCTGAAGGGGGCGGAGGTCGAATTTCCCTTCCCCTCCGTGGGGGCCACCGAAAACGTGATGTGCGCCGCCGTGCGGGCGCGCGGCACGACCGTCATCAAGAACGCCGCGCGCGAGCCCGACACCAAGGCGTTGGCCGATTGCCTGATCGCCATGGGCGCGGATATCGAAGGGGCGGGGACCTCTACCATCGTTGTGCGTGGCGTGGACCGCCTGCACGGCGCCACCCACCGCGTTATCGCCGACCGGATCGAGATGGGGACCTATATGTGCGCCCCCGGCATCGCGGGCGGCGAAGTGGAGTGTCTGGGCGGCACCCGCGATCTGGTTGCCTCGCTTTGCGACAAGATGGAGGACGCAGGGCTGGAGATCACCGAGACGGACACTGGCCTGAAAGTCCGCCACCCCGGTGGGCGGCTCAAGGCCGTTGATGTCGCCACCGCGCCGTTTCCGGGCTTTCCGACCGACCTGCAAGCGCAGTTCATGGCGATGATGTGCTTTGCCGATGGCACCTCGGTGCTGGAAGAAACGATCTTCGAGAACCGCTTCATGCATGCCCCCGAGCTTATCCGCATGGGCGCGCGGATCGAGGTGCACGGCAACACCGCCCGCGTCACCGGGGTCGACAGCCTGCGCGGCGCGCCCGTCATGGCGACGGACCTGCGCGCCTCGGTCTCTTTGATCCTGGCGGGGTTGGCGGCGGAAGGCGAAACGGTCGTGAACCGCGTCTACCACCTTGATCGCGGGTACGAACATCTGGTGCGCAAGCTTCGGGGCGTCGGCGCAAATGTGGAGCGTCTCTCTGATGGCTGATGCCCCCCAAGACGCCCGGTTCGAGGACGCTGGCGACGCCCCGGTGGCCCTTCGTGCGCTGGAGGCGGTGGATGTGCCGGTGATCTCGGCGCTGATTCAGGACGCCGTGTTCCCGGGTACGGAAATGCGGTGGGACAAGTCGCGTCGCCGCTTCGCGCTTTTGGTCAATCGCTTCCGGTGGGAAGTGCAGAGCGGCGCGCCCGAACGGGTTCAGGCGGTGCTGGCCGTGGAAGACGTGCTGAAGGTCGCCAGCCAGGGCATCGACCGAAGCGATCCGGACATGGTGTATTCGCTGCTCGCGCTGTCGTGGACGCCGGGGGAAGACGGGATGGGACGGTTGGAGCTGGTTCTTGCCGGTGACGGCGCCATCGCGCTGGAGGTCGAAGCACTGGAAATCACCCTCAAAGATGTCACCCAGCCCTACGGCGCGGTGTCGGGCAAAGCCCCGGATCACGCCCTGTGATCGTCCGGGCGCTGGAGGCGGGCGATCGGCTCGCGCTAAGCGCCCTGCGGCTGGAAGGCATCCGCCTGTTTCCCATCGCGTTTCTCCTGACCGAGAAAGAGGCGCTGACCTGCGCCGATGACGCTCTGTCCGGCTGGATCGACAGCGGCAACGCCTTCGGCGTGTTTGATCGCAAGCGGCTGATTGGCTTTGGTGGTCTGCAAGGCCAGAATTTCACCATGTCCCGGCACCGCATGCACATGGGCCCTTTCTACGTCACCCCGGATGAGCAGGGCACCGGCGCGGCGGACCTGTTGCTGGAGCACCTCTTCGAGGTCGCGATCGCCCGGGGAAGCACCCAGATGGAGCTTTGGGTGGCCGAGGCCAACACCCGCGCCCGTGCCTTCTATGCGCGCCACGGATTTGCCGCCAAGGGCCGCATCCCGGCGGCGGTGATCCAGGGCGACGTGCCCCGCGATGATCTGTTCATGGTCCGCGATCTGACCGCCGCGCTCCCCGTGCGTGGCCCCGACGGCCTGCGCCGCCTGCACGCGGGCGACTGGCGCATCTTTCGCGCTATTCGCCTGGAAATGCTGCGCGACGCGCCCCGTGGCTTCGGCATGACCGCCGCCGAGTTCGAGGCCAAGGCCGCCGATGAGATCATCACCTGGATCGAAAAGACCTACCTCTGGGCCGTGGTCGAAGGCGGCCGCGTCGTGGCCACGGCGGGCTGGTATCCGATGCCCGGCGCTGTGCAGGCCCACCGCGGCCATGTGGTCGCCGTCTACACAACGCCCGCCGCGCGGGGCAGGGGTCTTGCGGGGCAACTTCTGACGCAACTCGCAAGCGACGCGCGCGCGCAGGGCAAGATCCAGCTGGAACTGGACGTCGGCGCCGAGAACACCGCCGCCATCGCGCTTTACGAGGCGGCCGGCTATCGCACCGTCGGCACCATCCCCAATTGCCTGAACCACGCAGGCCACATCCATGACCAGCATTTGATGATCTGTCCCCTGACGGCTTGAGGCCCGGGCGCGCGCGCGCTATCTGCGCCTCAACGCACGGAGGGGACATGCCGCAGTTTCTCAATACCAACGACGCTGATTTCGACACGCGCTTTGCCGCGCTGCTGGAGATGAAGCGTGAAGACGCCCCCGATGTGGACGATACCGTCGCCGCGATCATCGCAGACGTCCGCGCCCGCGGCGATGCCGCCGTGATCGAGCTGACCGCGAAATTTGACCGCCTGTCCCTGACGCCCGAGACGCTGGCCTTCACCCCCGAAGAGATCGCGTCAGCCATCGGTCAGGTCCCAGCGGTTGAACGTGACGCGTTGGAACTGGCGGCCGAGCGCATCCGCGCCTACCACGTGCGCCAACGCCCCGAGGACGCCCGCTGGACCGACCCCGACGGGGCCGAGTTGGGTTGGCGCTGGGGGCCTGTCTCGGCTGCGGGCCTTTATGTGCCCGGCGGTCTGGCCTCCTATCCGTCGTCCGTCCTGATGAACGCCATTCCCGCCCAGGTCGCGGGCGTTGGGCGCCTTACAATCTGTGCGCCCACCCCCGACGGCATCTCCAATCCGCTGGTGCTGCTGGCCGCGCATCTGTCGGGCGTCGATACGATCTACCGCATCGGTGGCGCTCAGGCGATTGCCGCTATGGCCTACGGCACCGGCACCATCGCGCCCGTGGACAAGATCACCGGCCCCGGCAATGCCTTCGTCGCCGCCGCCAAGCGCCGGGTGTTCGGCAAGGTCGGCATCGACATGATCGCGGGCCCGTCGGAAATCCTCGTCATCGCGGATGCGGACAACGACCCCGACTGGATCGCCACCGATCTGCTGTCGCAGGCCGAACACGACGAAAGCGCCCAGTCGATCCTGATTACCGATGATGCGGATTTCGCCCAGGCCGTGGCACGGGCCGTGGAGGCGCAACTTCAAACCCTCCCCCGCGCCGCCATTGCCGGGCCCTCCTGGCGTGACTTCGGCGCGATCATCACCTGCTCGGACCTGTCTGAGGCGGCGACCCTCTCCGACAGGATCGCCCCCGAACATCTGGAGCTTTGCGTCGCGGACCCCGAGGCGCTTTTTGCCAAGATCACCCACGCGGGTGCCGTTTTCCTTGGCCAATGGACTCCCGAGGCGATCGGCGATTACATCGGTGGACCAAATCATGTTTTGCCCACGGCGCGCTCTGCCCGCTTCTCATCGGGCCTCAACGTGCTGGACTTCATGAAGCGCACCACCGTGGCGCGGATGACGCCCGCGGCGCTCAAGGCAATCGGTCCGGCGGCCGAGGTCCTTGCGGCGTCGGAAGGATTGGGGGCCCATGGTGCCTCCGTGGCCGCGCGGCTGGCGCGGCTCAACGCGGACGAGGGATAATGACGATGCACATCTGCCATATCGAGATCGACACCCAGGGTCTTCCCACGCCCACGCCCGAGATCGAACAGGAACGCAAGGTCGCCATCTTTGACCTGTTGGAGCACAACAGCTTCACCCTCCCGAAAGACGATGCCCCCGACGGCCCCTATCGCCTGTCGCTGGCGATCCGCGAAAAGCGGCTGGTCTTCGACATCGATACCGAAGACGGCGTGGATGCCGCCGAATTCCACCTTTCTCTTTCGCCCTTCCGCCAGACCGTCAAGGATTATTGGCAGATCTGCGAGGCCTACTTCGATGCGGTCAAGAAACTGCCGCCGTCGCAGATCGAGGCCATCGACATGGCCCGCCGTGGCATCCACAACGAAGGCGCGCGCCTGTTGCAGGAGCGCCTTGAAGGCAAGGCCGGCATCGACACCGACACCGCCCGCCGCCTCTTTACCCTGATCTGCGTCCTGCACTTCGGGGGCTGAAGAACGTGGTCGGTCCCCGCTCAACCCCAAACGGCGATTTTCCCCAATCGGTCCTGTTCTGCTGCGATCACAACTCCACCCGGTCGCCCATGGCCGAGGGGTTGATGAAGAAATTCTATGGCCACCGCGCCTATGTCCAATCCGCTGGCGTGAGAGGAGAGATGGAGATCGACGGCTTTGCCGTCACCGTCTGCGCGGAATTGGGGGTGGCACTGGAACGCCACCGCGCCCGTTCTTTCGATGAAATGGCGGAATGGGGCGATGACCTTTCGGGCTTCGATTTGGTCGTGGCACTCAGCCCCGCCAGCCAGCGCCGCGCCCTCGACATGACGCGTAGCTTCCACATCGACGTGGAATACTGGCCGATCATCGACCCCACGGGACTTGGCGAAACCCGCGAGGACAAGCTGGCAAGCTACCGCCAGGCCCGCGATCAGATCGTGGACCGCATGAAGGCCCGGTTCGGCGAGCCGACGGAAGAAGATCAGGGGGCCGCGCCGCCGCGCTGAAACGCGCGCATCAGGTCGTCGAACCCAACAAGACCAAAGAAGAACCGGGGCTCGAAGGGGTTTGACGCAACAGAGCGGTTCGGGCCGTGCCGTTTGACATCCTACGCATCAGGAAAGTGGCCATTGGTGTGGTCCCAGCGAAATGGTGTCATGTCCCGCACGATCGAAGCATCGCGCTACCGCTTGCAATAGCTACACCGCCATAGGATCTGAGGTCTTAGGAAGGCGTCATGGCTGGTGCGGAAGCTGGCCCGTCCGGTGCCGGCCCCGGCGCGGCGCGGTCGGCGCGTTTTTCCCCCAACATCAACATCGCGGGCGTGACGACCAGGGTCAGGATCGTGGCTACGACCAAGCCCCCGGCAATCGCGCTGGAAAGCTCGGTCCACCATTGGGTCGACGGCGCGCCGTAGACGATCTCGCGGGTGAAGAAGTTGATGTTCAGCCCAATCACCATCGGCATCAGCCCCAGGGCCGTTGTGACCGAGGTCAGCACCACGGGGCGCAGACGCTGCGCGCCGGTCCGCAGGGCGGCCTCCAGGGGGGATTGTCCGGCCCGCTTCAGATCATTGTAGGTGTCGATCAGCACGATGTTGTTGTTCACCACGATCCCCGCCAGCGCGATGACACCAATCCCGCCCATGACCACGCCAAACGGGCGCCCCGTCACGATCAGGCCCAACAGCACACCGGCGACCGAGAAGATGATCGCGCTCATCACCACGAGGCTTTGGTAGAAGTTGTTGAATTGGGTGACGAGGATCACGAACATCAGGAAGATGGCTGCGATGAAGGCCGTCACAAGGAACGCCATGGCGTCGGCCTGTTCCTCGGCCTCTCCGGCGAAGGCATATTCGACGCCCTGCGGCAAATCCGCGGCATCAAGTGCCGCGGTCAGGGCGATGACCTGATCATTGACCAGAATCCCCGGTGCCACGTTCGCCTCGATGGTCACGACGCGACGCTCATCGATCCGCCGAATGGTGCCCACGCGCTCGGTCGGGGCGAAAGTCACGAAGTTGGAGATTGGAACCAGTCCCGACGCTGTGGGCACCCGCAGGTTACCCAGTTCCGACAATGACCGTTCCTCGTAGGGGAACCGCACCCGGATATCGAGCGATCCCTCCGCATCGTCGGGGCGGTAATCGGCGACCGCGATCCCCCGGGTGAGAAGCTGCAAGGCCTGCCCCAGAAGGCTGACATCGGCGCCATAGCGGGCGGCTTCGGCCCGGTTCACGATGACCGCCACCTCGACACCGGGCAGGGGCCTTGTGTCGGTCACATCGGTGAACCCGCCGATTTCCCCCATGATCTCACGGACGATGCGCACGGCGGCTTCCTGCGCGTCGGCCGACCGGGCCTGGATGCGCAGGTTGATCGGCTTGCCCGCCGTGGGGCCGCCGCTTTCGGTCAATACCTGCACGTCGATCCCCGCGATGTCGGCGACAGCGTTGCGAATATCCTCGCCGATCACGGCGGCGGTGCGGCGTTCATCCCATTCGATCAATTCAAGCTGGATGGTGCCAATGGTTTCCTCATCCCCCTGTCCGGCGGACATGGTGGACCGGGCGTAGGCACTGGCGACCTCATCAAAGCCCAGAAGCCGGTTTTCCACGGTGCGCACCAAGGCATCGCGCTGGTAGATCGAGAAGTTGTCGCGGGCCCGAACCTGAACTTGCATGAACTCCGGCTCGACGGAGGGGAAGAAGTTGATCCCGTTGCCGAAGACGCCATATAGGCCGAAACTGCCCAACAGCATGGAAACCGTCAGCAACACCGTCGCGGCGGGCCGTAGGATGGCCCATTCCAGGATCCGCACATAGACACCGGTCGCGCCCCTCATGTCCCTGGGGTCGCCATGCTCTGCCGCGTGCATCGCGGCCTTCGCGGCGGCGTTCTGGGGCTGCTTCTTGCCGATGATCCCGCCCACGACCGGGATGAAGATCAGCGCCATGAAAAGCGATGCGAACAGTGTCAGGATCACCGTGATGGGCAGAAATTTCATGAACTCCCCCACCATGCCGGACCAGAACAGAAGCGGGAAGAACACGCTAAGCGTTGTAGCGGTCGAGGCGATGATCGGCCACGACATGCGCTTGGCCGCGAAGGTATAGGCATCGCGGGGCGACGCCCCCTCCTGCAATTGCCGATCCGCCAGTTCCGTGGTCACGATGGCGCCGTCCACAAGCATCCCGACCACAAGGATCAGCGAAAACAGTACCACGATGTTCATCGTGTAGCCCATGGCCCAAAGCGCCGTGACCCCCGCCAGGAACGCACCGGGGATCGCAAGGCCCACCAGAACGGCGGACCGAAACCCAAGGGCGTAGACGATGACGATCATCACCAGGGCGACGGCGGCAATGACGTTGGCCTCCAGATCGCTCAGCAAATCGTCCACGACTTCGGATTGATCGTTGAGATAGGTGACTTCCACGGTCTCGGGCCAGTCGACCCGCAGGTCCTCCACCAAGGCCCGAACCTCGGCCACGGTCTCGATGATGTTCGCGCCCGAGCGTTTCACGACTTCCAGCGCCAGGGCGGGCTGGCCGTCGATCCGGGCAAACCCCGTGGGGTCATCGAAACTGCGGCGAACGGTGGCGACATCCCCGAACGTCACGACGGTCCCGTCGCGCACCAGCACCGGCATGCCCATCACGTCGGGCAGGTCCTCGATCAGGCCGGGCACGGTCAGCACGATCCGGCCAGCGCCGGTCTCGATCGCCCCGGCGGCGATCAGGCGGTTGTTGCGGGTGATCTGCCCGATCAGTTCGTCGAACGACAAATCATAGGTCTGAAACACCGTGGGATCGATCAGGACCTCCAGGAACTCCGTGCGCTGCCCCCCGATATCGACCTCAAGAACCCCGGTGAGGCCCTCGATTTCCTCCTGCAACTCCTCGGCCAGGGCATTCAGCGTGCGTTCGGGCACGGGGCCCGACAGGATCGCCGTGATGATCGGAAACAGGGCCGTGTTGATCTCGGTCACGGTCAGGTCATAGGCGTCGTCGGGCAAATCGCCCTGGATGCGATCCACGGCTTCGCGGATGTCCATCAGCGCCTGTTCGTTGTCGCCGCCGGGCTGAAACTCCAGCTGGATACTGGCAGAGCCTTCCGAGGCGAAGGCCTCCATGGATTGCAGCCCCGTCAGCCCCGCGAACTCCTGCTCCATCGGTTCGATCAACAGCCGTTCCGCGTCGGTCGGGCTGATCCCGTCAAGGCCCGTGTGCACGTAGAACAGCGGCAGCGGCACTTCCGGGTTTGCCTCCTTGGGGATGGAGGTATAGGCGAATGCGCCCACCGCCAGAACCATGACAAGGGCCATGACGACGACGCGGGCGCGCGAGAAGGCGGCATCGATGAGGGTATGCATCAGCTTGCGTCCTCGACCTGCGGGCGCACGGTTTCGCCGTCGTTCACATAGCCCTGGCCGACGGTGATGACGGTGATGGTATCGGGAAGCCCCGTCACCCAGATGCCGTCGATTTCGGGCCGCACGACCTCGATGGGATAGAAACGCACGATGTTGTCGTCGTCGACGGTCTTGATGCCCAACTGCCCCTCCGGGCTGATGGAAACGATGGAGGGCGACAGAAAGTGGGCCGTGATCTCGTCGGTCGGAATGGTGATCTCGGCGGATATCCCGGCGGCGATGGCGCCATCTGCATTGGGCAGCGACACCTCCGCCAGGAAGGTGCGTGTGGCTTGCGCGGCAGAGGTGCCCACGAAGGTCACTGTCGCTTCGCGCGTCTCGCCGGTGATGAATGTCACGTTCGCGGGCTGGCCGCTTTCCAGACGGCTCAGCGCCTGTTGCGGCACCTGGAAAGAGACGGTCAGCGGCGCATTGTCGACCAGCCGCGCGATCTCGGCACCCGCCTGCACGAACTCACCCGCGTTCAGGTCCAAAGCCTCGATCCGGCCTGCGAAGGGGGCCGTGATCATCATATCTGCAAGCGATTCCTCGGCTGCCGTCAATTGCGCAGTGGCTTGCGTGAACGCAGAGCGGGCCTGCTCGACACGATCCAGCGTCGCGACGCCGCGTTCCAGTAGCGTCTCGGCGTTCTCCAGATCCCGCTGCGTGCGCGCGACGTCTTGCTGGGCACGGGCCAACTCGGCCTCGACCCGTTCGCTGCGAATGCGGGCGATCTCGGTGCCTTCCTCGACGAAATCGCCCATGGAAACGAACACGTCGGCGATTTCACCGGAGGCTTCAGCGCGGATCATCGTGTCCCGATCCGGCAGGGCCTGACCTTCGGCGCTGAAGAACAGGGTCACGGGCTGCGCGGTGGATTGCAGCACCGAAACGGCGACCGGCAGCGGGGCGGAGGGCCGCTCGGTCGTGTCCTCTTGCTGCGACGGCAGGATGAAACCACTTCCCATCCATCCGGCCACGACAAGCGTGATCAGGGCGGCGATCCATGTGGAGCGTGCGGCACCCTTGTCGGACGTGAATTGCAAGTCCGACGCCTGTTGCGGTTGCGGTTGCGACGCGGGAGGGGCCTTGTCAGGGCCCGCGTCGGTATCCACGTCGCGCGCCCCCGCGTCAGAGGCTGCGGTGGCCTTCGCGCGCTCGGCCGTGGCGGTGTCCGGCGTGCCCGTCGCGTTGCCTTCAATGGCGTCTTCAACGGCTTTTTTCTTCGGATCACTCATCGTGCCATTCCTTGTCTGCTGCGGCGCGATTAACGTTTCTAACACGTCCCAAGGCTGTGTCGAACCATTGATCTATTGCGTTGCGGGGGGCTGCAAAGGTGTTTTTCGGGGCCGTGTTCGGGCTCGCTCCCTCAGGCAGCATATTGGACGTCGCCGCACTCTCATCTCTGGCCTGATGCTTCCTTCGACGGGCATGTATTAGCGCATTTTCAGGGCAGGACGCGGCAAGCCGGAAGAACTCTCGCCGTTCTCCGGGCTTGGTCACGCGCTTCAGGAGGCGCGCAACGGGACGCACGCGGCCACGGCCGACCGGAACGCGATCCGCAAGCGCGCTGACCGCGAGGGTCTTCCCGTCAAAGAGGGATATACCGAACATGCGGCCCGCCGTCTTTGGCAGCCCGTCCCTGTGGGGGATAGTATCGGCTCTTTCGGCTAAATCGGACCGGATGTGATGGGATGTGCTCAATTCTCTAATGCCGTCTCTGAACGTGTCTTGGCGCTACGTGGCAGGTGGCGCGTGTGATTGCAAGTTTGTTTAGAAAATACTGAACAAACTTTACGTCTCGTCATCCGTTGCCCCAAACGCCTGATTTTCCGCCCATGGCGCAGGCCCGATCAAGACCGCCAAGGCATCTTCCGATGGATGCAGCTGTACGACTTCATTTCGGTCCTTGATTGATCTGGCTCAAGTTGGAAATCGGGCGGCACGTGTAGCCAAGGCATTCAGTGCGTCTTGCCGGGGCGATCGACGGAATGAGGGGGACGACCTTGAAGCGGCTACTGCTGCCCCTGCTTTGGGTGCTTTTCCTCGTGGTGGAGGTCGTCGCCCTGCGCGCGGCCTCCGGCATGCTGTTCTCGGACGATCTGGAAAGCCGCTTTCGCGGTGATTTCCCGGCCTACGTGCGCTACGAGGCGCTGTTGGAGGAATACGGGCGTTTCGACACCGACATCATTGCCTTGTTCGAGGCCGACAGCTTCGCCGACGGTGAAAGCCATGTCGTGATGGAGGATTTCCTGCTCGACGTGCAGTTCCTGCCCCATATCGAAGCCGTGCTTTCTCCGTTTTCGTTCACGGTGGCAGGCGCGGACGGCAGCCCGCAACAGCTATTCGCGCCGGACCTGTCGCCCGAAGACCTCACCGAGCGCTTGCACGCGGCACGCGCGGCGCAGGGCGGGTTGTCGCGCGTCCTGTCCGAGGATCTGGGCGCGGCGCAGGTGCTTGTTGTGATCCCCGATATGCCCACCGAAACCGGTGCGCGCGCGGACCTCTTGGCGCAAATGCGGGCACTGGCAGCCGAGGTGAGCGACGGCACCGGTGTAACCGTAACCCTCACCGGCTATCCGGTCATTCGGGCGTCGGTGACGCAGCGGTTGGATGCGGATACCGCGCTTCTCAACAGCCTTGGCGTCGTCGCCGGGCTGGCGGTTGCCCTGATCGCCCTGCGCAGCGTGGCTCTGGCGCTGGTCATCGCGTTCACGGCGCATACGGCGCGCTTGTGGTCGATCACGGCCCTTCTGCCCCTTGGGTATGACATCAACGCCGTGACCATCACCTTGCCGACGCTGATCCTCGTGATGTCGTTCTCGGAAGCCATTCACCTGGGCATTGCCACCCGGCGCGCCTACGCCGACGGGCAGCCGCGCCCGCTGCGCCGCGCCGTGGCCTCCGTCTGGCCTGCGGCCCTGTTGGCGTCTGTCGTGACGGCGGGCGCCTTTGCCGCCCTGTTGCTCAGCAGTTCCGCGCTGGTCTCGGGCCTGGCGGTCTTCGGCGTTTTGGCCATCGTGATTTCCACGCCCCTGATCTTCGCCGTCTTCGCGCTTCAGGTTGTCACGCTGGACCGCTTGGTTGGATTTCAGCGCTTCGTACGACAGCCTACCCCGACCCCGACCCCGAGCGGGGCGCGCGGCCCTGCGCTTCTGGCGGCGGTTGTGCAGCGCGGCAAGGGTGCTATCACACTTGTCGGTCTGGGCCTCGTGGCGCTGTCCACTGCCGGCTACCTGATGTTGCAGCCCAACTATGGCCTCTTCGAGGGGCTGCGTGACGGCGACCCCGAGATCGAAGCCCTGCACCGGATTGAGGTGCAATTCGGCCCCCTGACCAGCCTCGAATTTGAACACCCCGTCAGCGCAGACGTTGACCTGGCCGCCGTCGCGCGCACGCTTGGCGAGGTCAGCGGTTGGGGCGATGCCTTTGCCTTGCCCGCCCCCCGCGACGCCGCCCGCGCCCTTGGCGACGGCTTGCCGCAGGTGCTTCGCAATCGGCTTGTCTCGGACGACGGCACGCGTACGCTGATCTCTCTGCCCTATGCCTACGACGGCTCTGCCCTCGCGCGCCGTGACATCACCGCGCTTGAGGCCCGCATCGCGCAAGAACCGGCGCTGGCGGATCTTGGCCCTGCGACCGGCGTGGTGCATGTGTCTTCTTTCGCAAGCGAACGGATTCTGAATGCCTTCTCCCTCTGCTTTGCCCTGGCGGCGGCCGCGTCGGGCGTTCTGATCGCGATTTGGCTGCGCAGCCCGCTGCTTGGGCTCGTCTCCATGTTGCCCAACATTCTGCCGATCACCGCCGTGGGCGCGTGGATGTGGCTGGCCGGGCAGCCGTTCAGCTTCACCAGCGGCATCGCCCTGACCATCGCCTTCGGGATCGCCGTGGACGACACCGTTCACCTGCTCAACCGCGCCCGGCAAGAGGCGCGGGCCGATGGCGCATGGTCCGAGGCTTCGATCCTCCGCGCGCTTCGGGGGATCGCGCCGACACTGGTTCTGACCTCCGCCGTGCTGATCGGCGGGCTGATCGGCACGCTCTTCTCTAGCCTTCCCAGCCTTGTGGATTTCGGGATCCTGACGATCGCGGTCTTCGTGCTGGCGCTGCTGGCCGATCTGCTGCTTCTGCCGGCACTTTTGCTGGTCAGTTTACCTTACGTGAACCGCCACCCCTGATTGATCCAGCGCACTTCGGGCGTCGTGCACGCCAAATATAATGGTCCCGCACACGGGACGTGCACGAAAAAGATGGGGTAACAATGCGGTTTCTACCTGCCAAATTTCTATTGCTTCCGGCCACGCAATGCATCGCGATTGCCGGGATGATCCTGGGCGACGGCTATACCTTTCTGGGCTTTGGGGTCGTGGTCCTTCTGGCCTTGGTCCTTGATCGGTTCGACGATCGTTCCGACTACGATGACCGTCTGGATGTCGGGATCAGCGGCAAGGCCTTGGTCTACCTGATCGTGGCGCTTCAGGCCGTTCTGATCGTCACTTCCTTGATGGCAGCCACCTCGGCGCACAGCTGGATCGGCGTTGTCGGCGTTATCCTGACGCTGGGGCAGCTCCTGGGTCTGGGGGCCGTCGATGTGGGCCATGAGCTGGCCCATTCCCGCAACCGTCTGGATGTGGAACTTGGCCGGGCCGTCATCGCGCCTTGCCTGCATACCTCCAGCATCATCGATCATGTCTACCGACACCACGCCGCCGTGTGCACCGCAGATGACGCAGTCTCCGCCAAGCGTGGAGAGCCCTTCGTCGCGTACTTCCGCAGATCCGTGGTCAGCCAGAACCTCTGGGCGTGGAATTTCGCCGCCAAGCGGATGCGTCACTTGGACAAATCCGTGTGGAGCCTTTCGAACGCCGCGCTGCGGGGCCACATACTGGAGGTCGCCTATCTTCTGTTCGCAGTGCTGGTCTTTGGTTGGATCGGCCTTCTGGTCGCCGTTGTCGCGGCCCTGATCGCGATGCGTGCCATCGAAAGCATCTCCTACATCGCGCATTATGGTCTGATCCGCGTGCCCGGAACCCCTTGCTGCCCTCGCCATTCGTGGAATTCGCGGCGCACGATCAGTTCCGGCTATATGCTCAATATGACCAGCCATTCGCACCACCATACGACGCCAAGCCTTCCCTACTGGGACCTGCGGGTCAAAGACGATATGCCGATCCTGCCGTTGAGCCCGGGGATCATGTCGTTGATCGCCCCGATCTCGCCCCTATGGTTTCGCGCCATCGAGCCCGCGATCGCGGATTGGGACAGACGGTTCGCCACGGACGCGGAACGCGCGTTGCTGGCGGAACAGACATGGCGCCGTCCAAGCCGACAAGGGCGCAGCACCGGGGGGCTCCCGTCTGGGGCCTGAGCGGGGGAAAAGATCGCAGCGATCAACGCGGCGGGTGCCCACGCCGCGCCGCAAAAGCCGATCTTCCCTCTTCGGCCTTCCGCCCCTATCTTCCGCCCATGGACACCCACGCCCTCATCACCCGCTACTACGCCGCCTTCAACGCCTCCGATACGGAGGCGATGATCGCCTGCCTCTCCCCCGACGTGGCCCACCACGTGAACGAGGGGGGCGTGCGCATCGGCACCGATGCGTTTCGCGCGTTTTGCGCCCACATGACCCGCTGCTACCGTGAAACCCTCACCGATATCGTGGTCATGACGTCCAGGGATGGCACCCGTGCGGCGGCAGAGTTCACCGTCAACGGCACCTACCTTGTCACGGACGAGGGCCTGCCTGAAGCGAAGGGCCAGACCTACACGCTGCCCGCAGGCGGGTTCTTTTCCGTCGAAGACGGCAAGATCACCCGCGTCGTGACCTATTACAATCTGGCCGACTGGATGGCCCAGGTATCGGCATGAGCGCCCGCCCATGAGTTTGGCGGTTACGGCCCTCACCGGCGATGCCCTGACCCGGGCACTCCCCGATCTCGCGCGTTTGCGGGTCGAGGTTTTCGCCGCCTTTCCCTACCTTTATCAAGGGGATGCGGACTACGAATCCCATTACCTCCGATCCTACCGCGACACGCCCGGTGCCGTTCTTGTGGCCGCCCTGGAAGGGAATGACATCGTCGGCGCGGCGACCGGCATGCCCCTGGAACACCACGCCGACGCGGCCCAGATCTCGGCGGCGCTGCCGCCCGATACCTTCTACTGCGCCGAAAGCGTGCTGCTGCCCGCCTACCGCGGCCAGGGGATAGGCCACCGTTTCTTTGACCTGCGCGAGGCACATGCCCGCCACCTTGGCGCGTCCCATTCCGCCTTCTGCGCCGTGATCCGCCGCGCCGATCACCCCGCCAAACCCGCCAATTACCGCCCCCTCGACCGGTTCTGGCGCGCGCGGGGCTACACGCCGCAAACGGGCACCACGGCGCAATTCTCATGGAACGATATCGGTGACACCGCCGAGACCTTAAAAACCCTGCAAGTCTGGATCAAAGCCCTATGAAAATCGCCACCGCAGCCTATCCGCTGGACCTTCTGCCGGACTTTCCCGCCTATGCCGAGAAACAGATCGCCTGGGTGCGTGAGGCGGCGGGGCAGGGGGCGGATCTGCTGGTCTTCCCCGAATATGGCCGGATGGAGCTTGCGGGGCTCGTGGGCGCGGCGGCTGCGGGCGATCTGGAGGCCTCTCTGCATGCCGCCGCCAGTTATGCCGAGGATGCCGACGCCCTCACCGCGTCGCTGGCGGAAGGCTACGGCGTTCACATCCTCGCCCCCTCTGGTCCGGTCTTCCACGAAGGGGCCGAGCGGCCGACGAACCAGGCCTCTCTCTTCGGGCCCGAGGGCTACCTGGGCCAACAGGACAAGCAGATCATGACCCGGTTCGAGCGGGAGCATTGGAATGTCGTCCCCGGTGAGCCCCTGGCGGTCATCGACACGGCCCTTGGGCGCATCGGTATCCTCATCTGCTACGACGCGGAATTTCCGCTTCTGGGCCGCGCGTTGATCGATCAGGGGGCTGAAATCATCCTCTGCCCGTCGTGCACCGACAGCCTCGCGGGTTACTCCCGTGTGCGCATCGGCGCCATGGCCCGCGCGTTGGAGGGGCAGTGCATCACCGTGCAATCGCCCACCGTGGGCGCTGCGAAGTGGTCCCCGGCGGTGGATGAAAACGTAGGGATTGCGGGCGTTTACGGCCCGCCCGATCTTGGGTTTCCAGCCACGGGGATCGTCGCGGAAGGGGCGCTCAACACCCCCGGCTGGACCTACGCCGAGGTTGATATCGCCGCCGTCCACCGGGTCCGCGCCGAAGGCTCTGTCTTCAACCACGCCCATTGGCCCGAAAGCGCTGCCGCCGCCAAGATCGCCGAAAACGGCGATTTGCCTTGAAACCCTTTGGGTTTAGGCGCATTTACCCGCCACCAGCCCCACCTACGGGGCGCAACTGATGGAGTACACATGGCTAAGGAAGAGATGCTCGAATTTCCTGGCGTCGTGAAGGAACTCCTGCCCAACGCGACATTCCGGGTCGAGCTCGAAAACGGCCATGAGATCATCGCGCATACGGCAGGCAAGATGCGTAAGAACCGCATTCGGGTTCTGGCAGGCGACAAAGTCCAGGTAGAAATGACCCCCTATGATCTGACCAAGGGCCGGATCAACTATCGCTTCAAGTAACGGTCCGTGACTGCCCAAAGCAATACTGAACGCACCATCACCACGCCCGAAATGTCGGACGCGGTCACCGCCTATGCGGCGGGCCTTGGCGATGGCGTTGCCGAATTGGTCGACGTCGCCCCCGCCGTCGGTGCGATCGAGGATCAGCCGTTTTACAACGTCATCCTTGCGGGCGAAAAACCCGTCTTCGGCTGGCTGGTGTGGGAACTCACTGGCTTCTGGCTGGAGGCGCAGCGCCACGTAATGGTGGAACGCGACGGCAAACTGGTCGACATCACGCCCCCCATCGATGGCGAGGCGCAGGTCCTGTTCATCCGCGACAGCGATTGGGCCTTCGACTACCTCAACCCCAAGCCTGTCCGAAAAGCGCAGCGCCATCTGCTGACGGATGATGCTGACGTTGTGAAATGGGCGAAGCTGGCCGATGAGTTCGACCTGTTCAAGTTCCGCCACACGTCGTTCAAAGGCGAGAAGTCGGAATTCGTGATCCCCGAGGGCAAGGACCACCGCCGGATGGAACGGATGCAGCGCGACTACAACGCCGCCGCGCGCATCTGTTTGGCTAAATGAGGCTGATCCTCGGCTCCGGCAGCCCGCGCCGCGTTGAAATCCTGGCGGTCTTGGGCCTCACTCCCGATGATATCCGTCCGCCCGATATCGACGAAGATCCCCTGCCCAACGAATTGCCCAAACCCTACGTGGATCGCATTGTTCGCGCCAAGGCGGACGCCGTGCACCGCGACCCCGGCGATGTTGTCCTGTGTGCCGACACCACCGTGGCCTTGGGCCGCCGTATCCTGGGCAAGCCCGCCGACGCGGACCAGGCCCGCGCCTTCCTCACCCTTCTTGGCGGGCGCCGTCACCGCGTTTTGACCGGCATCGCGGTGAAAACCGACGACAAGCTGATGACCCGCATCGTGGAATCCCGCGTGAAGATGAAACGTCTCAGCAAGGTCGAGATGGATGGCTACATCGCCACCGGCGATTGGCAGGGCAAGGCGGGCGGCTACGCCATCCACGGCCCCGCAGGCGCGTTCTTCCCTTGGATATCCGGCAGCCATTCCGCCATCGTCGGCCTGCCGATGGTCGAAACCGCAAACCTGTTGCAGGCGGCAGGCATCGAGGTGTGGAAGACATGAAGGGAACTGTTGTTCTTCTGGACGAGGTCGCGGGCCGCCGCGCGGCTGCCCTCATGGTCGACGGCAAGCTGCACGACATCTTCATTGATCCGCCCGAAGGCGCGCCCCCGGGCATCGGCGCGATCTCCCGCGCGAAAGCCGACCGTCCGCTGAAAGGGCAGGGCGGCATCACCCTGCATCTGGGCGACGGCCACATGGGCTATATGCGCCGCGCGAAGGATATCGCGCCGGGTGACGCGTTCCTTGTGCAGGTCTCGGGCGTGGCAGAGCCGGGCAAAGCCAGCCCGGTCACGCCGGACCTGATTTTCAAGTCCCGCTACTGTATCGTGACGCCTTTTAAGCCGGGCCTCAACGTCAGCCGCGCGATCCGAGACGAGGATGAGCGCGACCGTTTGTTGGAGATCGCCCACGAAAGCCGCGCGGCGACGGAAGGCTACGGCCTGATCGTCCGATCGTCGGCGGACGGGGCACACGCGGAAGAGATCCATGATGACATCTATGCCATGTGCAAAACCGCTACGATGGTCGTGTCCGAAATGGAGGGGCCGCCGGAATGGCTTCTGGATGCCGACGACGCCCACACCCGCGCCTGGCGCGAGTGGGACGCGCCCGATGAGGTGATCGAGGGCGGGTTCGCGGACCATGGCGTGCTGGAGGCCGTCGACATGGCCCTCGCCGCGCGCCAAGCGTTGCCCGGCGGTGCCTATGCGTTCATCGAGGCGACCCGCGCCCTGGTGGCCATCGATGTGAATACCGGGGCCGACCATTCGCTGGCGGCGGGCCTCAAGGCCAACCTCGCGCTGGTCCGTGACCTGCCACGCCTGACCCGGATCAAGGGGCTTGGCGGGCAGATCACGCTGGACCTCGCCCCGATGCCCAAGCGGGATCGCAAGCAGGTGGAGGATGCCGTGAAAAAGGCCTTCCGGCAGGGTGGCGGCGATGTGGTCGTGGCCGGCTGGACGCCCCTGGGGATGTTGGAGCTGACGCGCAAGCGCGACCGCGCGCCCCTGTCGCAGGTCTGGCCGGGCTAAGCGGGCAGGCACGCGAATGTAGGGGCGTGTCGTTACAGAAAAACTACAGAAAAACTACAGCTTGAGGGCACCCATTTTCCTACCTCAATCGCCGCAACAAAGCGGCCGACGGCTCCCCGGTGACGGGCAATCCGTTGGCGGCCTGATAGGCGCTGATTGCGGCCTCGGTGCCGCTTCCAATGACCCCGTCCGGCGTGCCCGCGTCATACCCCGCGCGGTTCAACAGCTCCTGCAATTCGCGCCGTTGGGCCTGTGTCAAACCACTGTCATCGGCGCCGAAACTTTGCCGCAACGGCCCGCCTCCGTTGATCCGATCTGACAGGTATCCGACCCCGATACCGTAGTTGGTAGAGTTATTGTACCTCAGGATCACATTGAAATTGTGGAACAAAATCCAGGCAGGCGCCCCAGCGCCGCCGGGCGCGTGAAGGGCCGCTTGCCCGTGATCGGGCAGGGCACCGCCGCCCGCCCGTCGCACGCCTAGTTCGCTCCAACTGGCGACGCTGCGGCGCGTGTCGCGCCCCGTCGCGACAGAAAACCCCGAAGGCAGCGCGACTTCCATCCCCCACGGCTGCCCCGCCCGCCAGCCGGAGCGGGCTAAATAACTGGCGGTGGAGGCGAAGGAATCGGTCGGGTCGCTGGACCAGATATCGCGCCGCCCATCACCGCGAAAATCTACGGCGTGTTCTTCGTAAGTCGTTGGAATAAATTGTGTATGTCCCATCGCCCCCGCCCACGATCCCAGCATGCGCTCGGGTGTCGTGTCACCATTCTGGATGATCCTGAGCGCCGCAATCGTCTGCGCCTCAAAGAACCGCCCGCGCCGCCCTTCCCATGCCAAAGTGGACACCGCAGAGATCACCGGAATGTCCCCCAACCGAGTGCCATAGCGGCTTTCCACGCCCCAAACGGCGCAGCACACTTCCGCCGGCACACCGTAGCGCACCTCGACCTCGGCCAGCACGCTGCGATGCCCGGCAAACCGCGTTCGTCCCAGGCTGACGTCATCGTCGCCCGCAACAAGCGCCAGGTAATCCTCGGTGGAGCGCCGAAATTCAGTTTGATTCCGGTCTCGCTCAATGACGCCGGGCAAATATCCCGTCCCCCGCAATCCGCGTGTGATCGCATCCTCCGAGATCCCGGCCGCCCGCGCCCGACCCCGGAATCCCTCCAGCCAGGTGTCGTAAGAGGCATTGGGCTGCGGCATGAAGTCGGGGTCCGTCGAGGGCCCGCTGTCACCCGCAGCACCGATGCCGCGCTCTCCTCCACCGCCAAGGTCAAGGCCGCCGACACAGCCCGCCACCGTCAAGGATGCCGCACCCGCCCCGAATGTCCGCCGTGTGATCCGCAACGTGCCCATCCCTCGATTGTTTTCCCAGAGGTAACGACGCAAGCCCCTGTTTTGCAAGCACTCAGAGCGCGTTGAAGACTTGCGAGCGGCGATCTGCTCGCGCACAATGAAAGGCCCAATCACGACCAGGAGGTGCTGAGTTGTCCTGCCCCATTTGCGAAAAAGAGACCGATGCGACCTACCGCCCCTTCTGCTCGCGGCGCTGCGCCGACGTTGATCTGGGCCGATGGTTGAACGGGTCCTACGCGGTGCCATCCACAGACCCGGACGACACCGAGCAGGCGTTGGACGAGGCCGCTGAAGCGACGCTGAAAATCCATTGAGACCAAGCTGTTCGAAAAACCCGCAAGTCGCTATGGACAGCGTCTCAGGAACGCCCTAGAACGCGCCCACCCGAGGGGCTTTTCACAACGCTCCTGAACCCGTGCCCGGGTAGCTCAGGGGTAGAGCAGTGGATTGAAAATCCTCGTGTCGGTGGTTCGATTCCGCCCCCGGGCACCATTTAACTCAAAGGCTCAGAGAACGCAGCGGCTTCTTTCGGTCGCTACAGCCTTCATTCTACCATCCCTAAGACGGAAATCGCGGCGATGGGGCTGACCCACTGCGAATGCCGGGGCGATCTTCTTGGCAACGCGCCCAAAGAGCGCTCTTTTCAGGAAGATCGCGATAACGTTCGCAGATCTGCATCAGCCTATGCGAACGGACCGTGATTGCATGGTCGTGAGCGGCACGTCAGGCTTTCTGTGCCGCAATATGTCGGGCGATCAAAGCCTTATAGGCCGCCTGGATCCGTGCGGTGACGGGGCGGTCGCCGGTGCCAATCGCCTTTCCGTCGATCTCGGCGACCGGCGTTTGCGCGCCGAAGGTGCCCGTCAGAAAGGCCTCATCGGCGGAGACGGCTTCGTAGAGAGAGAAATTCTTCTCGAAGATCGGGATGCCCTCGGCCCGACACAAATCGATGACCTTTTGGCGCGTCACGCCGTTCATGCAGTAATCGCCCGTCGAGGTCCAAACCGCGCCCTTGCGCACGATGAAAAAGTTGCACGCGTTGGTGGTGTTCACAAAGCCATGGGGGTCCAGCATCAACCCCTCATCGGCGCCCGCCTGTTCGGCCTGAAGGCAGGCGATCACGCAGTTGAGCTTGGAGTGACTATTGTATTTGGCGTCCTGGCTCATCGGCAGACCCCGCACCTGTGGCACTGTCGCAAGCCGGATGCCCGTGCCGTGCAGGCGATCGACGGGCTTGGAATGCTCGCAGATGATGACCAGCGTCGGGCCGGAGCGTGACAGCGACGGGTGCTGGAACGGCTTCACCTTCACACCGCGCGTCAGCATCAGGCGGCAATGCACATCCGTGTGCATGTCATTGGCCTTTCGCGTCGCCTCCAGCGCGGCAAATATCCCCGCACGGTCCATGCCGACGTCAAGCGACACCGCTTTGCACGAGTCGAAGAAGCGATCCATGTGGTCGTCGAAGAAACTCCACACCCCGTCATACAGGCGCAACCCTTCCCACATGCCGTCGCCCAGAAGAAAGCCGCTGTCGTAGACCGAGACCTTTGCGTCATCGCGGTGGACCAGATCCCCGTTCACGTAGATCAGGATATCCGCATTGCGCGGATCTTCCAGCGCGTCATGTGTGGTGTGGGTTTGGGTCATCTGAAGCCTCTGGTTTGCTGTGCCCTTTGTGGCGAATGCTGCCGGGCTTGTCATCCTTGCCGATGACATCTGGAAATCAAGCGTCGGGTCGGGCACAGGGGGGGCGAGCAAGAAGGAGCACCCATGGACGTCGCATCATTGGCACAGAGCCTGACAGACTGGGTCGTGCGCGTCGGATCCACGGTGAACGACTTGCCGGGGACGGCGGCCTTTGGCCTGGGCCTGTTCACCTGGTTCGCCGTGGAACAGATCCTGCGCCGTGTGATGTCGGGGCTGCGCTGGGTCATTATCGTCGGGGCAATTGTCGCCTTGGGGTTGTCGGTGCCCTACCTCGCCAGCCTGATGTTCGAACGCGGCGGCGCGGCGCCCTTAAGTGACGGCTGAAAAGGCGGCCAGGATCTTGTCGAAATCCTTATCGTCAACGTCGCGATGCAGCACCAGCCGCATGGATGGCACCGGGGTAGAGGTTCGGATGCCATGGGCGGCAAGGGGGGCCAGATCAACGCCCGCGCGGGGTGTCAAGAAAACCATGTTGGTGGCATGGCTGACCTCCCCGAGGCCGAGCTTTTCCAGATGCGCGGCCAAGGCCTCTGCCCGGGCATGATCTTCGGTCAGGCGCTCCACGTTGTGCTCCAGCGCATAAAGCCCCGCCGCCGCCAGAATACCCGCCTGCCGCATGCCGCCGCCAAGCATCTTCCGCATGCGTCGCGCGCGCGCCAGCAGGTCCGCAGGGCCAAGCAGCACCGATCCAATCGGTGCGCCAAGGCCTTTGGACAGGCATACCGAGACCGTATCGAACGGGTCGGCAAGGGCGGCCTCGGTGCAATTCAACGCCGTGATCGCGTTGAAGAACCGGGCGCCGTCCAGATGCAGGCTCAACCCGCCTTTGCGACCTGCGGCGACGGCGGCCTCGATGCGGGGCAGGGGCACCGCCTTGCCGTAGTTGGTATTCTCCAACGATAACAAGCGGCTGATCGGGTGGTGGCTGTCGTCCTCCTTGATCGCCGCCGTCACATCGGCGGCTTCTACCGCCGCGTCGTCTGCGACGGGCAGCGCCTGAAGGGCCACGCCGCCCAGGACCGAGGCCCCGGCGGCCTCGTATCGGATCACATGGTAGCTTTCGCCCGAAATCACCTCTTCCCCGCGACCACAATGCGCCAGCATGGCCAGAAGGTTCGATTGCGTTCCCGACGGCACGAAAAGGCCCGCCTCCTTGCCCAACCGCGCGGCCAGAGAGGCCTCCAACCGGTTCACGCAAGGGTCGTCACCATAGACATCATCGCCCACCTCAGCCGCCGCCATTGCGGCGCGCATCTGGGCGCAAGGCTGGGTCACGGTGTCCGAGCGGAGGTCGGCAACAATCGGACCTGTGGGCGCGGCGGTGGCGGTGTATTGAGACATCGAAGGGCTCCTCATATGGCCCGTGCAAAGCACCACGGGCGCGGGGGCCGCGCAACCCAAACCGCACGCTTGGACTTGTTGTTTCCGGCGGATCACGCCAATTTGGCCTTATTAATCGTGTGAGTCCTTATGGCCATCATTTCCGAGCATCATATCTTCCTGCCGGAAGACGCGAATGTGGGGCTGCAAACCCGCCTGAAGGACGCCATCACGCGCGCCATCTGGGACGGCCGTTTTGCGCCGGGGGATCGCTTGCCTGCCACGCGCGCGCTCGCCCGGCATCTGGGGATCAGCCGCATCACGGTCAGTCTTGCCTATGATAGCCTGCTGTCGACGGGCTACATCGTTTCCGTCGCGCGGTCGGGGTATTTCGTGGCCAATGACGCCCCGACGCAATTGCAGGCGGTCGCCCCCAACAAGATGCAAGTGAGCGAGCGTTTGGACTGGAGCGATCGCCTGGGTCCCGTGCCGCCTGCCTTGGGCGGGCAGGCCACACCTGCCGATTGGCGCAGCTTCCGCTATCCGTTCATCTTCGGAGAACTGGACCTGGCGCGCTTTCCCGTCGACGATTGGCGTGATTGCGTTCGGCGTGGCCTTGGCAAACGGCATTTCGAGCAGATCGCAGATGATGCCAGCGACCGCGATGATCCGTTTCTTGTTGAACAGATCGTGCGCCGCTCGATCTCGGGGCGCGGGGTGGCGGCCTCGGTGGATGAGGTTCTGGTCACGGCGGGGGCGCAGAATGCGCTGTGGCTGACCGTGCAGGTCCTGTTCGGTGGCAAGGGCGGTGAGGTCGCCATGGAGGATCCAGGCTATCCAGAGCTGCGCAACCTGTTGCACCAGCAGGGGCTGAAGATCCATCCGGTTCCCGTGGACCGCGACGGCATGAAGATTGACCGCATCCCCAAAGGCGTTCGGGCCGTGTTCGTCACCCCGTCCCATCAAGCGCCTACGGGGGCCACGATGTCCATGGCGCGCCGCCGCGCGTTGCTGGAGCGCGCCGAGGCCGAGGATTTCGTCGTCATTGAGGATGATTACGATTTCCAGATGAGCTATTCGACACCGGCATTGCCGGCGCTGAGGTCCATCGATCAGCGGGGGCGGGTGATTTATGTCGGCAGTTTCTCGAAATCCATCTTTCCGGGACTGCGGTTGGGGTATCTGACCGCCGATGCCCGCGTGGTGGCGCACGCCCGTGCCTTGCGCACCCTGTCGGAGCGGCACCCGCCCGGCCTGACCCAACGCACGGTCGCCTATTTCCTTTCAGAAGGGCATTACAACAGCCATGCGCGACGCATGCGGATGCGGATGGCGCGCCGCAACGAGGTTCTGCGCGAGGCCTTGGAAGACCATCGGCTGACCCCGGCATTGAAACGCGCGACCGGCGGGACGACCCTTTGGTTGCAGGGGCCAGACGGGCTCGATGCCGATGCGCTGGCCGTCGCATTGCGCGACAAGAGCGTGCTGATCGAGGCGGGGTCATCGTTTTATGCCCGCGAAGATGCGCCGAAAAACCGGATCCGCCTGGGCTTTGCCACGATCGAGACAGCCCGCATCGCTGAAGGCGTGGCCCTGATCGCGGAGGCGATCCGCGAGCAGGCTTGAGCCCGTCGTGGGGCGGTGTGTGCAGCTTGCACAAGGCATTCAATACGTTGAAATAAAACGTTTAAAGCCGATAATTGGTTTTGCGCGCGTGCGGCCTTTTCCGCCGCCTAGATGCGCACACGCTCGGATTTTGGGTCATACATCGGGCGGGTGCTGACCTCTGCCTTCACGCGGGTGCCTGCGACCTCGATTTCATAGCTTGAGGCCAGCATCTCGGCCGGGCTTTCGCCGGGGCAGGGGACGTAGCCCATGCCGATGGCACCGCCAAGGGTGTGGCCGTAGTTGCCCGAGGTCACGTAGCTGACCACCTCGCCGTCCCGAATGATCGGCTCGGCGTGGAACAGCATCGCCTCCGGATCGGTCAGCTTGAACTGAACCATCCGCAGTTGCGGGCCCTCGTCGCGCTTGCGCGCCACCGCATCCGCACCAATGAAGTCGGACTTCGTTTTCGACACCGCAAACCCCAGCCCCGCTTCCACCACATGATCCTCTCCGGTGATATCATGGCCGAAATGGCGGAAGGCCTTCTCGATCCGGGCGCTGTCCATCATGTGCATGCCGCACAGGCGCAAGCCGTGGTCAGCCCCCGCTTCGTGCAGCACCTCGAACACATGGGCGGCCTGGTCGGCGGAAACGTAGATCTCCCACCCCAATTCGCCCACATAGGTCACGCGGTGGGCCCGGGCGATGCCAAGGCCGATCTCGATTGGTTGTGCAGTGCCAAACGGAAACGCCTCGTTCGACCAATCGTGGGGGCTGACCGATTGCAGAAGCGCGCGCGAATTAGGGCCCATGACGGCGATGACCGCCTCTGCCGCCGTGACGTCAGCAATCACCACCACCTCGTCGCGGCGGTTCATCTTCAGCCAGGCCATATCGCGGATCAGCGTCGCGGCGGGGGTGACGATGAAATAGCTGTCGTGGGCAAGGCGGGTGATGGTGACATCCGCCTCGATCCCGCCGCGCGCGTTAAGGAACTGCGTGTAGACGATCTTGCCCACGGGCACCGACATGTCGCCGCCCGCAATGCGGTTCAGGAAGGCCTCTGCATCGGGGCCGTCAACGCGGATCTTGCCGAAAGACGACATGTCGTACAGGCCAACAGCCTCGCGCACCGCGCGGTGTTCCTGGGCCTGATTGTTGAACCAGTTCTGGCCCTTCCAGTCATAGCGATACGCCCGCTCCTGCCCCGCATCGGCGAACCAATTGGCGCGTTCCCAGCCCGCCAATTCCCCGAACACCGCGCCCGCGGCCTTCAAAGGTTCGTGCAAAGGCGACCGCCGCACGCCCCGCGCGGTGGCCTTCTGGCGATAGGGGTAGTGGTCCGCATAGAGTAGCCCGAGCGTCTCGGACGCGCGTTCGCGCAGATACCTCCGGTTGCGCTGGAACGGCTGCATCCGGCGGATGTCGACGTCGCCGATGTCAAACGGCGGGATGCCGTTCTGCATCCATTCCGCCAGCGCCCACCCCGCGCCGCCGCCCGATTGGATCCCGATGGAGTTGAAGCCCGCGCAGACCCAATAGCCGTCAACCTCGGGTGCGGGGCCAAGGTGGTAGGCGTCATCCGGCGTGAAGCTTTCCGGGCCGTTGAAGAAGGTGTGAATGCCCGCCTCCGCCAGCATCGGCATCCGCTCGATCGCGTTCTCCAAAATCGGCTCGAAATGGTCGAAATCCTCGGGCAGTTGGTCGAATTCGAAATCTTCCGGGATCGGGCCCCAGGGTTTGGACACCGGCTCGAACGCGCCCAGAAGCATCTTGCCCGCGTCTTCCTTGTAGTAGGCGCACTCGTCCGGCACCCGCAAAACCGGCAGCTGCTGCAAACCGTCAATCGCCTCCGTCACGATGTAGAAGTGCTCGCAGGCTTGCAACGGCACGTTCACGCCCGCCATCGCGCCGAAATCGCGCGCCCACATGCCGGCGCAGTTCACCACGATGTCGGTCTGGATCGTTCCAACTTTGCCGTCGGCCTCCCAACTGATGCCATTGACCTTGCCGCCTTCGGTATCGACGCCCGTGACCTTGACGTTTTCCAGCACCGTCGCGCCGCCCATTCGCGCGCCCTTGGCCATGGCCAGCGCGATGTTGGCGGGGTCGCCCTGCCCATCCAGCGGCAGGTGCACGGCGGCAGTCATGTTGTCGGTGTTGACGTGGGGGTAAAGCCTGTTGACCTCGGCCGCGTCGATCTCATGGACCTCCACGCCGAAGGCGCGGGCCATGGACGCCTGCCGCCGGATTTCCTCGGCGCGGTGCTCCGTCAATGCCATGGTGATCGACCCGCAGCGGCGAAAGCCCGTGGCCACGCCCGTTTCGGCCTCCAGATTTCCGTAGAGTTCCTGGGAATACTTCGCCAGCCGGGTCATGTTCTTGGTGGCGCGCAACTGCGCGATCAGGCCCGCCGCGTGCCACGTGGTGCCAGACGTCAGGCGCTTGCGCTCCAACAGCACGACATCCGTCCAGCCCAGTTTCGCCAGATGATAGGCGACGGAACAGCCTGCGACGCCGCCGCCGACGATGACAACGCGGGCGTGGGAGGGGACATTGGACATGTGGTAAAACCCTGATCGCGAATGAAAAAGGGCGGGCCGTTTCCAGCCCGCCCATATGGATTAGCCGTTGGCCAGCATGTGGTCCAACGTTTTGCGGAAGCGGCCCACGATCTCGTCGACATGGTCGCGCGTGGCGATGAACTGCGGCGCAATGATCGCGTTGTCGCCGGTAAACTTCACCGAAAGACCATCCCAGAACATGCGTTTCTGCAACTCGGTCCCGCGCATGCCGGGGCCGCCCTCGGCGTGCACTTCCACACCCGCCATCAGGCCCGCCACGCGGATGTCCTTGATCATCTCGTGCCCCTTGAGGCCGTCCATCAGCGCGTCCTCAAAGTAGGGGATCAGGTCGGCGGACCGCTGGATCAGATCCTCTTCCTCGATGATCTCCATCATCGCGTTGCCTGCGGCACAGGCGGCGGGATGGCCCGAGTAGGTGTAGCCGTGGAAGAACTCCGTCAGGCCCCGCTTGGAAGACCCAACCACCGTCTCGTAAATGTCATCGCGGCACGCGACAGCACCCATGGGGATGGACCCGTTGGTCAGCGCCTTGGCCATGGTGATGATATCGGGCTCCACGTCGTATTTCTGCGCGGCAAACGCCGTGCCCATGCGGCCGAAGCCGGTGATGACCTCATCGAAGACCAGCAAGATGCCGTACTGGTCACAGATCTTGCGAAGCTGTTGCAGGTAGCCCTTGGGCGGCGGCAGCGCGCCGGTGGACCCTGCAACCGGCTCCACAAACACAGCCGCGATGTTGTTGCCGCCATAGGTCTGGGCCATCCGCTCCAGATCATTGGCCAGCTCAACGCCGTTATGCTCGGAATGGCCGCCGGGGATGAACGTCTCGGACGGGTCATAGGTGTGGCGCAGCATCATGACGCCGGGAACCGTGGCGTGGAAAATGTCGCGGTTCTTGACCATGCCCGACAGGCTCACGCCGCCGATGTTCACGCCGTGATACGCCCGCTCGCGGCTGACAAACCGGGGCCGCGTCTCGCCGCGCGCGTTCCAGTAGGCCATGACGATCTTCATCGCCGTGTCCACGGACTCAGAGCCGGAGTTGGTGAAGAACACGTGGTTCATCTGTTCGGGCAGCATACGGCTGATCTTTTCGGCCAGCTTGAAGCTGCCCGGATGGCCCGCCTGGAAGGGCATGACGTAAGTGTATTCCGTCATCTGCTTGGCGACGGCCTCGGCAATCTTGGGGTGGCAGTGACCGGCGGGTGAGCAGAACAGACCTGACGAGCCGTCCAGAAGCTGACCCCCACGGTGGTCATAAAGGTGCACCCCCTCGGCGCGCACGACAAGGCGCGGGTCCTCCTTGAAGCCGCGATTGTCAGAGAACGGCATCCAGTGCGCTTCAAGCGAGTTCGTTGCGTCATAGGCCATGGTAGAAACCTCCCAGAAGGGCCCTTGGGGGGCCGGAATAAGATGTGCGAAAATCGCTCCGATCACGGGGCAGGAGTAGGGCCAGAGCGGACGATGACTAAGGCCACGCGATTGTGGGGCAGGGTAGGGCGGCGCACGGCATGGAATTTGCGCCCACAGCGGGGCGATAAATTGTTCTATAAGAATGTTTTGTGTAATTAAAACAGTAGCTTAAAGGTGTGCTCAAGCTTGAGCACCCTGCACAGCCGTCACGGCGATCATCTGGACGATGTCATCCACGCTACATCCGCGCGACAAATCATTCGCCGGTTTGGCCAGCCCTTGCAGGACCGGTCCGATCGCCGTGGCCCCCCCGATCCGCTGCGCGATCTTGTAGCCGATATTGCCCGCGTCGAGGTTGGGGAACACGAGCACATTGGCATGGCCCGCCACCGGCGATCCTGCTGCTTTGGATGCGCCGACAGCGGGCACGATGGCCGCGTCGAACTGCAACTCGCCATCAAGCGCCAGATCGGGGGCGGCCTCCTGCGCGAGGTGCGTGGCCTCAACCACCTTGTCGACTGCCGGATGCCGCGCGCTGCCCTTGGAAGAGAACGACAGCATCGCAACCTTCGGCGCAACGTCCAGAAGTGTCCGGGCTGAGGCTGCGGCCTGCTGCGCGATGGCGGCAAGTTCTTGCGCCGAGGGATCGATGACCAGCCCGCAGTCGGAAAAGATCATGCCGCGTGCACCAAGCGGGTGATCCTCGGGCAGGACCATCAGGAAGAACGACGACACAAGCCCCGCGCCCTTGGCCTTGCCGATCACTTGCAAGGCGGCACGCACGGTATCGGACGTCGTGTGTATCGCCCCGCCAACGGTGCCGTCAGCCAGGCCTTCGCGCACCATCATGGCCGCGAACACGAGGGGCTGGCGGACGAGTTGCGCGGCCTGCGCCTCGGTCACGCCCTTGTGGGCGCGGTGGGCTTGGAAAGCAGTAGTGAAGGCGGGAAGGAGGGGGGAAGCCTCGGGGTCTTCGATGGCAATGCCAGGGCCCACAACGCCCGCAAGGGACGCAGGCCCGACAAGTGTGACCCGGGCCAAGCCCCGGTCTGTGGCGACCCGCGCGGCCTGTTGTACGCGCGGATCACTGCCTTCGCTCAGCACGATGTGCTTCAGGTCTGCCGCCGCGCGGGCAGCGATGACGGCCAGCGGATCACGGGCCGCCATATCCATGTCAGGCGACCTTCTGCGGACGCATGTCATCCTTGGAGATTCCGGCGACCTGCACCGGCTTCTTCATCGCGTCGCGACGGAAGGGATCACCCAGTTCCTGGTTGATCATCGCCTCGATCAAGGTGGTGATGCCGTTTTCCATCTGATCCTTGATCGCTTGATCCAGCGCTGCCGTCAGCTCTTCCTGGGTGCGGGCGACCACACCCTTCAGGCCGCAGGCATTGGCGATGCCGGAGTAGCTGACCTCTTCGTCCAACTCGGTGCCGACGAAATTGTCGTCGAACCAAAGCGTAGAGTTCCGCTTTTCCGCGCCCCACTGGTAGTTGCGGAACACGATCTGGGTGATCGCGGGCCAATCGCCCCGGCCAATCGCCGTCAATTCATTGACCGCGATACCGAAAGCGCCGTCGCCGGCAAAGCCCACGACCGGCACGTCAGGCCGCCCGATCTTGGCGCCGACAATGGCGGGCAGGCCGTAGCCGCAGGGGCCAAAGAGGCCGGGGGCGAGGTACTTGCGGCCCTCGTTGAACGACGGATAGGCGTTGCCGATGGCGCAGTTGTTGCCGATGTCGCTGGAGATGATCGCCTCTACCGGCAGAGCGGCCTGGATGGCGCGCCACGCCATGCGGGGGGACATCCAATCGGGCTTGGCGGCGCGCGCGCGGACGTTCCAATCGGTGCCGGGGTCGTCCTGCTCTTCGGTCATGGAGGACAGTTCCTGCGCCCAGGCCGATTTGGTCTGCGCGATGTGGTTCTTGCGATCCTCGCGGCCCGCGTCGCCCGCATCATCGGCCAGCTGTCGCAGGATGCCGTTCGCCACCTTGGCCGCGTCGCCCACGATGCCCACGGTGACTTTTTTGGTCAGGCCGATGCGGTCGGGGTTGATGTCGACCTGGATGATCTTGGCATCGGCGGGCCAGTATTCGATGCCGTAGCCCGGCAGCGTGGAGAAGGGGTTGAGGCGGGTGCCAAGGCACAGGACGACGTCTGCGTCCTTGATCAACTCCATCCCGGCCTTGGAGCCGTTGTAGCCCAAGGGACCGGCGAAAAGCGGATGGTTGCCGGGGAAGGCGTCGTTGTGCTGGTAGCCCACGCAGACGGGTGCCGTCAGACGCTCGGCCAGGTTTTTGGAGGCCTCGATGCCGCCCGCGGACAGGACCACGCCGGCACCGTTGAGGATGACGGGGTTCTTGGCCTGGGAGAGCAGAGCGGCAGCTTGCGAAACGGAATTCTCACCACCGGGGGAGGCTTCGAATTCGATCGGATCGGGGATCTCGATATCGACGACCTGGGTCCAGAAATCGCGGGGGATGTTGATCTGAGCCGGACCGGACAGGCGCTTGGCCTGGGAGATCACGCGGGTGAGGACTTCGGCCACGCGGGTCGGGTCGCGGACCTCTTCCTGGTAGGCGACCATATCCTCGAACAGTTTCATCTGCTCGACCTCCTGGAAACCGCCCTGACCGATGGTCTTGTTGGCCGCCTGCGGCGTGACCAGCAGAAGTGGCGTGTGGTTCCAGTACGCGGTTTTCACGGCGGTCACGAAGTTGGTGATGCCGGGGCCGTTTTGCGCGATCATCATGGACATCTTGCCAGTGGCGCGCGTGTAGCCGTCTGACATCATGCCAGCCGAGCCTTCGTGGGCACAGTCCCAGAACTTGATGCCCGCGTCGGGGAAAATGTCAGAGATGGGCATCATGGCAGAGCCGATGATGCCGAAAGCGTTGTCGATGCCGTGGGCCTGAAGGGTTTTGACGAAGGCTTCTTCGGTGGTCATTTTCATGGCGAATCTCCCGAGAGCGGACTCCCCCGTGGGTCCGCGATTGCGCCGTTAATGAGGCCAGAGGTCTCAATAGTGGTAGGGCCAATTATCTCAACGGATAGGGCCAGCGGCGGCGCAAGGTGAATGATCCAACGATTCCAAGTGGTCTGGAGCCGTCGCTGCGAGACACCTTGTCCCGCGTGACTTCGACATAGGGCCTTGGCCGGGAGGGATCAAAGCAAAAACGTCAAAACAGCTCGATGTCGGGGCCGCTGGGTTTTCTGGCGATGGGTTTTTCGATCGGCGCCTTTTGCATGAGCGCGACCTGCGCCGTGCCCTTGAATGGGGTGAACCGGATGCGCCTGCCAAGCGTGCCCCCCAGATCACTGCCACGCAGGGTGAAACCCTCGGTCTTGACGAACTCCATCGCGAAGGCGCTGTTGGCCGCGCCGACGCCCGTTTGCGTGCCAAGAACATTGGCGCCACCAAAAAGCCAAACCTCAAGACGACGCCGATCCGCCCCCTTGCGCAGGAGTGCGTTGATCAAGTCTTCCATACTCTTCGCGCCATAGCGGACATTGCCACTGTCGCGTGGGTCCGAGCCGGGCAGAAGGAAATGGTTCATGCCGCCGATCCGCCGCTCAGGATCGCGAACGCAGGCCGCGACGCAGGACCCCAGAATGCTTGTCAGAACCTCATTGGGATCCTGGGACACCTGGGTTTGCCCTTGCATGACATGGGTTGTTCTGGCTGGCGTTGCATGCATCATTTGCTGATTTCCTCTCGCGCTGTGGCGGCGGCCAGAATCGCCTTGCCGATCTTTTGAAGGGGCAGAACCTCGCAGGCGGCGCCTTCTTCTGCCGCGACCCTTGGCATGCCGTAGACGACCGACGTCGCGGCGTCCTGGGCGATTGTCCATGCCCCGGCCTGCCGCATTGCGGCCAACCCCGTGGCACCATCCCGGCCCATCCCGGTCAAAAGCACACCAACAGCACGCCCCTTCAAAGCGGCAGCGCTTTGAAACAACACATCAACAGAGGGTCGATGGCCGGATACCGGCGGCTTCTCAACCAGGATGCACCGAAGGGCGCGTGGCTGAAGTTCCAGATGCATCGGCAGGCCGGGCGCGAAGGCGACCACGCCCGGGCGAAGGGCAAACTGGTCCGTCGCGGCAACGACTTTGGCCGGGCACGCGCGGTCCAGACGACCCACGACGCCGTTCAGATACTCTGGCTTGATATGTTGTACGACGACGGTCGGCGGGCAGGTGGCTGGGAAGCTTGACAGGACCTGTTTCAAGGCCTCGATCCCACCGGTCGAGGCGCCAATGGCGACAAGTCTTTGACCCGTGCCCAGACCCTCGGGCGTCCTGGGGGCCATTGGGGGCACTGCGCCGACGGACAGGCCGATCAAACTCGCAATCGTCGAGGCCGATGCGTCGCGCTCTACCCGCACGAGGGTGCAGCGAATGGCCGCCAGCATGGCCTCGAACATTGGAAATTCGAGTTGCCGGGTGATCGTCCTGTTGCAGATCACCAAGTCGGGCGGATGCGCCTCTGTCCGCGCGTAGGCCTCTGCCAACGACGCGAAGTCACCTACAATCTCAAAGCGCGGATCTTGGTTAATATCGGCCACAGCCGTGCGCCGCATCGTGCTGTCGGGCAGAATGATGACCGCCCGGAGGGCAGGTGGTGACCGATGGAGCACGTTCTTGACCTTCCTTGGCGCAGTTCAAATTCAGGGCGACGATGCAAGGCACGCGCCCCCGGTGTTCCGTCGGGAGTAGGGGCAAAGGATTAAGAATTCCTGTCGAAGGCGGGCCCGTGCGTCATGCGGAAAGCGGCATTTCGATAAATCACGAAATTGGGGTGACGTTAACGCGTTCTTCATTCGAGCGGCGCTATCCCTCATGGCGATCAGGCCCAGGGCCATTGCTGCGCTGAAGGGCGCTCGGTGAATGGCTCGCACCCAAATTCTGTGAGGGTTCGGCGGGCCGGGTACGCGTTTGAGGAGAAAGTTGATGACACCGACATACAGTCTAACCGGGCATCTCGACAGTGCCGCTGCCCCGCCGCTGGTGAAGGATCTTCTGCGATTTCGCGGCCAACCTCTTTGCATCGATGCAAGCGCCGTGACTTTCGCGGGCGCCCTATGTGTCCAGGTCTTGGTTGCCACGCAAAAACAGTGGCAAGAGGACGATCACGCGTTTCAGATCGCGCCACTCAGCAGCGGCCTTGCCAATGCGGCCCGCGGGTTGGGCGTGCCCCTGTCCACGATCGGGGCCCATGACGCGGATGTTCAGGAAATGGAGGTCGGCGCATGAGTCTTTCTGTTCTCGCAATCGACGATTCGCGGACCATGCGAAACCTGCTGAGCGCGGCCTTGGGACGCGTCGGATATGAAGTCGATCTTGCCGAAGACGGCAACGAAGGGTTGGAACGCTTCGCCAACAGTGACCCCGATGTCGTGATCACGGATATCAACATGCCGAACCTGGATGGCTTCGGTTTCATTGAAGCCGCCCGAAAGCTCACGCGCGACCGCCTCGTTCCCATCCTCGTTCTGACAACAGAATCCGCCCCGGAACTGCGCGCCCGTGCCCGCTCGGCCGGCGCGACCGGTTGGATCGTGAAACCATTCGATGACGAAAAGCTGGTCTGGGCCATTGAACGCGTGGCTAACACCGAG
Organism: Gymnodinialimonas phycosphaerae; assembly: GCF_019195455.1. Taxonomy (NCBI): domain Bacteria; kingdom Pseudomonadati; phylum Pseudomonadota; class Alphaproteobacteria; order Rhodobacterales; family Paracoccaceae; genus Gymnodinialimonas; species Gymnodinialimonas phycosphaerae. The sequence goes on along the minus strand of NZ_JAIMBW010000001.1, from coordinate 1,640,707 downwards.
GGCAAGGCATGAGCGTCGGCGGTTCGGATCAGTTTCGCGCGTCCTTTTTCGAGGAATGTGAGGAACTGCTGGAAGCCATGCACGATGGCTTCGGTTTGATGATCGATGGCAACGATGATGACGAGACTATCCATGTGGTCTTTCGCGCGGTACACTCGATCAAGGGGGGCGCGGGAGCCTTTGGCCTTGATGGGCTGGTTGCTTTCGCACACCATTTTGAGACGGCCTTGGATCAAGTGCGCGCCGGAAAGATTTCGACGTCAGATGACGTGCTGTCGCTTTTTCAGCATTGCGGCGATCACCTGTCCGATCTGGTCGTATCAGCCCGAGACGACAAGGACGCCGACCCAGCACAAACAAAGGCGCTTGGGGCTCAATTGGATGACGTCATAGGTACGCCTACCGAAGCAGAGAGTGCCTTGTCTGATGCAGCCGTCTCCTTTGAGCCGCTGGCGCTGGATTTCATGGATTTGGCCCCCGCCGAGATGGTCCCGGACACGGTTGCTAAAAAGAGCGGGTTCCTCCTCGATTTCACGGCGGAGCCGGAGCTTTTTACCTGCGGAAACGAGCCTGCCTTGCTGTTCAAGGCGCTGGATCGTTTCGGACAAGGCCGCATATCCGTGAATGTTGATGAGGTCCCCGGCCTCGCCCGACTTGACCCGATGATGTCCTACTTGCAGTGGTCAATCGACTTGGAAACTGACGTGTCCGAAGACATCATTCGCGACGTATTCGACTTCGTATCTGATTGTGCGATCATCACGATCTCGACCCGTGATGCATCTGGCTTGTCACCTATCGGGGAGGATGGGCCGACTGTTGAAAATCCGGCCCCGGTCGAAGCTTCGGCAGTCTTGCCGCCGCTGGAAAATGAACCGACGGATGTTGCGCCGGAGGTGCTGCCAGAGCCTGCGGAAGCGACCCCCGAGGAAAAGACGACCGCCAAACCCGCAACTGCGCCCGTGTCCAAGGCCGCGCCCCCGCCGCAAACCATTCGCGTCGATTTCGAACGGGTCGACAAACTGATCAATCTCGTCGGCGAACTGGTGATCAAGGAAGCGATGCTGTCCCAGGCTGTCAGCAAGCACGACCTGACCAGCGGCGACGAGGTTTTGCAGGAGATCGAAGGCCTGAAGCAACTTGCCGGTGAAATCCAGGAAGGCGTCATGGCCATCCGGGCGCAGCCAGTGAAACCGCTGTTCCAGCGCATGGCACGGACGATCCGCGATGCCAGTGCGACGACCGGAAAACGCGTCCGGCTGATCATGAAAGGGGAGGCGGCCGAAGTTGACAAGACGGTGCTGGAACGCTTGGTCGACCCCCTGAACCATATGGTGCGCAACGCGGTCGATCACGGTCTGGAATCCAAGGAAGATCGCCTCGCCGCCGGCAAGCCTGCCGAGGGGACAGTGACGTTGTCCGCGGCCCATCGTTCGGGCCGGGTCGTGATCGAAATCTCCGACGATGGGGGCGGGATCAACCGCGAGAAGGTCCGTGAGATCGGGGAAGAGCGTGGCTTGGTCACTCCTGGCGCGGCGTTGACCGCGTCCGAGATCGACGCCCTTTTGTTCATGCCCGGGTTCTCCATGAAGGACGAGGTTTCCGAGCTGTCGGGGCGCGGTGTCGGTCTTGACGTCGTGCGCAGTGAAATCTCTGCCCTGGGCGGGCGTATGTCGATCTCGTCCGAGATGGGCAAGGGCACTGTTTTTTCGATCAGCTTGCCCCTGACCTTGGCGGTGCTCGAAGGGATGGTGGTCGACGTCGCGGGGCAAACCATGGTCATTCCGATCACGGCAATACAGGAAACCCTTCAACCCAGTTCGGCGCAAATCCATACGATTGGCAGCGGCAGCCGTGTCTTGTCCGTGCGTGACAGCCTTGTGCCGGTCGCAGATCTAGGCGCCATCTTCGGCTTCCGAGATACACCAGACGACCTCGATGACCACACGCTTCTGGTCATCGAGACCGAGACAGAGCGCCGCTGTGCCCTGATCGTGGACAGTCTTCAGGATCAACGCCAGGTGGTCATCAAGAGCCTCGAGACGAATTACAACCGCGTCGACGGAATCGCCGCAGCGACCATCCTTGGCGACGGGCGCATCGCCTTGATCGTAGATCCCGAGGGCATCGCGGGCGGAATCGCGCCGCCGCAATCAAGCCTTATGACTCCCCCCCGGTTAGACGCGCTAGAAGGAGCTTCCAATGTCGCAAAGTGAAACTGGTTTTCAGCCCGAGCAGAAGGAAGTCGTCGCGTTTCGCGTGGCCGGGCAGGACTTCTGCTTTGATATCATGTCAGTGCGGGAAATCCGTGGTTGGACGGAAACAACGACACTGCCCCACGCCCAAAGCTATGTGAAAGGTGTGATCAATTTGCGCGGCTCGGTCGTTCCCGTGGTCGACCTTTCGGACCGACTGGGACTTGGGGTCACGGAGGCCTGTGAGCGACATGTGATCATCATCACCGTTGTTGACGGCCAGACGATCGGCCTTCTGGCGGACGTCGTGTCTGATATTCTCGCGGTGACCGAGGACGCCATGCATGCGGTGCCGGACATGGTGTCCGATCAAGTAAAGGCGTTCATTTCGGGCGTTGTGCTGTTTGAGGGCAAAATGATCCGCCGATTGGATCTGACGAGTGTGGTGCCGTCCAAGGGACTGGAAGCCGCATGACCATGCCACAAACGGCGGTGCGGACGTCGTCGCCCTCACGGCAGACCATTGGGGACGCGGCGTTCGAAACGATTGCACGATGCCTTCAGGAAGAGACGGGTATCGTCCTTTCCGAGGCGAAGAAAGGCCTTGCGGTCTCCAGACTGTCACGTCGCCTACGGGTCTTGGGGCTAAGTGATTTCGATGCTTATTGTGATATTCTTTCCGGCCCCTCAGCTGTGCCTGAGATCCAGGAAATGATCTTGCTGCTCACAACGAACGTCACACGATTCTTCAGAGAGCCGCATCACTTTGAAAGCCTCCGGTCGCGGATTCTGCCGGGGCTCATTGCGAAGGCCAAGGTCGGCGGGCGCGTGCGGATATGGTCGGCTGGATGCTCTTCGGGTGAAGAAGCCTACTCCATCGCAATGACAATGCTTGAGGTCTTTCCCGAGGCGGCATCGTCGAACATCCGCATCCTCGCAACCGATATCGATCGCAATGTCATCCGCATCGGGCAGAAGGCGCGCTACAAGCTAAGTGAAGAGGACTTTTCCGAGCATGCGATCTTGTCGAAATACACGACAAAGGTCGAAGGGGCAGACCACCAGTTCGACGTCGTGGCGTCAGCGAAATCAATGGTTCAATTTGGTCAGCTTAACTTGATGGATCCCTGGCCCATGCAGGGCAAATTCGACATCGTGTTCTGCCGCAATGTCGTGATCTATTTTTCCACGGAAACGCAACAACGACTTTGGCCAAGGTTCGCAAATATCATCGTAGACGGCGGCCACCTGATGATCGGTCACTCCGAGCGTGTCACGGGGCCGGCAACGGAGATCCTGCGATCTACGGGCGTCACACACTATGAACTGAAATCCCGGGGGGCGATACAATGAGCACGAAAGATATGTTGAGGGTCTTGGTCGTCGACGACATGTCGACCAGCCGAGGGCTGATCATCCAGGCGTTGGAATGGATGGGCATCGCAGCGATCGACCATTGCGCGGATGGAAACGCAGCCCTTCAAAAAATAGCGGCGTCGCCGGTTCACATGGTGATCTCGGACTACAACATGCCCGGCATGGATGGGTTGCAGCTTTTGCATTCGCTCCGTAGCAACCAGCAAACGGCGCGGACGGGCTTCATCTTGATCACTGGAACTACGGACGGCGCGGTTATCGATAAAGGCAAGCAACTGGGCATGAACAATTTTCTCAAGAAGCCATTTTCGCCTACTGCATTGAAGGCGTGTATCGAACGGGTTGTGGGGCCACTCTAGATGGGGGCCGCGTTTGGACCAATGATCCCCGTCAGTGCCCTGCTGTCGAACATCTCGAATGAAGTTGAGCGATTGGCACAGGTCGCGGAAGGGCTTGATGAATTCGTGGGCGACCTCGCGGTGTCGAACGTCGACGACGCCGTGCCGCACGCCACGAGATTACAGGAGATGGACGCCCTGAGGCAGGCCCTTCATGCAATCGCGCGCGTGACAGCGACCGCTGCGCGCGACATCCCACAGGCCACAGATGCATGGCTGGACAAGGGCGCATTGGCAGAAGGCGTGACGCTCGAAAAGGTCCGTGACGCCTGCTTGCACATGGACCAGGTCATCAGCGCTGCGACCAACAAGGAGACAAACGGAGATGACGAGCCGACCTTTTTTGATGAGTTCTAGCCCGCCGGAATAACCTCCCACACCGGTGCCCAATCCGGGCATCGGTTGCGCGCCGCCGCGGTCAGCCGGATGTATCTTTCAACGTCGGAGATGTCGGCATCACGTCGTCTGAGGCGTCCGGCCCAAGGGATCCGTCATTGCCCAGGTGTTGCAAGACCGGACGCACATCCGTGGCGCGCCCTTCGGCCATCATGACTTCGGTCATGAGGGTTCTGAGTGCGGGCGTTTTCGGGTTGCGTTCGATCGCTTGCACGAGGATCGCGCGTGCAGCGGCCCCGTCCCCTGTCGCGATGGCAATTCTTGCCTTCGCCGCGGCCAATTGGGCCTGCGTCATCCGATCAGAGGGGCTAGCTTCCACGGCCTCGTGGGCAAAGAGAACCGCTTCGGCGTTTGCGACAAGGGTGCGCGCGTCTGCGATCCGATCCGCGTCGAGCGCGGCGCGCAAGGCGTTCTCAAACGGCGGTGCCTCGCCAACCTCTTTCGCTGTTGAACCAGGTTGATTTCGCCCGTCGACCCGATCACGCAGATCGGACTGGGTCCGAGGCATTTGAACCATCATTTCAGACAAGCCCTTATGTTTGCTGCCCATTGCATTCCCTCATTGCTACCTTGTTTCAAACCTTGGCCAATCCTGGCGCCAGCTACAGGATTCTATTGACCACCAACAAGGTAGCCCAATCCGGGGTTAATAACTTGTTAATTTCAAAACATAGATTGTTTGGACAGGGTCCCATTGATCCAAGGCCAAGCCCCTTTGTTGCAAGCTATTGAACGCGTAGACTGTCCGAGCGGGCCTGATGATGTGTGTGTTCACATCTCTGGGTCTTGCCGTTGCGTCAGCGTTCGCTTTGTTGCAAACCTTGAACCGTTATTCATAAGTTATCTGCGCGCTGCCTTCTGCGCGGCCCCCTTTCCAATGATGGAGCTCGTCTTGCTGCCCAAGTCTTCAGTTCTTTCCAATTTTTCCCTTTCTCTCATCGCCACCCTTACCCTTGCCGTTTCGCCGCAGGCGTTTGCGCAAGGCATTGAATTACCTGACCAATCCGTCATCGATGCGCAACTTTCCGAATTGGGAGGCAACGTGCCGGGCTCGGTCTTTGCCATGCAACCCTTCCGCAATGCGCAGACCCTCACGGCTGAGGACGGCACGACCTACACGCTGACCTCGCTCAACCCTCACGTGAACTCCTGGTTCGTGCTGGAGACGGCCCCCGTGGGGGGGCGCTCAAGATTTGTGCATTTTGAGAACGGCGCCCCCGAAATTTGGGACATTTCCCTGATCGATGAGGACGGTCCCGCACTGCTGATCGAAGGGGAGGGCGACAGTTTCGCCTGCGCCCCGTGGGAGGACGGCGAATTGGAAGAAGCGCAGGCCAGCTCCCTTCCATATGCGCCGGTGTGCGATTGGAGCCTTTTCGTTCGCAATCCTGTTACCGGCAATCGTACGACACGCGAAGCCGTGGCAGAATTCCTGCGTGACAATGTCATTTTTGGCGAATCCATTGTGAACCTTATCAAGGGCGCCTTCTTCGAGGATGCCTTCATGGTCTCGTCGGAGGGCGAGGAAGAGCTGGAAGAAATCGACGGTGTCGAATTGCTTGGCAACGCCCTTTTGGCGAATACGCCCAACATGCGGCCCTACATGGGGTTCGACCTGGCCGGCACCGATGCCGGCGCGATGACGGCGGGCGCTTGGTATGAAGTCGAGGAAAGCCCCGGGATCTATGCCTCGGTCATGCAGCCCGGCATGATCGCCAACGAGGTCATGCAAACCGGCGGTGCCAATGGTCTGGACGGGATCGAGCGGCGCGCGGATGTGTACCTTGTTGCCTTCGACATGGCGCGGTTCGACATCGGCTACGAGCTTGGCACCGATCACCCCGGGCTCGGCTGGTCGTCGCGCCCGCAGAACCGGCACAATCAAGGGCGTGGTCCCGATGGGTTCAACAGCCCCGATCCCTTGGTGCGCACGGGCATGTTGAACCCCGCCTTCGTCGAGCGTGTTGCGGCGACATTCACCGGAGGCTTCAAGCGCGACCACGGCGCGTGGCGCTTCGGCGATTACGCGACGTTCAACTATGGCCACCACTATGGGTTCATGCAGAACGGCGTTCTGATGTCGCGCCTCTGGCCGAACCTGGCAACGATGTATCTGGCGCAGGACGGTGAGTTGAACATGCGCACCTGGTCCGACGAGGACGACGCGCTGCTGCCAGAGTTGGTCTTCGCCCGCCAGAATGGCGTGCCGATCATTGAGGATGGCGTGCCGGGGCCCCGGGTCACGTCGTGGGGCGGCGGCAATTGGTCTGGCGACGCGAATGCCGTCCTGCGCACGCTGCGCGGCGGCGCCTGCATGCGGACTGTCGAAGGACGCCAGTTCCTGATTTACGCATATTTTTCAACGGCAACGCCGTCGGCCATGGCGCGCACGTTCCAAGCCTACGAATGCGACTACGCCATGCTTCTGGACATGAACAGCCAAGAGCACACCTACATGGCGCTGTATGTCCACGACGAAGACGGCGATGAGGACATGGAGGTCCAGCACCTCGTTTCGGGAATGGCAGAGGCCGATCCAGACAATGGACGCGTCGCACGCTTCATCTCGGCGCCCGACAATCGCGACTTCTTTTACCTGCTGCGGAGGCAATAAGTGATGCGACTGAGCACTTTCGTGAAGGCGGCGGTGGCCGCAAGTATTGTGGCTGTAACCGGCGCGAATGCGCAATCGCTGGCAGAGCGAAATGAGCTGTTGTTTCAACAGTTGCAAGAGATCCGGGGCCTTTCCAATGCCGAGATTAACCGCGTACGCTCCATTTTTGCCAATTCTCCAAACGGCTGGATGGGGCAGGGCAACCCCGCCGTCACGCAACACCCGTTGACGCCCGAGCAGGCCGCCGCGAACGTCGGCGGCACGGTCGCGCAGGTTCAGGCCAGCTATCGCAACCGCGAGTTCGAGCGGATTTGCGGCGGGCCTTACATGGTGCCGCTCTATGATCCGGAAACGCAAACGCCCCGTGATGCGACGGTTTGCGCAGACATGTTTGAATATCCAAACATCCCGATGGTTTACCCCGTCGTGTGGGTCCGTGCGAACGAGGCAGCGCAGCTTTGCGCCGCGGAAGGCGGCCGCATCGGCGACGCCCATGAGTGGGAAGGGGCGGCCGCAGGGCAACTTCTGCCGCCTGATTATCCGTTCGATCTGGTGCGTGGCATGGGGCTTTCAGCGGCCGTAAACACGATCCGCAACTACCACAACAACGCCTATGCCAGCACGCGGGGGACATACTCCATCGGGGCATGGCAATCGGGCGTCTGCGCGACCGGCTCGTTCAAGAGTGCCTCGTGCAACGGCGGTAGCTTTCAGGGCTGTGGCTCCAACACCTACCCGGCGGGCAGCTTTCCGGCCTGCCGCTCTCCGCTTGGGGTTTATGACATCGACGGCAACGCGGCAGAGCACATGAACCTGCCTTTGGCCGAAGATCAGATGGCCTCTGCCGGGTCCACGACCTTGGGCGTAACCGAGATGAAGGGATCGTGGTTCATCTGGGACACGATCCGCGCCCATGAGCATTGGGCGCGCTGGCGGGCGCCGTTCTGGCACGGCTCACGCGTGATGTCAGAGGGCAGTCACCGCAATTATCACTTGGGCTTTCGCTGCTTCCGCGACGTTCGCTGACAGCAGGCAAAACAGAAAAGGCGCGCCAGAACCGGCGCGCCTTTTTCATTTTGTAACAGAAGTCTACAGGGATGCGAGGCGCACCGTTGCGCCGGTCAGGGCCCCATCCGAGTTCAGGAACCCTGCATAACGCTCATCCGTAAGAAGTTCCCTGAGGTCAACGGCGCGTCCGTCAACGAAGGCCGTGCGGCTGACCAGCCGGATGCCGTGGGAATAGTCGGCATAGTACTCACCGTGGACCGTGGACAGCGGTTGGATCGCGCGCCCGTTGGTACGGTGCCAGCCGTAGATCGCGACCCGCCCCGGGTTGCGCGACAGGCGATTGGCAAGGACAAGGTCCTTCTTGTGACCCGCGACAAGCATGCCCTCGCGGACACCGGCGCGGGCGAATTGCCCTTCGATCGTTTCATTGTGGCGCACGAAATAGTTCGTTGATGACATGGAAGATCCCGGCGTCATCGGCGAGGGGGCCACCCGCACATCGGCTTGCTGATAGATCGCGTCGACCATCGTCGTCGTCGGCAGCATCATGTCGAAAGCGTCGGCCACGCGGAGCGCTGCGGGCAGGCCAAGGGGGACGCGGACATGGTCGTTGTCCGAGCCGATGGCCAGGTAATCGGGCGTCACGCAAATCGTCACCTCAACCGTTCGACCGCCGACGTTGCCGTTGAACGTGACCGGTTGCAGGTTGCGGATGTGGCTTGGGATGTTGCCGGATAGCGCCTCTTGCAACATGCGGTTGTCGCGGCCCGAGCCCGAGCCGTTGCCCGCGCTTGCCATGACGGCAGAACCGCTGGCAGCGGATCCGGGGCGGCGCGGAATTTCACGGGCCATGCGCGGGGAGCAATCGCCGCTGCCGCCGCTGAAAATGCTGGGACGCGGGCTTTCGCCGATCCCACCAAGGCTATCGGGTGCCTCGGAACGGGCGACCTCGATCTCGAACGTATCGGGGCGCGCGGCGACGCGGGTCACCAGATCAGCCGGGCGCAGACTGGGGCGCGGGCTGGAGGCGGCCAGAAGCACGGAGGTTTGCGGCCCGGTCTCGACGTCCGGCCAAGCGGGCGTCGTTGTATTAAGGGGGCGCGCGACGGGCCGCGGCAGGGCCATGGCCCGCTCTGCGTCCAGATTACGAGCAATCGTGACAACCCGCACCACGGAGGGCACGGTCACGACACCGGGGCGCGGCTCTGGCATGACGGGAGGGCGCCCCTCGACCACTGTATAGCGCCCAGGCGCGTCCTCTGGAGCCGGCGCAAGCCCTTGCACCGGGGCCAACTGCGGCGGCACCCGCACACTGGGCGCGCGGTCGATCACAACCGAAACGGTCGTGTCAAAGCTGGTGGTATCGGGGTAGCGCCGTTGCGGCGCCGGGTCGGCGGCAGGCGTGGCAGACGCGGCGACCTGTTCGACGGGGCGCTGTACGTTCAGCGCGTTCGAAACGACGACAAAGGCACAAACCGATGTGATGATGGTGGAGGCTAAGACAACGGCCAAGACGCCGTTTGGCTGCTCGAACGCTGCCAGACCCGCTGGGATCTTCACCTGTTTTGCCCGCGCAAACGCACGCGCGATTACTGTCCCGTTCATCGTAGAGCACTGCCCATATTGTTGACCGCGACCTGTCTGTCGCGTGTCGATGTCCCTAATTCTTTTTTAGCCCTATTCTGGAAGTGTTAAATTCGCAACAACGTCATGCCGGGTTCTATCCAGCGCTTGATTTTTGCGCGGAATCTCGCCAGCGCGCGTCCGTCAGATCGAGGTCTTTTTAAACAGCGGCTCTGGGATATTGCGGATCACCGCCATGACGATCCGCCAGATCGGGCGGGTGTAGATCACATTGGTTTTCCGGGTCACCGCCTTCAGGATTGCGGCCCCTACTTCCTCGGGTTCTGCGGTCAGGGGGGCGGGGGTGTCCATCCCTTCGGTCATTGCGGTTTTCACGAAGCCGGGCAGCACGGTCACGACGTGAACTCCCTTTTTTGCAAGGCGATTACGCAGGCCCGACAGAAATGCCGTGAAGCCCGCCTTGGCCGAGCCATAGACGTAGTTCGACGCGCGTCCGCGGTCGCCTGCGACCGATGAGATGCCCACCAAAGTGCCCGATCCGCGCGTCTCCATCGCGTTCGCCAGATGCGCAAGGACGGAGGCCGGGCCTTCGAAATTCGAGCGCATGACATGGCTCGCGGCCAGCGGGTCGGCTTCGCTACCCTTTTGGGTGCCCATCGCGCCGACGGCGCAGATCGCGACCTCGGGCAGGGCGGGCAGGGCGGCCACGAAGGCGGCATGCGAATCAAGCGCGAGGGCGTCGAATTCGTACAACGTCACCTCTGTGCCGTAGCGGGTGCGCAGGTCGGCCGCATCGTCTTCCAGGCGCGCCACGTTGCGCGCGGCCAGTTGGATTGGGTGGCCCGCTTGCGCGAAAGAGCGCGCGACAGCCCGCGCCATGCCGGAGGCCGCGCCGAGGATCAGGACCGGTCCGTTCATAGACCCAGCCTTTCCGATTGCACTGACGTGAAACGCTTTTTCAACCCGGCCTTGGCCCGCATGGCGGCAAAGGCTTCAGCCCGGGAGTCGGCTTTCGCCACGGCCTCGGGCATGCGGGCGTCCTTTGCCAGGTAAAAGCGGCCTTTGTGGGCCAATGTGATCGCGTCCAATTGTTCCATCAGGGCAAGGCTCCGTTCGTTTGCCGGGAAATCCATGGCCAAGGTGTAGCCTGCCATTGGGAAGGAAAAATGGCCTGATTGCGGCCCAAAGCGTTTCAGCACGGAAAGGACAGAGCCCTCACCGGACGCGGCGATGGTTCGCATGATTTCCTCCATCCCCTCGCTGGCGGTATCCTTGGGCAGGGCGCATTGGAACTGCACGAAGCCGCGTTTGCCATAGAGGCGGTTCCAGTTCAGCAGCCCGTCGAGAGGGTAGAAGTAGGTGTCCCAATCCACCAGCGCCTCGCCGGCGCGGAACTTGCCCAAGCGCCAATAGGCGCTGTTGAGCATGCGCAGCATGAAGCCCTTGAACACGAACGCCGGCACGCCGAAGGGGACGGGGATCTTGGGTTTGTGGCGCACTTTGAATTCAGGCTTGCGCATCGGCAGGTCCTGCGGAACCGCGTGGCGCCCCAGAAGCAGGATCGAATGGCCGTGGTGCGGGCCGTCGGCGCAATCGATCCAGGCCACGGAATAGGGCACGTCCATGGTGTCTTCGAACGCGGCGATGGTGTCGGCCAGCGACGTCAACGCGCGGCTTTCCTGCACGATCCACGAGGTCTCGACCCGGCGCAGGCGGATTTGGGCGCGCAGGATCACGCCGGTCAGCCCCATGCCGCCATTGGTCCAGTCGAACATGTCATCGCCCGTGGACACGCGGGTCACGACCTCGTCGGGGCCCATCAGGTCGATCCAATCCACACAGGACCGGAATGAGCCGTCGATGTGGTGGTTCTTGCCGTGCACATCCGCTGCAATCGCGCCGCCCAGGCTGACCAGCTTGGTCCCCGGCGTGACCATCGGGAACCAGCCGCGGGGCAGGAAGGTGTGGATGATATCGCTGAGAAGGACGCCCGCCTCGGCCACCAGAACGCCCTCGTCGAACGACAACATGCGGTCCATGCCCGTCATGTCGAGCGTTTGGCCCGCGTTCAGCGCCGCATCGCCATACGCCCGCCCGTTGCCGCGCGCGATCAGCGGCGCCTCCAGCACGGCGGCGCGCACGTCCGCCTCGTTCCGCGCCGTGACAACGCGGCAATCGACCCGTGGAAACCGACCCCATCCACTTAGTTCTGTCATCTGCTGACCTCCTGAAAGACAAAGCGTTTGTCGAGCTGGTACTTGGTGACGTAGCCCACGGTCAGGCCAATGATGGCCCCCAACTCGCGGGCGAAATCCGTGCCCCAAATCATCCAGAACGCTGTCTCTGTAACCCAGAAGATCACCGTCGTTATGACGCCCATCAATGAGTAAAGGCCAAATTGCTTGCCCTGCGCCGCCGTGCCCGTGGTCGTATCGTAAAAGATCCATCGCTTGTCGAGCGCGTATTTCACCACCAGACCCGCCAGCGTGCCGGCCCCCAGCGCCGCGATGAACCAAAGGGCCGTGTCACCGCCCAAAAGGACAATGCGCTGCACCAACAGGTTCACCGCCGTCGCCACCATGGCGAACGCCACATAGCGGGTGACCAAAGTCAAACGCGTCATAGGAACATCGCCGCCGCGACGATCAGCCCGCAAAACACGATCACCAGACGGGACGTCGAATTCGTGACCGCGAAGATCATCGGGTCGTCGTGCATTTCGCCACGATCCGCGACCAACACCATGCGGCTGATCCAGAAGAGCAACAGGGGGCACACGCCCCACAACAGCCATGGGGTGGCGAACTTGGACTGGGTCATTGGCTCATCCACATAGAGCGCCAGAACCAGCACCGCGAGGTAGCCCGAGGTGATCGCCATCTGGCTGATGATGCGGCGATCCTCGGCGACGTAGCCCCGGCGCGAGGCCTGACGGCCCGCAGTTTCGCGGTCGGTCAATTCCGCCAGCCGCTTTACCGCAGCAAGCGCGAAGAAGATGAACATCGAAAACGCAAGGATCCAGACCGATAGCCCGGAGGTGATCGCCACGCCGCCCGCGATGATCCGCAAGGTAAAGAGGAAGGCAAGCACGCAGATATCAAGCAACGTGTGTTGCTTGAGCTTCACCGAATACGCCACGGTTGCCCCGAAATAGACCGCCACGACCCCTGTCAGCGCAGGCGAGACGAGCAGCGAGATCAGCGCGGACAAGACCAGCAAGACAGGGATCGCCAAGGTTCCCAGCTGTGGCGACAGCGTGCCCGCCGCAAAGGGGCGTGTGCACTTGCGCGGGTGGCTGCGGTCGTCGTTCAGGTCCAGCAGGTCGTTGATCAGGTAACCGGCGGAGGCTGCGAAACTCAGCGCCACGAACGCGGCGATGATCGGCAGAAGGGCCTCGAACCCATGCCCCGGATCGGCAATCAGCGGAATGGCCACCAGCAGGTTCTTCAACCATTGCTGCGGGCGGATGGCGCGAACCAGCGCGCGATACGGGGGGGCTTTGGGCAGGTGCTCGGCTGGCGTTTGGCTTGCGTCCAGCGCCGCCACGACCTTGGGCGATGCGCCGACGCTGATCGCGGCGTCGGCCTGTTCCCACACCGGCAGATCGGCCGCGCTGTCGCCCATGTAGGTGAAGCCGCCGGGCAGATGATCGCGCAAAAAGGCGGCCTTATCGGCGCCTTTCAAATTGCGCGACCCGTCCGAGCCATAGACCTCATCGAAGAGGCCCAGGTGCTGCGCGACCTTGTCGGCCAAGGCCTGGTCGCTGGCGGTCGCAAGGATGCAGCGCCCGCCCCCTGCGCGCCACGTGCGGATCCGTGCCACCACGTCCGCGTCATAGGGAAGGGTGGCGACCTCGACCTCCGACAGGTCCACCAAGGCGCGCTTCACCGCCGCGCGCCCCTCGCGCAGCCGTGCCGCTGCCTTCAGTGTCGCCCATCCATCGCGCCCCATCGCCGACCACAGACACTCGTAAAGCATGTCCGAGCGCAGCAACGTTCCGTCCAGGTCCACGACCAGGACAGGGGCGGCGGGGGACGTCGGGCCCGAGGCGTCGGACGCCGGGGTGTAAGGGGATTGTGTCAGTGGCTTGATCCCGCGAGATTTCTTTCCCGGAAGGTGCCTCAGCGAACCGGGCTTGGCCAGTGCTTTCTGGGCAGCCTTTTTGCGTTTTGGGCGCGCCAAAGTATCGACAGGGGAAAACACGCTGGCTATCGTCTCAACGTCTGTTTTTGTTCAAGGATTTGCTTGATATGCCGTTGTCCCCTGCCGTTCGATCAATTTGCATGATCTCTGCCTTCGCCCTGGGCGCCGGGGGCGCGCTGGCGCAAGGCGACGACGAAGCGGCCGCCGCCGCCGAGCGCGCCGCGGCTGTGCAAGAGGCAACGGCCGCATTCGAGGCGCTGGCAGCCGACGGCCTCGCCGCCGAAGCGGAAGCCGCGAGAGCCGCCGCCGCACAGGCGGAGGCCGCCGCAGCAGAAGAACGGGCCGCGGCCGTTGATGAAGCGACGTCGGCTTTTGAGGCCTTGGCGGCTGAAGCTGCCGCACGCGACGCGGAAGCCGCCGCCGCTCAGATGGAGGACGCCGCCGCCGAAGAACGGGCCGCAGCCGTAGATGAAGCGACATCGGCTTTTGAGGCTTTGGCGGCTGAAACTGCCGCACGCGATGCGGAAGCCGCCGCCGCACAGGCGGAGGCCGCCGCTGCGGAAGAACGGGCCGCAGCCGTAGATGAAGCGACGTCGGCCTTTGAGGCTTTGGCCACCGAAACTGCTGCTCGCGCCGCCGCCGAAGCGGCCGCTGCCGCAGAGGCCGCCGCTGCCGAAGCGCGCGCAGAAGCGGTTGCAGAGGCAAGCACGGCATTCGAGGCCCTGGCAGAGGAAAGCGCCGCCCGCGCCGCCGAGGCCGCAGCCGCCCAAGCCGCGTTGGCGCAATGCATTGAAATCGCGGGGGAACCCTCAGCCGAGAACTACCCTTCCGAGGAAGCCCAGGTTGCCGCCCTGACGGCGTTGCGAGAGGCCTTGCCCGCCTGTCGCGCCGCCGCCGAGGCACTCCCGGAAGAGGGCGCGCCGCTTTACCACCTGGCGACGGTGGCCCAGGCGTCCGGGCGTCACCGCTCGGCCGTTCCTCTCTATGAACGCGCGGCGGAAGCTGGCGTTGCCCCGGCCATGACGCGCCTTGGCGATTACCACAATTTCGGACTGCGCCCGGTGCGCGAAGACGCAGCCCAAGCCGTTGAATACTATCGACAAGCTGCCGAGGCGGGCGATCCGGCTGGCATGGCGACGCTGGCCTTCATGTACCGTCTTGGGCGCGGTGTGGAGGTGAATACCGCCGAGATGGTGCGCCTGATGGGCATGGCCGCCGACGCCGGGTATCCGTTCGCTCAGTTCAACCTCGGGCAGACGTATCTGCGTGGTGAAGGTGTGCGGGGCGGTGTCGATGAGGCGCTTGGCATTCCCGATGCGCGCCGCGCGGTGCCGCTGCTGGTGGCGGCGGCAAACGCGGGAAATATGGACGCGGTCCAAGACCTTATCGAGCTGTACTCCGATGGCGCCGAGGGCGTGCCGCCCAGTGATTTCCTTCGTGGCGGCTGGGTGGAGCAATTGGCGGCCACGGGCAACCCCGCCGGGATCGCCGCGCGCGGATTCCTTTACGAGCAAGGCATCGGACGGGGCGCCGACCCGGAGCTGGCTGCCGCTGACTACGTTGCGGCACTGGAGACCGGTGAGGTCGACATGGGCAACCTGCGTGGCACGATCAACGGTCAAACGCCGCCCTGGGAGCGGGAGACAGCGATCGCATTCCAGACAATCCTGGCGGAGCGAGGCCTCTATACGATGCGGATAGACGGCGAAGTCGGCCCCGGCACACGGGCAGCAGCGCGCGGCCTAAGCGAATGACCTAAAATAGTTATTCGCGATCCATGGCGTGATATTCCGGGTTCGGCATCATATCGGACGCGATCGCGAAGCGGTTGGACATGTTGAAGAACGCGATGACGTCCGAGAGGTCGAAGATCTCATCTTGGCTCAGGCCAGCGGCTTCCAGCTTGGCCCGTTCCTCGCCTGCGACCTCCCACGGGGCCGTGGTTAATTTCCACGCGAAATCCAGCATCGCCTTCTGGCGCTTGGGCAATTCGGCGACGCGGTAATTCATCACCAGCATCTCGCCCAACTGCGGGTCGCCGGACAGTTTCCGCACCGCCTGCCCATGAGCTACAAGGCAATAAAAACAGCGGTTTGCGGAAGAGACGACCACGGCCACCATCTCGCGCTCCAGCTTGGACAGACGGCTCTCGCCCAACATCAACGTGTTGTAGTACTGCCCAAACGCGCGAAGCTTTTCCTGGTTAACCGAGAAGGTGCGCAGCACGTTCGGCACCATGCCGAGTTTTTCCTGGCAAACCTCGAAATAGCGCCTCGTGTCGTCGTCCAAAGCGTCGAAATCCGGAAGGTCATAGATGGAGATGTGGTCTGGTTGTGGCATGGAAACCTTTCGATGGGGTATATCAATGGTACATCAATTTGTCCGCGCGGTGCCCGTTCAAGCGACAGAAAGCCCCTCGTCCGACAGACCATCCAGACGCGGCATAAGCGACAGAAGCTGTTGGGTGTAGGGATGTTGGGGGGAGGCGAAAAGCGCCTCGGTCTCGGCCACTTCGACCAACGCGCCATTCTTCATCACGCCGACACGGTTGCACATCTGGCGCACGACAGGCAGGTCGTGGGAGATGAACAGCATGGTCAGGCCAAGGTGCTCTTGCAGATCCTTCAGGATGTTAAGGATTTGCGCCTGGATGGAGACGTCGAGGGCGCTTGTCGGTTCATCGCAGATCAGGAAGCGCGGCTGGGTGGCCAAAGCGCGAGCGATTGAAATGCGCTGACGCTGCCCGCCGGAGAATTCATGGGGGTACTTCAGACCCGCCGCCGCCCCGAGGCCCACGCGGTCCAGCAGTTCCGACACGCGGTCCTTCAACGCCTGGCCCGCCAGAAGGCCGTGATGACGGGCAGGCTCTGCAATGATTTCGTCGACGCGCATGCGCGGGTTGAGGGACGAATAGGGGTCCTGGAAAATCATCTGGATCTGCTTGCGATACCAGTCCGGCACGCCGCCCGGCTGGTTCGATACGGGCTTGCCATCAAAGCTGACTTCGCCGCCATCGACCTTGTAGAGCCCGGCGATCATCCGCGCGATGGTGGACTTGCCCGAGCCGGATTCGCCGACCAGACCAAAGACCTCCCCCTGCTTGATGTCGAATTTCGCGGCATCCACGGCGGTAAACATCTTCCGATTGCGCGGCAGGATCGCGCGGGTCTGGACGAAACGCTTGGTGATCGCGTCGGCCTGAACCAGTGTCTTGGAGCGATCTGTTTGTACCTCGGGCCAGTTGCGCTTGAGGTCCTCGATCGCGAATTCCATCACGCGTCCGCCGTAAGAGATCAACGGGAAACGGTCCAGCTTGACAGTGGGGCGCGGGACAGCGGCGATGAGGGATTTGGTGTAGGGATGGGAGGGCTGACCAAGGACCTGCGCCGTCGCCCCGGATTCGACGACCTCGCCCATGTACATGACGGTGACCTTGTCCGTTGTGTCGGCGATCACGCCCATGTCGTGGGTGATCAGGATCACGCCTACCTGCCGCTCGGTCGCCAATTCCTTGATCAGATCAAGGATTTGCGCCTGGATGGAGACGTCGAGCGCCGTGGTCGGTTCATCCGCAATGATGACATCAGGCTCGGAACAGAGGGCGAGTGCAATGACCACGCGCTGGCGCATCCCGCCGGAAAACTGGTGCGGATATTGGTCAAGGCGCGCTTCGGGATCGGGGATGCCCACGCGGTCGATCAGGTCGCGGGCGCGGGTGTTGGCTTCATCTGCTGTGACGTCGAGATGCTCGGATATGGTCTCAACAAGCTGCTGGCGGACCGTGAAGAGCGGGTTCAATGACGTCAGCGGATCCTGGAAGATCATGGAGATCTTCTTGCCGCGCAGGGCGCGCATGGCGTCGGTGTCGAGGCCGCTGATTTCCTCGCCCTTATAGCGGATGATCCCGCCTGCGATGCGCCCCGGGCGATCCAGCAGCCCCATGACGGCGGCGCCGATGGTGGACTTTCCGGCGCCGGATTCGCCCACGAGGCCGTGGATTTCACCGGGTTCGACGCTCAGATGCGCGTTCTTCACTGCCGTGAACAGGGCGCGGCGTGTGGGGAATTCAACGGTGAGGTCTTCGATTTCCAGCAGGGACATCAGCGCAGCCTCGGGTTGATGGCGTCGCGGAGCCAGTCGCCGAGGAGGTTCACGGCGAGGGCGAGGACAAGGAGGGTCGCGGCAGGGAAGACCAGGATCCACCATTTGCCGGAGAAGAGGAAGGTTTGCCCGATGCGGATCAGGGTGCCGAGGGACGGCTCTGTCGGCGGTGCGCCGACGCCGAGGAAGCTCAGCGTGGCCTCGGCGATGATCGCGAGGGCCAGGGAGATGGTGGCGATGACGAGGACCGGCGACAGGACGTTGGGCAGGATGTGGCGGGCCATGATGGTGAAGGACGAGCGGCCGATCAGGCGGGCGGCTTGCACGTATTCCTTGTTCTTCTCGACCAGTGTCGCGCCGCGGACGACGCGGGCGAATTGCACCCAGTCCGACAGCCCAATAGCAAGGATCAGGACGAACAGCGCCATCTCATCGCGGTACTCGATCGGGGTGACGCCCTTTGCGATGCCCGAGATCAGCAGCGCCACCAGGATCGAGGGAAATGTAAGCTGGATATCGGCGATGCGCATGATGATCGTCTCGGTCCAGCCGCCCACATATCCTGCCAGAAGGCCGAGGGTGACCCCGAGGATCAGCGCGAAGGAGACCGCGGCAAAGCCCACGAAAAGGGAGATGCGAAGCCCATACAGGATCGTTGAAAAGACGTCACGGCCCTGGTCGTCGGTGCCCAGAATGAAGCTGTCGCCGGTGAACGGCGACGGGGTGCCCGGCGGGGTGAGCCCGTTCATCAGGTTAAGCGTCGCCGGGTTGAAGGGATCATGGGGCGCGATCAGCGGCGCGAAGACGGCCGCGAAGATCATCAGAGCCGTGACGCCCGCCGAGATCATGGCCACCGGAGAGCGGGTGAAGGCGTAGCCGACATCGCTGTCGAGCGCGCGGGCGAGGCGTCCCTTGGGACGGGATGTATCGGTCATGTCGTTTTCCCATCCACGCGCAGGCGCGGGTCAATCGCCACATAAAGCAGGTCCACGATCAGGTTGATGCCCACGAACATGACCGAGATCAGCATCAGGTAGGCTGCCATGACGGGGATATCCACGAACTGGATCGCGTTGATAAAGAGAAGCCCCACGCCGGGCCATTGGAAGACGGTCTCGGTAATGATCGCAAAGGCGATGATGGCCCCCAGTTGCAGGCCCGTCACGGTGATCACCGGAACCATGGTATTTTTCAGGGCATGGCGGAAGTTGATCGCCCGGTCGCTGAGGCCCCGGGCCCGGGCGAAGCGGATGTAGTCGGCGCGCAGGACCTCCAGCATCTCGGCGCGCACAAGGCGCATGATCAGGGTCATCTGGTAAAGGCCAAGGGTAATGGCGGGCAGGATGATCGAGTGGACGCCGTCCCACGTCGCGAAACCGGTGGTCCACCATCCTAGGTCGACCGTGTCGCCGCGCCCGAAGGTGGGCATGCCGCCGGTGTTGAAGGTGGTTTCGGTGAAGGGAATGCGGATGTCGATGCCGACGCCGAAACCGTAGATCAGAAGCACGCCGATCAGGAAGGTGGGAAGGGACACGCCGATCAGGCTGACGGACATGATGAAATTCGCCCAGAACCCATCGCGGCGGATGGCGGTGAAGATACCCAGAACAATGCCCATACCAAGGGCGATGACGCCCGAGACGATGGCCAGCTCCAGCGTGGCGGGCAGGCGCTCGACGATGATCTCGGCGACGGGGCGGCCTTGGCGGTAAGAAATGCCGAAGTCGCCTTGGACGGCACGCACGAGGAAATCCCAATACTGGAGGAAGAACGGCTTGTTGAGGCCAAGGGTCTCGCGCAGACGCTCGATATCTTCCATCGTGCGTTCCTGGCCCAACATCGTGTCGACCGGGTCGCCCACGAAGCGAAACATGGCGAACGCCACAAGTCCCACGACCAGAAGGACGAGGATTGATTGCAGCACGCGTCGTAAGATGAAGTTCAACATCCAAGTGTTGTGAGGCTTGCCCGAATGAGGGTCAAGGGATGTGCGGTAACGGTTTCGCATTTGTCGGGCCGGCGCGCCCGAAATAGCGGCACGCGGCAGCGATGGGGCCGTGCTATTTCCGCATAATACCCTATATCAGAGCCATATATCGGACGGGACGACAGATTCCGTTGCACGAAAGGGATGAACGCGGTGAACAAGGTGGGAAGCGTGGCGGCCGGACTGGCCGCGGCGCTGTGTCTGGGGGCGGGCGCCGCCCCCACGGCGGTGCAGGCGCAGAGCTTCGGCATCTCGGGCGAAATCGGCTTTGGCGCGCGGGTGCGACAGCAGTATTTCGGGGCAGAAGGCTATGGCGTCAGCCCCCGCGGGCGGGGCTCGCTTGAGTCGTTGACCTTCGGCCCGATCAGCAGCGGAGAGCCCGGCGTGGCGCGCGACCCGGAGGGTTTCGGCGTTCGCGGCGCAGTGCGGCTGGTGCCGGGCCGCTCGGCCTCGGATTTCTCGGAGCTTGCGGGGCTGAAAGACGTGCCGTTCTCGCTGGAGTTGGGTATGGGCGTGGCCTACGAGATGGAAAACGCCCGCGTGTTTGTCGATGTGCGCAACGGTGTGATCGGCCATGGGGCATGGGTCAGCGAGATTGGTGGCGATGTGATCTATCGGCCCACGGACCGGATGACGATTTCCGCCGGGCCGCGCTTGTTCTTCGGCTCGGACGATTACGCAAACACCTATTTCGGGGTCACGGCGGCGGAGGCCGGGGCCAGTGCGTTCAGCGCTTTTGATGCGTCGGGCGGCCTGCTGTCCTCTGGGTTCGAGGTGCGCGTCGACCAGCGGCTGAACGACGATTGGTCGATCCGGGGCGAGTTGGAATACAGCCGGTTCCTCAATGACGCGGGCGCCAGCCCGATCATACAAGAAGCCGACCACGCGATCTTCAACCTGACATTGGCGCGCCGCTTCAGCTTCGGGTTCTAGCCCCGCGCCGCTGCCGACATGCAAAAGGCCGGGTGTAATACCCGGCCTTTTTTGTTGTCAGGGGCGAGTGGGCCCCCCGATATCGGTTTCGACTTGCGCAAGATCAGTTCTCGGCCCCGACCGTCACCCAACGCAGGATGAAGAAGTTATCGGGGCGCTGGGTCAGTTCGATCCCATCGGCCACCCCCCAAAGAAGCGGCTGGACGTACATTGTATTGTAGACCGCATCGTCCTGCACGATGGCCGCTGCCTCATCCAGCATCGCCTGGCGCGCGCCCTCGTCGATCTCGGATTGGATCAGGGGCAGCATTTCGTCGATGCGCGGATTGGAGTAGCCACCAAAGTTCCACGTCCCGAGGTTCTCGGTGTTGGTGTGGACAAGGAAGCGCAAGGGATGCTCGGCGTCGAACGTGCCGGGGGACCAGCCCAGAAGGTACATGTCGTAATTATCGGCACGCAGTTCCGGCCAGTAGTTGGAGACGGGCATCGTCTCCAACACGGGGTTGAGGCCAACTTGCGAAAGCATGCCGACGATGGCTTGGCACACGGCCTCGTCGTTCAGGTAGCGGTCATTGGGGCACGACAGGTTGAATGTCGCGCCTTCGGCCCCGGCGTCCGCGATCAGGCTGCGGGCCAGGTCCGGGTCGAAGGCCGGACGATCTGCGCGCGCTTCGGAGTAGCCGCGCATGGCAGGGGACACGAGCTGGCTGGCCTCTGCCGCGTTGCCGCCCATGATCGCTTGCAGGATCGCGGGTACGTTGACCGCATGGGCCACCGCCTGGCGCACGCGGACGTCGGCGAAGATGTTGTCTTCGCCGTTCACCAGCGTGTCATGGTCAATGCCGTAACCAAGCATGATCACCCGCGCCTCGATCCCCGAGAGGACATGGACACCATCGGCGGCGTCGACGCGGTCGGCATCCTGCACCGGGACCGGATCGATCAGGTCGATGTCACCGGACAGAAGGGCTGCGACGGCGGTGGCGGAGTTCTGGATCGGTGTGAAGATCGCCTCGGTCACGTTATGCTCGACCTCGCCCCACCAGCCGTCGAACGGCACAAGGACGGTTTCCAGATCGGGCTGACGGCTTTGCAGCATGAAAGCGGCGGTGCCGTTGACGTTTCGGGTGGCGAAGTTTTCGCTGTCGCGCGCCGGGCGTTCCGCGCCGTTGGCGGCGGCCCAATCGCTATCCATCATCATCCAGTTGGCAATGGAATCCGGAAAAATCGGTTGCGGCGTGGTGGTGAGGATGTCGACGGTGAATGGGTCCACGACCTCGACCCCCGAGACAACGGCGAACCAGCTGGCGACGTCGCTGGCCTCGGAGCTTGCGCGCTCATAGCTAAAAAGTACGTCATCGGCGTCGAAGGCGGCGCCGTTGTGGAAGGTCACGCCCTGGCGCAGGTTGAAACGCCAACCGGCACCGTCGGGCAGAGGCTCCCAGGATTCTGCCAGCGCGCCCTCGATCGACATGTCGCGACCGCGCCGCACGAGGCCTTCGTAAACGTTGTTTAGAAATCCAAGCACCGGGGCGGAAGAGACCGCGTGGGGATCCATGGTTTGCGGATCGGTTGTGGCGGCCCACCGGAAGGTCTCGGCCTGCGCTGGAAGGGCGGTGGCCAGCGCAAGGACGCTGGCGGTGACAAGGCGGTTCATATGGTTTCTCCCCGAGTGTGGTGCGCGCAGGCGCGTAAGCGTCACAGGGTGGCGCATTGTCACAGGTAGTACGAGGGGCCGGAGGTTCACGAAACTGTGAGGTGACGCACAGGGGCTGTGCTAGATTGCGGAGGAAGGGTAGCGCATGGCCTGCTTTTGCCAAGGCGACGACCCATGAGGATCGACGGCGGCTGCCCGTGCGGCCATGTCCGCTACGAGGCCGAGATCGACCCGGCCCGTGTCGCAATCTGCCACTGCACGGATTGTCAGACCAACGCCGCGACGGCTTTCGGGATGGTGGCAAGTGTGACCGACAATCAATTCGATCTTCGCGCGGGCACGATGACGGAATATGACAAGGTCGCCGCATCCGGCACTGTGCGCACGCTCAGCTTCTGCCCGCATTGCGGCACGCGCATCCATGCCCGCACCAAGGACGACCCGGCGGCCTTCTTCGACCTGCGGTGGTGGACCATTACGCAGCGCGATGCCTTGCCGTCCCGCATCCAGGTCTGGTGCGGGTCGGCGCAGCCTTGGGTGTTCGATCTGTCGCAGGTGCCCCGGCGGATGACGCAATAGCACGGCTTTCGGGGCACCAGCGGCGCAGATCCGGTTCGTGAACCGGCGCTGATCGGGCCGGCAGGGGGGCTAGTGCACCGTCAGTACAGAGCTGACTGCGCTGCGGCTGACTTTTTGGCTGACCGAGCCCAGGAACAGGCTTGCGACAGACCCAAGACCACGTCGGCCCATCACGATCAGATCGACGTCGTGCAACGTCGCCGATTGCAGGATGTCATCGGCCGGCTCGCCAGAGCCGATGGTCTCTTCCGTGGGCGTCACACCAAGTTTGGTTGCCATGGCGACGGCCTCTTCCATCACGGTCTTGCCTGCTTCGGCGATCTGGGCTGGGGTCACGGGGACATCGACCACGGAGTAGCCGACGGCCACGGCGGTGGTTTCGACCTGGGGAGAGTGCACAAGGTGCAATTCGGAATCGAACGCCTTCGCGAGATTGCAGGCTGTGGCAAGGGCGTGTTGAGAGGCTTCAGAGCCATCGATGGCCACAAGGATGGATTTGAACATTGGGCATTCCTTTCAGGTCTGTCCGCGCGGGATTTTACACCTTCAAGGATGCCACAGGTGGGGGGGAGGGCGCATTGAGATGGATCAAGACGCACGCGGGCGGCGGGCGGCCGTGCACCAGAAGCGGGCAGCCATCTTTAATGCGGCAAAAGAAAGGCCCGGGAGGCATACTCCCGGGCCGATCAAGGGTTAACGGCGTTAACGCCTGCTTTCAAACGGCTCAGTTCAGCTCGAAATACTTGAACTTCACCTGATCGTCCGCGTCCACCAGCGTCGACCAGGCGTCCGAGATGCCCCAGTTGAGGACCTGATGGTGGATCGGCAGATAGATCATCTCGGCCTCGGCCATTTCCCAGAGGTTCGCGATGGTCTGGTCGCGGGCTTCGAGGTCCGTCTCGGCGGACAGCGACACGATCATTTCGTCCATCTCGGCATTGGAGAACCCGGTGCCGTTCCACGAGCCACGACCCTCGTTGCGGGTGTGGTAGAGGAAGTTGAACACATACTCGCTGTCATAGGTCGGCACGCCCCAACCCAGCATGTATAAATCGGTTTCCCCGTTGGCGATCAGCGGGAAGTGCTGGGCGCGGGGTAGGGCCGAAAGGTTCACCGTGATGCCGATCTGTGCGAACATGCCCACGGCGGCCTGGCAGATCGATTCGTCATTGACGTAGCGATCGTTGGGGCAATCAAGCTGGATCGAGAAGCCGTCGCCGTAGCCTGCCTCGTCCATCAGAGCTTGGGCCGCGGCCACGTCATAGGCGGGGTATTCCTCCAGCTCGGGCGTCCAGCCATTGACGGGCGGCGGCAGCATCGCGCCGGTAGGGTCGGATTGCCCCCGCATGACGACCTGTTGGATCGCCTCGCGGTTGATGGCGATGTTCATCGCGGCACGGACCAGCGGATTGGCCAGCGGGTTTTCCCCTTCGACGTTGTCCCGCTCCAGATCATCGGCGCCGACATTGAGGCCGAAGAAGATGTTGCGGTTCTGGGGGCCGGTGCCAAGGCCGATGCCATCGGCGGCTTCCACCCGCTCCAGATCCTGGACCGGCACGTCCTGGACGAAATCGACTTCGCCGCCAAGGAAGGCGGCAAGGCGCGTGGCAGGGTTCTGGATTGGCGTGAAGATGATCTCGGTCACGTCCATCGGGAAGATGTCCATGCCCCAGTAGTCGGGGTTCTGGGTCAGCACGGTCTGGACGTCGGCCTCGCGGCTTTGCAGGACGAAGGCGCCGGTGCCATTGACATTGCGCGCGGCGAAGGTGTCTTCACCGGCGGCGAAGTCCTGCACGTTTTCGGCGCCGTTCTCGACCGTCCAGCCTTCATCCATCATCATGATGTTGGTCAGGTTGTTGGGCAGCAGCGGGTTGGGGCCTTCCGTCTCGATCTCGACGGTGAAGTCATCCGTTGCGCGGACCTCGACAACGCCGGACAGCAGTTCCTTGAAGTTGGAGGCTTCCTGCATCGCGCGGTTGAGACTGAACACGACGTCGGAGGCATCGAAGGCCTCGCCGCCATGGAAGGTCACGCCTTCGCGAATCTCGAAGACCCAGACGTTGGGGTTGTCAGCCGAGGGCGCCCAAGACGTGGCCAGGGCCGCTTCCATCTCGCCTGCCATGTTGCGCACGATCAGCGGGTCGTAGATCTGGTGCATAAGGGTCGTGGTCGGGCCCTCGTTCTGTGAATGGGGGTCCAGCGTCAGTGCCTCGGCCGCGCGGGTCCAGCGCAGCGTTTCGGCGGACAGCGAGGTGGCGGTGATCGCCGTGGTCGCAAGAAGGGCCGCGCTAAGCGCGATTAATCTGTTTTTCATTTTAAGTCTCCCGGTTGGTCCCCGTTACGGGGGCGGTCGTTGCCGTACCGCACGATATTCGCGGGCCGCCGGAAAAGTCCAGCGGGCGGCGGGCGTTGTGTGCGAAAGGGGCCAGGGAATTCGGGAGAAGGACGGAAAGACGCTGGTCTGCGGTTTTTTGCGATCACAAAAAACGCAAACCTCGCCCCTCCCGCCGTCCCGCAGGGGGCCTCAGGCTGCCAGATCAACCCAGACCGGGACGTGATCGGAAGGTTTCTCGCGACCGCGCACCTCTTTCTCGATCCAGCAGTCTTGCAGCAGGTCGGCGGCTTCGGGGCTGAGGAGGTGGTGGTCGATGCGGATGCCGTCGTTCCGGTTCCACGCTCCGGCTTGGTAATCCCAGAAAGAATACATGCCTGGCGCTTGATTGCGGGCGCGGAAGGCTTCGGTGAACCCCAGATTCAGCAAGCGGCGGAAGGCACTGCGGCTTTCGGGGCGGGCGAGCGCGTCTTCTTGCCAGACCTCGGGGCGGGCGGCGTCGGCGTCCTGGGGGATGATGTTGTAATCGCCCGCCATGACGACGGGCATTTCACTTTCCAATAGGCCTTGCGCGTGGGCGTGCAGTCGCGCCATCCAGGCGAGCTTGTAGTCGTATTTCGGCCCCGGAACCGGATTGCCATTGGGAAGGTAGAGCCCGCAAACACGCACGGGCTGCGTGTCGCCCATGACCGTCGCCTCGATCCAGCGGGCCTGTTCATCGCTGTCATCACCGGGCAGGCCCCGGCTGATGTCTTCAAGCGGCAGTTTTGACAGGATCGCGACCCCGTTGAACCCCTTCTGGCCATGGGTTTCGACCGTGTAGCCGCGGTCTTCGAACAGCTCGCGCGGGAAGGCCTCATCGACGGATTTGATCTCTTGCAAGAGGGCAACGTCGGGCTTGGCGTCGTCCAGCCAATCGCCAAGCGTGCCGATGCGGGCCTTGACCCCGTTGATGTTGAACGTCGCAATCCGCATGGCTGTCCTCCCGTTGCGCCCGTTCTGCCCCTTTGTCACGCGCTTGCCAAGCGTGCGTCACCCGGCGCGATCTGTCGCGGTGGGCGCTTTGTCCCATTTTGCTGCACTGCGGCATGTCTTAACATTAGCGAAAGCAACGCAGACTGCAGGTGAGAAAATGCTGAAACTCCTATTTGGCGGCAAGAAAGCCACGCCCGAGGTGGTGATCGAAAGCGACCGTGCACGGTTCTCGCGATTGGTTAACGAGCTTAACGAAGTGATCGATACGCTGGCCCATAAGCCACGGGTCACGATTGATCCGGCTACCGGGCATATCGAACCGGACGTGCCCGAGCAGTTCCCGGATGAGGCCTTGGCACTTCCCGCCCCCGCAACTGAATCGGAGCCCACGGCAGAAGCCACAAGCGACGTGGAAGAGAAAGCCGAAAAGCCACAGACGCCGGAATTGGACGCCGCCGCAAAGGCGCATTAGGTGACGCGGAGGCCTTCCGCCAACCACGCGGCGGCAGCGGTTTCGTCATCGAAGCTACGGATCTCAAAGCCCGGGATCAAGGCAGATTCGACCGTGGCCGCCGTGCGAAACAACTGATTTTGTGATACAAACGCGGCCCGGTCGATCTGCTGCACCATCGCCAGCAACTGCGGCCAGTGGCGCAATTCGACCCCAATGGCGCCAAGCGTCGGCCATTCGGCCCCCTTGTCGATCAACAACAAATCGCCGTGGGCCATGCCCTCCATCTCGAGGGTCATGGCCTGCAATGCGGCTTCCATCGACACCGCATCCAACGCGCCCGCGATTGTCACGCGCAGCGAATTGGGACCGGTTCGGTTCACGGTCAGATGCGTCTCGGTCATGTGCAAACTCCCTTTGCTTGGGATGCCGGAAGCTTGCCACGCAGCGGACTTGTTGGCCTTGATCCGCGTCAAGCGTGCCTAGAAAAACGCCTGCAACCCGGTTTGCGCCCGGCCCAGGATCAGGGCGTGGACGTCATGGGTGCCCTCGTAGGTGTTCACCGTTTCAAGGTTCTGGGCGTGTCGCATGACGTGGTAGTCTGCCATGATGCCATTGCCACCATGCATGTCGCGGGCATGGCGCGCAATGTCGAGTGCCTTGCCGCAATTGTTGCGCTTCATCAGAGAGATAAGCTCGGGCCCGCAGGTGCCGTCTTCCATCATTCGACCCGCGCGCAGCGCGCCTTGAAGGCCGAGGGCGATCTCGGTCTGCATGTCGGCAAGCTTCTTCTGGAACAGCTGTGTTTGCGCAAGGGGGCGGCCGAATTGCACCCGGTTCAACCCGTAATCTCGCGCCCGGTGCCAGCAATCTTCCGCAGCACCCATCACGCCCCAGGCGATCCCGAACCGTGCGCGGTTGAGGCAGCCGAACGGGCCTTTCAGTCCCTCGACGCCGGGCAGAAGCGCGTCTTCGCCGACCTCCACCTTGTCCATGACGATTTCACCGGTGACCGAGGCGCGCAGGCTGAGTTTGCCGCCGATCTTCGGTGCGGAAAGGCCCTTCATGCCCTTCTCCAACACGAAACCACGGATCTTGCCGCCGTGCGCTTCTGACTTGGCCCAGATCACGAACACATCGGCTATGGGGGCGTTGGAAATCCACATCTTGGCGCCGCTGATGACGTAGCCGCCATCGGTTTTTTGGGCGGTGGTCTTCATGCCGGCCGGGTCGCTGCCGGCCTCGGGCTCGGTCAGGCCAAAGCAGCCGATCAGCGTGCCGGCAGCAAGACCCGGAAGGTACTTTTCACGTTGCTCCTCGGAGCCATAGGCATGGATCGGATACATCACCAACGACGATTGAACCGACATCATCGAGCGATATCCGCTGTCCACCCTCTCCACCTCGCGGGCGACAAGGCCGTAGCTGACATAGCCTGCACCAAGGCCGCCGTAGACCTCGGGAATGGTGATGCCAAGCAGGCCCATCTCCCCCATCTCGGCGAAAATTTCCGGCGCGACATGCTCGTTGAGGTAGGCCTCGTTGACGCGGGGCAGCAGCTTGTCTTGCGCGTAGGCGCGGGCACTGTCGGCGATCATGCGTTCGTCATCGGCCAGTTGATCGGCCAGATGGAACGGATCGGCCCAATCGAAGGGCGCGAGCGAGGGGCCGGTGTGGCGTGTTTGACCGTCGGGCATGGAGATCTCCTTTAGGGCATATTTGACGGGGCACGTGCGCTTGGCAAGGCGAGAGCGCGCGCCTGTGACGGTGCGTCCATCTTGCCGCGCCCGTGTCGTCGCGTTAGCGTCAGGTTTAAGGGAGGCGCCAATGCCAAGCAATCAAGAATTACCAAGCGTTTTTAGGGACTTGCGTCTGCCGGTGGTGGGCAGTCCTCTGTTTATCGTTTCTAACCCCAAGCTGGTGATCGCCCAGTGCTGCGCGGGTATTGTCGGGTCTTTCCCGGCACTGAATGCACGTGAGAAAGATGGCGATCCGATCGCCCTTGAGGCGTGGCTGCGCGAGATCACCGAGGCGCTCGATGCCTGGAATCAGGCCAATCCAGATACGCCCGCCGCGCCCTACGCGGTAAACCAGATCGTGCACCGCTCCAACACGCGGCTGGAGCGGGACCTTGAGATCTGTGCGAAATGGAACGTCCCGATCTGGATCACGTCCCTCGGGGCGCGGGTGGAGGTTAACGAGGCCGCCCATTCCTGCGGCGGCATCGCGCTGCACGACATAATCAACAACACCTTCGCGAAGAAGGCGATTTCCAAGGGGGCGGACGGATTGATTGCCGTCGCCGCAGGGGCAGGGGGCCACGCGGGGCCGCAATCGCCCTTCGCCTTGGTGCAGGAAATTCGCGATTGGTTTGACGGGCCCCTGCTGTTGGCTGGGGCGATCGCGACGGGAGGTGGAGTGTTGGCGGCGCAGGCGATGGGGGCGGATTTGGCGTACATCGGCTCGCCGTTCATCGCAACGGACGAGGCCAACGCAGCCCCTGCATACAAGCAGATGATCGCGGAGTACGGTGCCGAAGACATCGTAACTTCCTCATTGTTTACAGGGGTTTCCGGGAACTACTTGAAGCCGTCCATCGCTGCGGCGGGAATGGATCCCGATGCGCTTGAAAGCGCGGACGTCAAGTCGATGAACTTCGGCGACGGCTCCTCCAAACCCAAGGCCTGGAGCCAGGTTTGGGGAGCGGGGCAAGGTATTGGCGCCGTAAAATCGGTGGGCCCGGCACGCGCCGTGGTGGACCGGTTGGCGCAGGAATATCTGGCCGCGCGCGAAAGGTTGTTGTGATGGAACTGGGCGTCTCGGACCGAGTAAAGCCACTGGTCGACGCGGTGCGTCGCATGGTGCGCGACGACATCGCCCCGCTGGATCTGGAATACCACGCGGAGGTGGGAAAGCATCCATCCGGCGACCGGTTTAGAATGACGGACCGGCAAGTGGAGATCCTCAAGTCCCTGAAAGATAAAGCGAAGGCGGCGGGGTTGTGGAACTTTTGGCTGACGGATTCGGCGAAAGGCTATGGCTTGTCGACCGTGGAATACGCGTATCTGGCGGAGGAAATGGGCGCTGTTTCCATCGCGCCCGAGATCTTCAACTGCAACGCACCGGACACCGGCAACATGGAAGTGTTGGAGCGCTACGGGACTGACGCGCAACGCGCGCTCTGGTTGCCGGATCTGATGGAAGGCACGGCCCGGTCCGCGTACCTGATGACAGAGCCGCAAGTCGCCTCGTCTGACGCGACACAGATTTCATTAAAATGCGAACGACTGGGTGAAGATTACGTTCTAAACGGCGAAAAATATTGGGCAACTGGTGCGGGTGACCCGCGCTGTGGGCTCTATATAGTCATGGTGTGCACGGATCCCGAGGCGGCAAAACACGCGCGACATTCGATGCTGTTGGTGCCCTCGGACTTGGACGGGATCGAAAAGATCCGCCCGATGGAGGTCTTCGGCCACGATGATGCGCCCCATGGGCACATGCATATCCGCTTTACGGATGTGCGCGTGGGGGCTGACGCGATCGTCTTGGGCGAGGGGCGTGGGTTCGAAGTGGCGCAAGGACGGCTTGGCCCCGGGCGTATCCACCATTGCATGCGGGCCATTGGCCGCGCCGAGTATGCCCTTGAATTAATGGTAAAAAGAGGGATGACGCGGGAAGCGTTCGGCAAGCCTCTGGTCGATCTGGGTGCAAACTACGACATCATCGCCAATGCCCGCATCGCCATCGAAATGACGCGGTTGCTGTGCCTTAAAGCGGCTTGGATGATGGACCACGAGGGCGTCCGCGCGGCGCAGCCGTGGATCTCGAAGATAAAGGTACAGGCGCCGCTGATGGCGCTGCAAGTCGTTGATGAGGCGATGCAAATGTACGGTGCGACCGGGTTGAGCCAGGACACGCCGCTGGCGAGGATCTGGACGGATCTTCGGACGCTACGGTTTGCCGATGGGCCCGATGCCGTGCACCGCCGTCAGGTCGCGCGGGCAGAGCTGCGCAAGTACTCCAACGCCGCCCCATGACGCCGAAGCAGTGGCGCGACGCAGAGGCCTGGCTGAGGATGAACATCGCCTGGCAAGGACCTGTGAAAGCGGAGAAAATACAAGGCGGCCAGTCCAATCCGACGTACCTTGTGACCGGCGCGGAGCGGTCGGTTGTGTTGCGCCGAAAACCTCCGGGGCGGTTGCTGAAGTCTGCCCATGCCGTGGATCGGGAATACCGGGTGCAAAAGGCGCTTTACGAAACAAACGTTCCGGTGGCGCGGCCCTTGTCGCTCTGTGAGGACGACACCGTCCTTGGATCGACCTTTTATGTGATGGAGTTCGTCGCAGGTCGGTGCTTTGACGACCCTAGGTTGCCAGAGGTCGCGAAACCGGAAAGGTCGGCTTACTTCAATGAGATGGGCCGCGTTCTTGCAGCGATCCACCAGATCGATCTTGAGCGCACCGGCCTTGCGGACTACGGGCCGCGCGGAAACTACTTCAGGCGCCAGATTGACCGATGGTCCAAGCAATACCGCGCGAGCGAGACCGGAGAGATCGCCGCCATGGACCGTTTGATGGGAATCCTGGATCGGGTCTGCCCGCAAGATGACGGGCGGGTCACGCTTGTGCATGGGGACTACCGGATCGACAATCTGATGTTCGCGCCAGACAGCGCGGAAATCGTCGCGGTTCTGGATTGGGAGTTGTCGACCCTCGGGCATCCTTTTGCAGACATCGCGGCAGTCATCATGCAATGGCAAATGCCGCCGGGAAACCAGGGGCGCGGATTGTACGGCGTCGATCGCGCGGTCGAGGGGTTGCCCAGTGACGATGCATTCCTTGCCGCTTATTGCGAACGCATGGGCCTGAGCGGGATCGAAGACTTCGGCTTTTACGTATCTTTCTGCTTCTTTCGCATGGCGGCGATCCTGCAAGGGGTCAAGAAACGGGCCTTGGATGGGAATGCCTCTGACCCGGCGCGCGGCATTTCCTTGGGGGCGCTTGTTCCGCGCTATGCAGAGGCCGGTTTGGCGGCGTTGGAGCGAAAATCAACGATGTGACAGGTCGGTATGCTATCCAATAAGCCACCTCTGCTCACAGATATTCCCATCTTATCCACAGGGAAATTGCCTTTTTACGACGTGCTTTTCGGCATTTTGACGAAGTCCTCGACCAGCTGCGGAATCTGCTTCTTGAACTTGAAAAAACCGTGTGTGGTGTGAGCCCAAGCGGCGCTGTCCCAGGGGCGCAGGACCTCGACCAATTCGATGTCTTGGGCGTCGAGCGCACGACGCAAGCGTCGGAGCATACTTGCTGTGGGGCCGACGGGGGCATAGGGCGTGACGACCTGCTCCAATCCTGCGGCTTCGGCCCAGGCGCAGATATTGTCCACAGAGTTGCTCACAGGGCCTGCGTCCCCGAAGCGGTCGCCCCAGCGGGTCATCGTGTCCGATAGCGCGCCCTCTGCAAAGGACATGACATTGGGGCTGACAAGGCCTGGGGATCTGAGTCCAGCGGACAAGAGGCCTGCGTGGGCGACCACGGGGGTATCGAGGTGGTCCAGCAGAAATGAAAGGGATAGATCGTCTTCATGCAGTAACACGCCGGTGCGCACACCGGGCTGGGGCGCGCCTGTGACGGGCACGGGGCGCGGAGACGGATGCGGCGGGCCGTTCAGAGGGGCCGGATGCGCGGCTAGGCGACCCGCCGGATCATGACGCCCGTCGGTATATTTCGCGATGTTGGCCGCGCGCGCGACGTAGTGTTTGCCGTGTGTTTGGAGGCCCGCCACCCATCTCCAGCTAAGCGTATTGGAGGCCGGGTCGCCGTCCAGTAGATGTCGCATGAAGAAATCCGCCCCCGCCTGCCAAGGCAGCCTAAGGGTGAAAATCCAGATCGAGGCGACCCACATGCGAGCGTGGTTGTGCAGGTATCCTGTTTCGGTCAGCTCTTGCACCCAATCGTTGAAGGCGGCGATGTCGGTTTGCCCCGACTCGGCCTCGGCCACCCCGGTCAAATCCACTTGGTCCAATTCGCGACGGTAGTCAGCCCAGGCGCTGGGGCGCCGCTCCAGCCAGCCTTTCCAGTACGTCCGCCAGCAGACCTCGGCCACGAACTTTTCGGCGGTAGCAAGGGAGTAGCGGCCAAGAACGGATTGCAACACCTCCTCTTCCGTCACCAGGCGGTGGCGCAGATAGGGAGAAAGGCGCGATACATGGGGATGGCCTTGCCCTGGCAAATCAAAGTTGCGCCGGGCGGCATAGTCGCGGCCTGCGGTGGGCACGAAACGTGCCAGCCGATCGAGGGCTTCTGTGCGGGTGGGGGAGGGCGCTGCATTCATGCATTGTCAGCTATTGTGACCAAAGGATTGGTCAAGCCATGCGAATTCAAGCCATGGTGCCCTTGCAGCCCCCATGGCCCAGACATAGACTCCGTTGGAACAGAACATCTGATGAGGCAGGCGCGATGCACGATCCCGTGGAATACTTCCAAAATAACCTGGTCCCGATGGTGGTTGAACAAACCAGCCGCGGTGAGCGGGCCTATGACATTTTTTCGCGCCTCCTGAAGGAGCGGATCATCTTCGTGAACGGCCCGATCCATAGTGGCATGAGCCACTTGGTCGTGGCGCAGTTGCTGCACCTTGAGGCGGAGAACCCCTCGAAGGAAATCTCCATGTACATCAATTCGCCCGGTGGCGAGGTCTCGGCGGGGCTGTCGATCTACGACACGATGCAGTACATCAAGCCGAAAGTGTCGACGCTGATTTGCGGCATGGCGGCCTCGATGGGGTCGGCGATCGCGATTGGTGGCGAAAAGGGGATGCGGTTTGCGCTGCCCAACGCGGAAATCATGGTCCATCAGCCCTCGGGCGGTGCACGCGGCATGGCAACCGATATCCTGATCTCGGCCCGCCACATCGAGCGGACGCGGGAGCGGCTCTATCAACTCTATGTTAACCATTCTGGGCAAGACTATGACACGGTGCAGCGGGCATTGGACCGCGATACGTGGATGACGCCGGAAGAGGCGAAGGAATGGGGCCATCTCGATGAGATCGTCTCGAACCGCGCCGGTGGTGAAGCGGAATAAGCAAAGCGGCCTGCGACGAAAGGCCGAATGATGGGGGCAGGGCCGAGCGATCGGCCCTGTTGCACGATGGGGTCAGCGAGAGGTCGCGTCGGAATTTGCGATTGTGACCGGGGCGGGCCTGTTCTAGGCTGGCGGAAATCCGGTAGAATGACTGGTGTTTTGCGGCAAATCAGCCGCGTGAGGGCCCGCGTAAGGTGGACGATATGGCAAGTAATTCCGGCAACGATTCCAAGAACACGCTCTACTGCTCGTTTTGCGGCAAGAGCCAGCATGAGGTGCGCAAACTGATTGCGGGCCCGACGGTGTTCATCTGCGATGAGTGTGTCGAACTGTGCATGGACATCATTCGGGAAGAGACGAAAAGCGCAGGATTGAAAAGCGACGATGGTGTACCGTCGCCGAAAGAGATTTGCGCAGTGCTGGATGACTATGTGATCGGCCAGGCCCACGCCAAGCGCGTGCTGTCGGTGGCGGTTCACAACCATTACAAACGCCTGAACCATTCGGATAAATCCGACATTGAACTGGCGAAATCCAACATCATGCTGATTGGCCCCACGGGCTGTGGCAAGACGCTGCTGGCGCAAACGCTGGCGCGGATCCTGGATGTGCCCTTCACCATGGCCGACGCCACGACGCTGACCGAAGCGGGTTACGTGGGCGAGGATGTGGAAAACATCATCCTGAAGCTTCTGCAGGCCTCGGAATACAATGTGGAGCGCGCGCAGCGTGGCATCGTCTACATTGACGAGGTTGATAAGATCACGCGGAAGTCTGACAATCCGTCAATTACCCGCGACGTGTCGGGCGAGGGCGTGCAGCAGGCTTTGCTGAAGATCATGGAAGGGACCGTCGCCTCTGTGCCACCGCAGGGCGGGCGCAAGCATCCGCAGCAGGAATTCCTGCAGGTCGACACCACCAACATCCTGTTCATCTGCGGCGGCGCCTTTGCGGGCCTGGACAAGATCATCGCACAGCGCGGCAAGGGCTCGGCCATGGGCTTCGGCGCGGATGTGCGCGACCCGGAAGCCAAGACCGTGGGTGAATACTTCAAGGATCTGGAACCTGAGGATCTGCTGAAGTTTGGCCTGATCCCGGAATTCGTGGGCCGTCTGCCCGTCATTGCCACGCTGGAGGACCTGGACGAGGATGCTCTGGTGACGATCCTGACCGGCCCGAAAAACGCGCTGGTTAAGCAGTACCAACGCTTGTTCGAGTTGGAAGATGTGAAGCTTACGTTCACGGAAGACGCGATGAGCGCAATTGCCAAGCGGGCGATTGCCCGC
The DNA here is from genome assembly GCF_019195455.1 of Gymnodinialimonas phycosphaerae. Classification (NCBI taxonomy): domain Bacteria; kingdom Pseudomonadati; phylum Pseudomonadota; class Alphaproteobacteria; order Rhodobacterales; family Paracoccaceae; genus Gymnodinialimonas; species Gymnodinialimonas phycosphaerae. The sequence goes on along the minus strand of NZ_JAIMBW010000001.1, from coordinate 1,605,597 downwards.
AAGACCGGTGCGCGGGGCCTGCGGTCGATCATGGAAGATATCCTGCTGGAAACCATGTTCGACATGCCCGGATCGGAAGGCATTGAAGAAGTCGTGGTCAATGAAGAGGCCGTGACCTCGGAAACCCAGCCCCTGATGATCTACGCGGATCGCAAGAAGGAAGAACCTGCCTCGGCCGGCTGAGGTCTTTCAAGAATTGACCGGGCCTCAAAGGGGCCTGGACGATATTGTGGTGCCTGCGAAAACGTGAGCCCGATGCCTTGGCGTAGGCGCGTGCGTTAGCGGAGCCAAAGCTTCTCGCGTTTCAACGTATTGCGGATTTGTTGCTCTTTGCGGGGCAGCTTGGCGCGATCGAACAGCGCGCGGGCCTTGGCCCCTTTGCCCTGAAATATCATCCGGCGCATCGGCTCGTAGGTTTTCAGGACCTTCTTGATCTTGTTGGGTGCGCTGACCTCTTCCAAAGTGTCGACAACGTGTTGATTCTCGCGCGCATACAGCAGCGGTAAGACCCTGTAATGACAAGAGGTTTTGCCATCGAGCCAGCCCGGTTCCAAAGCATCACGACCGCCCCCGAAGGAATGGATGACGAGGGGGAGAGCCACCTGATCCAGCCATGGGTCCAGGGTTTGGCAGATGAGTTCCGGCGGGCCGTTGTGGCGGATGCGCGTGGCGTACTGGGTGAAGCGTTCGCCAAAGACGTGGGGGCACGTGTAATAGAAAAATCCTGCGTTGAAATAGAGGTATCGGCGCCAGAATTCGTCAGGTTGGGACATGTCTAGCGATGACGGGAAGTCGAGGCCGAACATGTCATAAAGCGATTTCCAGGTTGCGGTGTAGCCGGGTCCATATAGCTCGATTTGGGGCCAAGTGCCCTCCACCTGGTGAGAGGCGCTGGGTCTTGAGAAATCGAAGGGGACCTGGGTTAGGTCCCCGGTGATCAGCGTATCGGTGTCGAAGAAGACGAAAGGCTCTCCCTTTGGCAGGGCCTTGAGGGCCTCGACCTTGTTGCCGTAGGGGTAGGATTCCCCGAAGTAATTGTTTTCGAAAGGAGTAATCTCGGCACCAAGCTCAGTCAAAAGGGTGCGAACGGCGTTGTCGCCCATACGCGGGTCCTTTGACCAGCGAGGGCCGGGTTGGGGTTCAGCCACGAAAAGCTTGCCGGGAAAGTTCGGGTTTGCGGCGCGAAAGGAGGCCGCGAAAAGCACGGCCTCGTATTGCAGGCGGCCGTTTTGGCCGACGATCATCACATTGAAGAGGGTCGCTTTGCGCGCCATGGAAAAGTTCCGCTGCTCGGCTGGTTGTTTTCGCGGATTATAGCGGGACTTTGGGGGGCGCGTCACGGGGTTACTGAGATTTGCGTTAACCTATTGAGGACCGCGCAGGCGCTGGCCATTTGGGTCAAAGGGGGGCTCTGCCAGGACGCGGGCCGTGTGGGGACGACCGAGGATCGCGACGTGAACTTCATCCCCCGGTTTCGCGCTGCCTGATTTGAGATAAGCGAGTGCCAAAGACTGGTTAACGCTGTATCCGTAGGCACCAGATGACACCTGCCCAATCGGCGTGCCGTCTGGCAAGAACACGGGTTCAGCGCCCGAGGCATCAGCGGTTGTAGCGTCGATGGAAAGCAGCACCATATCTTCACGTGGTGCATGAGCTTCAATTTTTAACCAACTGTCTTTGTTCAAGAAATCTTTGTCTCTCTTTATCAGCCCTGCAAGGCCGGATTCATGCGGCCAGTACTCTGGTGAGTAGTCGCGGCCCCAGGACCCATAGCCCTTCTCAAGGCGCAGAGACATTAACGCGCGGCTGCCGACGGGCCCCGCGTCAAACTCACGGCCGGCGTCCAGAAGGGCGGTGTAGAGGGAGATCTGATCAGCCTCGGCGCAGTGCAACTCCCACCCCAGATCACCGGTGAACGAGACGCGGATCGCGACGCAGTCGACACCCGCAACGGTGATCTGTGCCGAACGGAAGAACGGAAACGCCTCATTTGATAGGTCTGCATTTGTTAACCTGGCCAGCAGGTTACGCGACTGTGGACCCGCAACGTTGAAGCCACAGGTGGCTTCGGTGAGGCTTTCGAAGGTCGTGCCGTCGGGCAGCGGCACTTGGCGGAAAAAACGCAGGTGATAGCGCTCTGCGGCCCCCCCGCCGAGGATCCAAAAGTCGTCTTCCGCCAGTTTGGTGACGGTAAAGTCGCCCGCGACCCCGCCACGTTTTCCGATGAGCGGTGTCAGGCAAGAGCGGCCAACAGCGCGTGGCATGTGATTGGCAAAAAGCGCGTTCAACCAAGCCTCTGCTCCGGGGCCTGCGACACGGTATTTGGCGAAGTTCGATATATCGATGATCCCCGCATTCTCGCGCAACATGCGGGCTTCACGGCCCACGACATCCCACCACGGTTGCCGTGCATAACCCGCGCTGTCTTCCACATTTTTATCAAAGAAAGCAGGGTGTTCCCAGCCGTAGTTCAAGCCGAATTTGGCCCCCATTCCGGCCTGCATGTCATAGACCGGGCGATTGCGGACAGGGCGCCCGGCGTCGCGCTCTTCACCGGGGAAGTGGATCTTGAAGCGATGCGCATATTGGTCATGCACGCGCGCCTTGGTGAAGTCTTTGCCCGCCCAGTGCCCATAGCGCGCAAGGTCCCAGCCGAACAGGTCCAGCGAAGGTTCCCCCTCCACCATCCATTCCGCTGCAAGGCGACCCAATCCCCCGTTCTGAGAGAAGCCCGGAATGATACCACAACAGCAGAAATACCCGGTCAGCTCCGGCACGGGGCCGAACAACGCGCTGCTATCGGGTGACCAGATCATCGGACCGTTGATGACCCGCTTGATGCCGGCCCGACCCACGACCGGAACACGGTCGATCGCGCGCATCATGTTTGGCTCGATCCGCTCCAGGTCATCGGCAAAAAGCTCGTGTCCGAAACCCTGGGGCGTGCCGTCCTCGGCCCAGAAGCGCATGTCTTTCTCATAGGCGCCGACCAGAAGGCCTTGGCCTTCCTGGCGCAGGTAATACTCACCATCACGGTCCGCGACGGAGGGCAGGCGGCGGTCCATTGCGGCGATTTCCGTAATGGTTTCAGTGACAAAGTACTGGTGCTCGGTCGGGATGAGCGGCAGCTCAATCCCCGCCATTGCCGCCACCTCGCGGGCCCAAAGACCCGCTGCGTTGATCACCCATGGCGTGCGGATATCGCCCTTCGCGGTGCGTACAATCCAGGTTCCGTCGGGCTGGGGGTCCGTGCCGGTCACGGGGCAAAACCGGATGATCTCGGCGCCCCGTTGCCGCGCGCCAAGGGCGTAGGCGTTTGTCACGCCCGAGGGATCGACGTTGCCACCGTCGGGCTCGTACATGATGCACCGGATGCCGTCATAGTCCACCAAAGGGTGCAAACGCTCGGCCTCATCGCGGCTGACCTCGTGGAAATTCATCCCGTAGCGGCGCGCTTTTGCCTCTTGCAGGCGCAGCTGATGTTCGCGGTCTTCCGTCTGCGCAAGATAGAGGGAGCCGGGCTGAAATACGCCACAGGATTGGCCGGTTTCTTCCTCTAACTCTTTGTAAAGGTTCATTGTATAATGCTGGAGGCGAGAGATATTGGTGCTGTCGTGAAGCCCGTGAATATTGGCCGCCGCATGCCAGGTGGAGCCGCTGGTCAGTTCATCACGCTCTAGCAGGACCACATCGCTCCAACCCGCCTTCGCAAGGTGGTACAGGATAGAGCATCCGACGACGCCGCCACCGATCACGACGGCCTGTGCATGAGTTTTCATCGGTTTCTCCCCTTCTGTTGGTGTCTTCAACTTGGGCGGAGGGTCGATGCGATTCTGGCCCAGAGGCGACAGGCGGGGGCCTGTTTTCACCGGAGGTCAGTCGCTGGTCACACCGCTGATCAAATTGGACTGCGACAGTAGGTGTTCCAGCGTCGCGCGCGGCGCTGAAAGTGCGGCGAGGGCTGCCGCGCGCCCATCGTGGTCACGGCGCGTGAGGGCTACGGCCTCGGCTGCGGTGACGGCGCGAAACCGGAACGTGTCACCCGCGCGCAATTGCGCGAGGCGGTCGGTATCGGAGGAAAGTAAGGTCGCGATCTTTGGATAGCCGCCAGTGGTCTGGTGGTCCGCCAGCAGCACGACCGGCACCCCGTCGCCTGCGACCTGGATCGATCCGCGCAGGATCGGTTCGGAGGGGATCGAAAGGGCGTCGCCAAGGGACAGGGCGGGGCCGTCAAGCCGCACGCCCATGCGGTCGAAAGCGTCGGTCATGCGATAGGGCGAGGCGGTCAGCGTGTGTACTGCATCTGGTGCGAAGTGGTGGTCCTGCGGCCCGAGGATGACACAGATGTCGCTCACCGGGCGCGCGATGTCGGGGCAAGCGTAGGGGCCCTCACGGCCGGGTCTTACAGCGGCATCGTGGATTTCAATCGTGTCGCCAGCGCGCAAGGTGCCGCCCCCGAGGCCTGAAAGCGTATGGGTCGCGGAGGAGCCAAGCCATTGTTCAGTGGCGATACTTCCCGCAAACGCCAGATAACACCAACTGCCCCAGGTTCCCGCCCGCAGCGTCAGGCGATCGCCTTTCGCGACGGTCAAGGCCTGCCAACCGGGGGCCTGGGCGTTCAGGCTGAACGCGCCGCCTGCAACGGCGCAGGTGACAGCACCGTCCACACATTCCAACACCAAACCGCCGAGAGAGACCTCGATCGCCGTAGCGGCCGCTTGCCCCAGCATGGCGTGGGCCGCAGCAAATCCGAAGCGATCCATGGGGCCCGAGGCGGGCACGCCGAAGCGCATCTGGTTCGTGCGCCCCGCGTCCTGCAGCGACACCAAAGGCCCTGCGAAACTGACCTTGAAGCGCGCGGTACTCATGTCTGCAACCACTCTGGCAGATCGGCGCGGGGGATGCGGGTGAAGGTGACGGTGTCGCCGACGTCGAAAAGGAAACGGCTTCCAGAGATGACCTCGGCGGGGGAACGGCCGATGATGTTCCATCCCGTAGGCATGGTTAACGGCGTTAAGATCGATTGTGCGCCCGCGATCAGGATCGAGCCTTTGGGCACATCGCGCAACGCCGTTTTCTTGCGTGGCACGTGGATCTCGGGCGGCAAGCCTGACAGGTAGGCATAGCCCGGCGCGAAGCCATACATCGAGACGCGCAGGCGGGCGCTTGCATGGGCCGCGATCACCTGCTCGGGCGGCAGCCCTGTTGCCTCGGCGGTGGCCAGAAGGTCAGGGCACAGTTCCGCATCGTAACACACTGGGATGATATGAGTCGTGGTATCCGAGGCCGTGATGTCGGGCAGCGGAAAGAGCGCGCGCACGGCGGCCTCGACGCTCGCGTGATCGGTGATTAGCGGATCGAAGTGAACCAGCAGGTTCACCAGTGCGGGAATGCATTCCTTAACACCGTTGACCTCGGCTGCGGCAAGGGCGTGGTCGAGCGCGATCACATGGGTATTTGCCGCCTCATCCGCGACGTCCGACAGCGTCACAAGAAGACCGGTGTCGCCCACGGGTTTGAAGGAGGGCACATCCGTCATAGGGCGAGGAACCGTTTTATTTCAAAACCTTTCCCTTCCAGTCGGGCCCGAATCTTTGCGGCCATCGCGACCGCGCCGGGGCTGTCGCCGTGGACGCAGATGGAGTCGGCCTGCAAGGCAATCGGCGCGCCGTCGATGACCGGCATATGGCCCGTCTCCAGCAGTTCCAACAACCGATCCGCCGCAAATTCCGCGTCGTGGATCATTGCGCCGTCCTGCCCGCGCGGGACAAGCTGGCCAGAAGACAAATAGCCACGATCTGCGAAGACCTCGGAAAAGACGGGCTGCCGTGCGGCGCGGGCGGCCTGCTCGGTCTGGGTGCCGGAAATGGCGAGGATCGGCAGCGCGGGGTCGATCAATCGGACCGCGCCGATTAGCGCATCGGCGACACTGCGATCGCGCGCCGAGAGGTTCGCCAAAGCGCCATGGGCCTTCACATATCCCACCTTCGTGCCCGCCAGTGCCGCCACCCCTTGCAACGCGCCGATTTGGGCCGCGACCAGGCGCATGATCTCCGCAGGCGCCATCGGGATCACCCGGCGACCAAAGCCCTCGCGATCATTGTAGCCGGGATGCGCGCCGACCACGACGCCATTTTCGCGCGCCGCCAAAAGGGTTTCGAACATCGTTTCCGGATCGCTCGCATGGCCGCCACAGGCGATGTTGGCGCTGGTCACGATCTGCAACATCGCTGCGTCGTCACCCATAGACCAAGGGCCGAAGCCCTCGCCGAGATCGGAATTCAGGTCGATTGAACGGGCCATGGGGGTGTCCTTCGCGCTTGCCTGTCCCCTGTCTAGTCGACCCGCGTACAAGGTGCGAGGGGGTTAGTCGAGCGCTGCCACATCGCGGTCCAGCGACTGGTACCAGCGCACGATCTGCGCGCGCTCTTCAACCGTCATGCCGGTGATGTTACCCGGCGGCATCGCGTGGCTGCGGCCCGCATGCAGGTAAATCATCCGCGCGTTCAGCGCGATCTGCGCGTCGTCATCCAGACGCAGCCCGCGCGGGGCCCACCGGACGCCTTCCCACACAGGATCGACGCCGTGGCACATGGAACAGCGGCCCATGACGATGTTGCGCACATCATCATAATGCTCGTTTGCCACCACGTACTGGACCGGTTCGGGCACGATGACCTCGGCCTCGAAATCATAATCCTGGTTCATCGGGATCGAGGACAGCCACATGATGATTACGAAGATCACGGCGGAGGCACCCCAGGTCCAATGGGGCTCACCTTTGCCCGCATGCATGGAGTTGAAGTAGTGCCGGATCAAAACCCCAAGAAGGAAGACCAGCGACGCGATGATCCAGGCGTACTCCGTCGCGAAGGCCAGCGGATAGTGATTGGACAGCATCAGGAAAATGACGGGCAATGTCAGGTAGTTGTTGTGGGTGGAGCGCAGCTTGGCGATCTTGCCGTATTTGGCATCGGGGGTGCGCCCCTCTTGCAGATCCTTCACGACGATGCGCTGGTTGGGCATGATGATGAGGAAGACATTCGCGGTCATGATCGTGGCGGTGAAGGCCCCCAGATGCAGCAGCGCGGCCCGGCCCGTGAAGACCTGATCATATCCCCAGGCCATGACGATGAGGATCACGAACAGCAGGCCCATCAGCGCCGTGGGGTGGTTGCCGAGGGGGCTTTTGCATAGGAAATCGTAGAGGACCCAGCCGATGGCCAGCGACCCAGCCGAGATCAGGATCGCCTGGAGGGTAGACAATTCGATCTTGTCATAGTCGATCAGGAACATCTCGGCGCCGCCCCAATAGACGATCGCCAGCAACGCGACGCCCGACAGCCACGTCCAGTAGCTTTGCCATTTGTGCCAGGTCAGATGCTCGGGCAGGCGGGCGGGGGCTACGTTGTATTTGACGGTATTGTAGAAGCCGCCACCGTGGACCTCCCATTCCTCGCCAGTGGCGCCCTCGGGCATGTCGGGGGAGGGGCGCAGCATCAAGTCGAGCGCGATGAAATAAAACGACGCGCCGATCCATGCCATGGCGGTGATGACATGCAGCCAGCGGACGGCGAAGGCGGCCCAATCAGTGAAAACGGCAAGATCATACATGGCTTTGGTCCCCTTTGGGGTGAAGGTATACGCAGGTGGGGTTCTCTGATAATTCCTGATTATCCCGAGCAGCTTCAAATTTTTTCTGATAATGGGGCGAGATGACCAACATCAACAACATCCGAATGTTCACGCGCGTCTTCGAGTTGGAGAACATGTCCGCGGCCGCGCGCGACTTGCAGGTGAGTGCCGCCGTGGCGTCCTCGCGGATTGGAGAGTTGGAGAAATCTCTTGGTATTCGCCTTTTCACCCGCACCACACGGTCCATCCAGCCGACCGAGCAGGGGCGCATTTTCTACCCCAAGGCCTTGAAGGTGTTGGAGGCTTTGGATGAGGCCGAGGCCGCCGTCCATGAGATTACGCTGAACCCGCGCGGATCGATCTTCGTCTCGGCCCCCCTGGGGATCGGGCGGCGCTACATCGCGCCTTTCGTGGCGCTGTTCCGCGAGAAATACCCCGAGGTCCATACCCGCCTGCGCCTGTCGGATCGCGCGCTGGACCTGACCGGCGAGGGGTTGGATGTGGCGTTCGTCATCGGCAATCCGCCCGATTCCGGCCTGATGATGAAGCCCGTCGCGACCTTGCCGCGGGTACTCTGCGCCGCGCCGGAGTACATCGCGCGGCGTGGCGCGCCGGTCGATGCCGCCGATCTGATCAACAAGAAACATGATTGCCTGTTGCTGCGGTTCCCCGGCTCGACAGAGTTTCGATGGTCTCTCTACACATCCGACGGCTTCCAGCGCTTCGATGTGACGGGGCCC